>NZ_VCKZ01000677.1 GCF_005889745.1 Actinomadura geliboluensis
GGGCTAGGGCGTGCCGTCCTTGAGGATCTCGGCGGCCAGATCGGCGACACGGCGGCGGGTGTTACGGGCCTGCTTGCGCAGCATGTTGAACGCCGCGACGGCGTCCAGCCGGTGGGTGGCCATCAGGAAGCCGATGGCGCGTTCGATGATGACCCGGTAGTCCAGCGCGTACTGCAGCTGGGTGGCGGTGGCGCTGTGCTCGCGGGACGACAGCGCCGCCGCCATGAGCTCACTGATCAGCCCGGCGTAGGCGCGCAGCGCCGCGAAGTCGGAGTCGTCCCAGCCGTACGGCTCGGAGCGGTAGACGTTGAGCGTGCCGACCGGGCTGCCGCCCAGCAGCAGCGGCACTCCGGCGACGGCCCGCACCCGCTCGTCGAGCACGTCCACGAGCTGCGGCCAGCGGGGGTCGGAGCGGACGTCCTTGGTCCAGACGGGCCGGCCCTCGACATAGGTCTCGTAGCAGGGGCCCTGGCCGGCGCTGGCCTGGGCCTCCTCCAGGGACCGGCCGACCTCGTCGGACGCGGCCACGTACAGCAGCGCCTCGGAGTCGTCGATGAGCATTATCCCGGCGCCGTCGTAGCCGAAGAGCCGGTCCACCGAACTGACCACCCGCTGGAGGGCGCGGGCCACGTCCGAGTCGACGGGCGCCTTGCGCAGCACCTCCAAACTGGAGTCCAACGCGTCGGTGTCGATATGCATCATGCTCCACATCCTTGACTGCTTGCTGAGAGAACGGTGATGAACGAGATGTGGAGGCACTACGGCAGGCCGTGGGCGCCGTCGCCCGCCGCCGGCCGCGCGGCCAGCCGGACCAGGAGGTCGGCCGTGGTCTCGGCCAGGTGCTCCCCGAGCGCGATCTGCCGGCTCGTCCATGGACAGGGCGTGCACTGGTAGAAGTTCAGCGCCCCGACGACCTCGCCGCCGACGTGGACGGGGACCGCGAGGACGGCCCTGACCGGCGCCGCGGTGAGCGCCAGCCGCGCGTACCCGGGACGGTCGGGATGACCGTCCAGGTCGTCCACGGCGACCGGGTGGCCGGCGGAGACGGCGTCCAGGGCGGGGCCCGCCTGCACGAGCTGCTGGGCGTACTGCAGGGTCAACCCTTCGCGAGTGGATCCGCCGACCGCGCGCAGCCCGCTCGGCTCGGCGGCCAGCATCAGGGCGGCCCCGTCCACGCGGGAGATCACCGCCATCGAGCGCAGCGCGCCGGCCAGCCGGCCGGCGGCCTGGTGGGCGCCGTCGCCGGCGCCGCGTCCGTTCGCCATGTTCCTCACCTCGGGCAGCATTGCCTGCTGATCCGCGGACACAGGGCGGAACTTTCGGTTCACCCTACCCGCTTCGCGGCGGTTTCCGTCCGCCGGCCGGTATCGCGACGAGATCGGTTCCGGCAGCCGGGCTCCGGCCGTGCCTTGACATCCGCTCGGAAGGAACCTATAACTGGAGTTGCAGGTTTCCTCTTGTACAAGGAGCAAGTGGGCCGGCGCCCGGCTCGGCGCCGGCGGTCCTCGGAGGTGATGTCATGTTGCTGACGTCGATCGACCCCTTCGTGCAGGAGTTCGAGCGACAGTTCGACCGGGCCGTCCGCCAGGCCGGTGCCATGGGCGGCGGCGCCGGCATGCCGATGGACGGCGTCCGCCGCGCCGACGACGTCGTACTGCGGTTCGACCTGCCCGGCGTGGCGCCGGGCTCCATCGAGGTCACGGTCGACCGCGGCGTGCTGACGGTGACCGCGCGCCGCGAGGAGGAGTTCGGCGAGGACGAGCGGGCGTTCGTCCGCGAGCGGCCGATGGGCGCGTTCACCCGCCGGGTCTACCTGTCGGAGCACCTGGACGCCGAAGGCATCGAGGCCGCCTACGACAACGGCGTCCTCGCCGTCCGCATCCCCGTCCTGGAGCAGGCCCGGCCGCGCAAGGTCGCCGTCCAGCAGACGGGCGGCGGGCAGAAGGCGATCAAGAGCTGACCCGGCCCGGCACCGGACACGGCCCCGGACCCGCGACACCCCCCGCGCGGGCCGGGGCCACCCCCGCCGGCCGTGCGCGCGGCCTGCGAAGGAGGAACCCCCATGCGCCTGCCGATCGACGACGAGCACGCCGCCCTGTTCACGGTGGGCCAGGTCGCGCGGATGCTGGACGTCCAGCAGGCGTTCCTGCGCCGCATCGACGACCACCAGGTCGTCTCCCCGGAGCGCTCCTCGGGCGGCCAGCGCCGCTACAGCCGCCACGAGATCGGCCGCATCCAGGAGGTCGTCACGCTGATGGGCGAGGGCATGACCCTGCCCGCCATCCGGCGCATCTTCGAGCTCCAGCACGAGCTGGCCGAGGTGACGCGCGAGCGCGACGAGCTCGCCCGCCGCCTCGCCGCCCGCGGCCGCGACGCCTGACCGGCCCGCGGGGCGCGTCCCCCGCGCC
>NZ_VCKZ01000175.1 GCF_005889745.1 Actinomadura geliboluensis
CGCTGAACCCCGGCAACTCCGGCGGCGCGCTCGCCGACTCCCGCGGCCGGGTCGTGGGGGTCAACACCGCCGTCGCCGGGTTCGGGCTCGGCCTGGCGGTGCCGATCAACGCGACCACGCGCCGGATCATCGGCGCGCTGATCCGCGACGGGCGGGTCCGCCGCGCGTTCCTCGGGCTGGTCGCGGCGCCCGTCCCGGTCCCGGCGGTGCTGCGGCCCCGGATCGGGCAGGACGAGGCGCTGCGCGTGGTGGAGGTCGTGCCGGGCAGCCCCGCCGACCGGGCCGGGCTGCGGCGCGGCGACCTGGTCCTGACCGCCGGCGGCGCGCCGGTCTCGCAGGCCCAGTCGCTGCAGAAGCTGATGTTCGCCGACGCGATCGGCCGGCCGCTGCCCATCACCGTCCTGCGCAACGGCGCGATGGTCGACGTCATCGCCGCCCCCGTCGAGCTCGACGCCGAGCACGCCTGACCCGCCCGGCCGAGGACCCGCGCGGCCGGGGTCAGCGGCCGCGGAAGGTGGCGCGGTAGGCGGTGGGCGCGACGCCGACCGCCGCCTGCAGGTGCCGGCGCAGCGACGCCGCCGTCCCGAACCCGGCGCGCTCGGCGATCCGGTCGACCGGCAGGTCGGTCTCCTCCAGCAGCCGCCGTGCCCGCTCCACCCGCTGCGCCGTCAGCCACACCTGCGGCGACACGCCGGTCTCCTGCCGGAACCGGCGGGTGAAGGTCCGGACGCTCATCGACGCCCGCGCCGCCATGTCCGCCAGCGTCACCGGCCCGTCCAGGTTCCGTAGCGCCCACGCCCGCGCGGGCCCGGTCGACGCCCGCCGCGTCTCGGGCACCGGCCGGGCGATGAACTGGGCCTGGCCGCCGTCGCGGTGCGGCGGGACGACCAGGCGGCGGGCGACCGTGTTCGCGATCGCGGAGCCGTGGTCGAGGCGGACGAGGTGCAGGCACAGGTCCATCGCGGCGGCCTTGCCCGCCGAGGTGAGCACGGTGCCGTTGTCGACGTAGAGGACGTCCGGGTCCACGTCCACCCGGGGGTGCCGGGCGGCGAGGTCGGCGGTGTGCGCCCAGTGGGTGGTCGCGCGCCTGCCGTCCAGCAGACCGGCGGCGGCCAGCACGAACGCGCCCGTGCACAGCGAGGCGACGCGCGCGCCCGCCTCGTGGGCCGCGCGCACCGCGTCGACGAGGTCGGCGGGCGGCTCGACGTCGGTGTCCGCCCAGCCCGGGACGATCACGGTGTCGGCGTGCCGGAGCCGGTCGAGGCCGTGGTCGGGCTCCAGCCGGAACCGTCCGACCCGGACGGCGCCGGAGCCGCAGACGGTCAGGTCGTACCAGGGGACGGTGACGCCGGCGGGGGCGGCGGCGAACACCTCGTGCGCCAGCGACAGCTCGAAGTGCAGCATGCCGTCGGTGACGGCCAGCGCGACCGATCTCATGTCCGGAATTGTACGGGTCATGGCGTTCCAGACACTCACGGTCGGATGACCGTCCTCGCCAGGATGGTCCCGACAGACCGGATGAGGACGAAGGAGACCCCATGGCATCGGGGCAGCTGGTGGCGGTGTACGGCGCTTACGGGCACACCGGGCGGTTCGTGGTGGCGGAGCTGCGGGAGCGCGGGTTCGTCCCGGTCCTGTCCGGCCGCGACGCGGGCAAGCTGGAGAAGGCGGCGGCCGAGACCGGTCTGGAGGCGCGTCCCGCGTCGGTGGACGACCCGGCCGCGCTCGACCGCGCGCTCGCCGGCGCGGCGGCCGTGGTCAACTGCGCCGGCCCGTTCGCCGTGACGGCCGCCCCGGTGATCGAGGCGGCCCTGCGCGCCGGGATCCCGTACGTGGACGTCGCGGCCGAGATCGAGGCCAACGCCGACACGTTCGCCCGGTTCGCCGACCGCGCCCGTGAGGCCGGGGCCGTGGTCGTCCCCGCGATGGCCTTCTACGGCGGCCTCGGCGACCTGCTGGCCACCGCCGCCATGGGCGACTGGACGGCGGCCGACGAGGCGCACGTCGCCTACGGGCTGAGCGGCTGGCATCCGACCGCCGGGACGCGCGCGGCGGGCGCGGTCTCGCACGCGCGGCGGGACGGCCGGCGCGTCCGGTACGCGAACGGGCGGCTGGAGTACCGCCGCGACGACCCGCCCGCGCTGGAGTGGGCGTTCCCCGCGCCGATGGGACCCCGGGACGTCATCGGGGAGTTCACGATGGCCGACGTCGTGACCGTCCCCAGCCACCTGGCGATCCCCGAGGTGACGACCTACATGACGGTCGAGGCGGCGCGGGACATGGCGAACCCCGACACCCCGGCGCCCGTCGCGGCCGACGAGAACGGGCGGTCGGCGCAGACGTTCCTCGTCGACGTGGTCGTGCGCTCCGGCGGCCGTGAGCGGCGCGCCGTGGCGACCGGCCGCGACATCTACGCCGTCACCGCGCCGCTGGCGGTGGAGGCGGTCGCGCGGGTCCTCACCGGGCGGACCCGCACCACCGGCGTCGCCTCCGCCGGGGAGATGTTCGACGCCGCCGACTTCCTCCGCGCGCTCGCCCCGCACATCTCCCTTGAGCTGGATCAGTAGCCGAGCGCCTTGGTCATGAAGACGCTGTTCGGGTCGGGGCCGTAGTCGGCGAAGGGCCCGCAGTAGGCGAAGCCGAACTTCTCGTAGAGCCTGCGCGCGGGGAGGAAGAACTCGTCCGCGCCGGTCTCCAGGCTCAGCCGGGTGAAGCCCCTCCGCTCGGCCTCGGCGATGATGTGCGCGAGCAGCCCGGACGCGATGCCGCTCCGCTTGCGCGCCGCGGACGTGCGCATCGACTTCAGTTCGGCGTGGGAGACGTCCAGGCTCTTGAGCGCGCCGCAGCCCACGACGGCGTCGCCGTCCAGCGCCGTCCAGAAGGTGACGTCGGGCTTGCGCAGCGCTTCGAGGTCGAGGGCGTGGACGCTCTCCAGCGGCGTGACGGTCCGCATCTCGCGGAGGTGCTCGGCCAGGAACTCCGCGACCTGCGGCCCGGTCAGGTCGTCAACGACGATTCTCATCTCGCGTTCTCCTCGCCGTCGGAGATGTCGTACCGGGTCATTCTTGCGTGCGTCAGTCAAGGAGGTCTTGGGCGGCCTCGGCGAAGGCGCGGACGCGTGCGGTCTCGCCGCCGGTCCGCCACAGCAGGCCCCAGTCGATGGGCGGGGCGTCGTCGAAGGGGACGTAGGCGACGTCGGGGCGGGCGTGGTAGCGCCTGACGTGCGCGCCGACCGGGAAGACGCCCGCGCCCGCGCCGATGAGGGTGAGCATCTCGCCGAACGTGGCGACCGCCGGGCCGGGCGCGATCGGACGCCCGGACGGTGTGGCGGCCGGGCTGCGGTCATGGCGGAGGGACGCCGACACGGTGTCGGGGTACCGCAGGACGGCGACCCGCGCCAGATCCTCCAGGGAGACCGAGGTCCGGCGCGCGAAGGGGTGCCCGGCGGGGACGGCGAGCATCCGCGCCTCCGACACCATCACGGGACCGGCGGCGATGCCGGGCTCGTCGACGGGGAGGCACCCGAGGCCGACGTCGATCTCGCCGTCGCGCAGCCAGGGCACGAGGTCGCCCGGCCGCGCCTCGCGGAGCCGCACGTCGGTGTCGGGCAGGCGGCGGCGGAACAGCTCGGCGGCCCCGGCCAGCAGTTGCCCGCCCGCGGCGTCGGTGAAGGCCGCGTGGAGCAGGCCGGTCAGCCCGCGCCCGGTCTCCATGACCTCCTCGAACGCGGCGGTGACCCGCTCCCAGGCGGGGCGCAGGTCGTCGTACAGCCGCCGTCCCGCCGGGGTCAGCTCCACGCGGCGGCTCGTGCGGTCGAACAGCGCCACCCCGGCGCGGCGCTCCAGCTTGGCGATCGTCTGGCTGATCCGGGAGGTGGAGACGCGCAGCCGTCCGGCCGTCCGGCCGAAGTGCAGCTCCTCGGCGAGGGTGAGGAAGGACTCGATCTCGTGCCGCTCCAGCATGCGGCCCCTCCTCATCGTTAATTCACGCTTCACGATCGTTGCACAGGGCCGCGTTGATCGGCCGTCCGGCCCCGCGAAGAGTGGAGGGGTTCCTTCCTCTGACGTGCACGGGAGCAGACATGTACGTGATCGACCAGCAGGCGATGGCCGCTGCGGACGGCGACACCGACGCCGTGGTGCGGGAGCTGCGGGACCGGACCGAGATCGTGGACGCGCTCCACCGGTTCGCCCTCGGCCAGGACCTCAAGGACGCCGCGCTGTTCGCCTCCGCCTTCGCCGCCGACGCCGAACTCGACTTCCGTCCGGCGGCGGCCCGCTGGGGCGGGAACCCGCCGCTGATGGTGGGACGGGACACGATCGTCACCACCATCCTCGACTCGTTCACCGGCCGGGTGGACACCACCCACCAGGTCGCCAACCCGCGCATCGCCATAGACGGCGACACCGCGCGGCTCACCGCCCTGGTGGAGGCGCAGCACCTGCTCAGCGCGGACCACTCCACGTTCGCCCTCCTGAAGAACCCCTACGACGTCGAGCTGGTCCGGGACGGGCAGCGCTGGGTCGTGCGGCGGATGCGCATCGGCAACACCTGGTACCGCGGCGACCCCGCCGCGATCTTCGGGTGACGCTCCGGCGGAATGGTTGACCGGGTCGGGCGGCATTTCTATTCTGATGGGTTGTCCGAAAGGCGTTGACCAGGAGGGAAACGGTGACTCTGCCGGCGGAGGAGACGTTCAGCTTCCAGGCCGAGGCGGCCCAGATCCTCGATCTGATGGCCAATTCGCTCTACAGCGACAAGGAGATATTCCTCCGCGAGCTGATCTCCAATGCGTCCGATGCGATCGACCGGTTCCGGATCGAGCGGTACGCACATCCGGAGACCGCCGAGACGGAACCGGACGGGCCGGAAGCAGGCGGCGAGCCGCGGATCCGGGTCTCCTTCGACAAGGACGCCCGCACGATCACCGTCGCCGACGACGGCATCGGGATGAGCTGGCAGGAGGTCATCGACAACATCGGCACGATCGCCCGGTCCGGCACCGCGGAGTTCCTCCGCGCGCGCAGCGGCGACGGGCGCGGCGACACGGCGCTGATCGGGCAGTTCGGCGTCGGCTTCTACGCCGCGTTCATCGTCGCGGACCGGGTGACGCTGACGACCCGCCGTGCCGGGCTGCCGGCGGCGGAGGGCGTGCGCTGGTCGTCGGAGGGCAAGGGCGGGTACACGCTGGAGCCCGTGGAGCGCGCCGAGCGCGGCACGACGATCGTCCTGCACCTGCGCGAGGGCGAGGACGAGCTGCTCAGCGAGTACCGGCTGCGTTCCATCATCAAGCGGTACTCCGACCACATCGGCCGCCCGATCCTGCTGGGCGACGACGACACCCCGGTCAACCAGGCCACGGCCCTGTGGGCGCGTCCGAAAAGCGAGCTCAAGCAGCAGGACTACAACGACTTCTACCGGCAGCTCACGAACGATTTCACCGACCCGCTCGCGTACGTCCACGCGAAGGTGGAAGGCCGGTTCGAGTACACGCTGCTGCTGTTCGTCCCGTCGCAGGCCCCGTACGACCTGTGGCTCGCGCAGGCGATCCAGGGCGTGCGGCTCCACGTGCAGCGCGTCTTCATCCTGGAGGACACCGACCGGCTGATGCCGCGGTACCTGCGGTTCGTGCGCGGCGTCATCGACTCCGCCGACCTGCCGCTGAACGTCTCCCGGGAGATCCTCCAGGGCGGCCAGGCCATGGACCACATCCGGTCGAGCGCGGTCAAGCGGGTGCTCCGGCTGCTCAAGGACATGGCCGACGGCGAGCCCGAGAAGTACGCGGCCTTCTGGAAGGAGTTCGGCGCCACCCTGAAGGAGGGGATCCCCGAGGACCCCGCCCACCGGGACGACATCGCGGCGCTGCTGCGGTTCACCACCACCGGCGGCGACGGCGTCTCGCTCGCCGACTACACGTCCCGCATGAAGGACGGCCAGGACAAGATCTACTACCTGCTGGCCCCCGGCATGTCGGACGCCGCGTCCAGCCCGCACCTGGAGGCGTTCCGGGAGAAGGGCATCGAGGTGCTGCTGCTGGACGACGCCGTGGACACCTTCGTGGTCACCGCCCTGCCGGAGTTCGACGGGAAGCGGCTGCAGTCGGTCGCGCAGGGCTCCCCCGACTTCGGCGGACTGGAGGACGAGGCCGACAAGGAGGCCGCCGAGCAGGCCGGCGCCGACTACGCCGACCTCCTCGGCAAGCTCAAGGAGCACCTGGACGGCAGGGCCGTGGACGTGCGCGTGACCAGCCGCCTCACCACCTCCCCCGCCTGCATCGTCGGGGACGGGCCGGAGAACGACTTCACCCTCGCGCAGCGGATGCGCGGGTCGGGCCTGCCGAGCCGGCCGGTCCTGGAGATCAACCCGCGGCATCCGCTGGTCGAGCGGCTCAACGGCGGGCAGGACGACCCGCGCCTGGCCGACTGGGCGCACCTCCTGTTCGACCAGGCCGTCCTCACCTGCGGCGCCCGCATCGACGAGCCGGGCGCGTTCGTCGGCCGCCTCAACGACCTCCTCGTGTCCCTGACGACGGAGGCGCCCGAGACGACCTAGCCGTCCGAGCCGTCCGGACGTTAACCGCGGCCTTATCGGGGGTCTGCGGGAATGGGACGATGCGGATTCTCGTGGCCGAGGACGAGCGGTTCCTGGCCGATCTGGTCGCCGAGGGGCTGCGGAAGCGGGCGATGGCCGTCGACGTCGCCTACGACGGGGACGGGGCCCTGGAGCGGCTCGCGGTCAACGACTACGACGTGCTCGTCCTCGACCGCGACCTGCCGCGCGTCCACGGCGACGCGATCTGCCGTGAGCTGGCGCAGCGGGGCGCGGCCGTCCGCATCCTGATGCTGACGGCGTCGGGCGCGGTGCACGAGCGGGTCGACGGGCTGAACCTCGGGGCCGACGACTACCTCGCCAAGCCGTTCGCGTTCGACGAGCTGGCGGCGCGGGTCAAGGCGCTGGCGCGGCGGAACGCCCCGCCGCTGCCGCCGGTGCTGGAGCACGCCGGGATCACCCTGGACACGGCGCGGCGGGAGGTGTTCCGGGACGGGCGCCCGGTGCCGCTGTCCCGCAAGGAGTACGCGGTGCTGGAGGTGCTGATGCAGGCGCGCGGCACGGTCGTCAGCACGGAGGCTCTGCTGGAGCGGGCCTGGGACGAGCACACCGACCCGTTCACGACGGTGGTGAAGGTGACGATGAGCAAGCTGCGCGCCAAGCTCGGCGGGCCGCCCGTCATCGTGACCGTGCCGGGAAGCGGGTACCGGCTGTGCGGCCGATGACCGTCCGGGCGCGGATGACGCTCCTGTACGGCGGGCTCTTCACCGTCATCACGCTGGGCGTGCTGGGCGCGGTGCTGTGGATCCAGACGAGGATCGTGAACGACCGGGTGCAGGACGTCCCGTTCCCGGCCGATCCGATCGCGTCCGGAGAGGTCGACGGCCGGAAGCGGATCATCGGGCAGGAGCAGTTCCAGGAGAGCCTGGTCGGGTCGCAGCAGCTCGTCATCCTGACCGCCATCGCGGTGATCGTGGTGCTGGCGTTCGCGGTGTCGTGGTGGCTCACCGGGCGGCTGCTGCGGCCGCTGCACCGCATCACCGGCACCGCGCGCCGGCTGTCGCTGTCCACCCTGCACGAGCGGATCGCGCTGGACGGCCCGCGGGACGAGCTGAGGCAGCTCGCCGACACCTTCGACGCGATGCTCGACCGGCTGGAGCGGGCGGCCGACAGCCAGCGCCGGTTCGTCGCCAACGTCTCGCACGAGCTGCGCACGCCGCTCGCCGTCCAGCGGACCGCGATCGAGGTGGGGCTGGCCGACCCGTCGCCGGAGCGGCTCGCCGTGGTCCGGGCGGAGATGCTGCGCAACACGCGGCGGTCGGAGCGGCTGATCGAGGGGCTGCTCGTCCTGGCGCAGGGCGAGCGCGGGCTCGACCGGCGCGACCCGGTCGATCTGGCGGCGGTCGTCGGGCAGGTCGCCGGGGAGAACCTCGCGTCCGCCGAGCGCGCGGGGGTCGCCGTGACCGCCGACACGCGGCCCGTCACCGTCGCCGGGGACGAGGTGCTGCTCGCCCGCATGGTCGCCAACCTGGTGCAGAACGCGATCCGCTACAACCATCGCGGCGGGACCGTCCGGGTGGAGCTGCGCGACGGGGAGCTGACCGTCGCGAACACCGGGCCGCACGTCCCGCCGGACGAGGTGGACGGGCTGTTCGAGCCGTTCCGGCGGCTGGCCGGCGAGCGGACGGGCTCGGACGGCGGCGCAGGGCTCGGGCTGTCGATCGTCGCCGCCATCGTCCAGGCCCACGGCGGGACGGTGACGGCCGCGGCCAACCCGGACGGCGGGCTGACCGTGGCCGTCGCCTTCCCCTCCTGAGCCCCTCCTGACCGCTTCCTGATCACTCGCTGCGGAGCACGGTGGCGGTGCGGGTCGCGGCGGCCCGCCCGGCGGGCGCCCACGCGCCGAGGACGGCGACGAGCACCCCGGCGCAGGCCGGCGGCAGCAGCAGCGTCCAGCCGTAGACGTGGATCCACGCCGCCGCCATCCCGCTGCTGAGCATCTCGCCGGTGAGCATGACGACACCGTGATGCGCCAGGACGCCCAGCGGGGCCCCGAGCGCGCCCGCGACGACCCCCAGCGCGGCCATGGACGTCACCATCATGAGGACGACCTGACGCGGCGCCATCCCCACGGCCTTCAGGACGCCCAGATCCCGGCTCCGCTCCCGGGCGTTCAGCAGCACGCTGTTGAGGACGCCCAGCGCCGCCGCCGTACAGATGATCAGCGAGAACAGCACGAACAGGCCGTCGAAGACCGCGCGGCCGCCGAGGTCGGGCTCGGTGGGCTCGGCGAACAGGCCGCTGGAGGCCCCGGCCGTGTTAATGCGCTCGGCGTAGGCGGCCGGGTCCGTCCCCGGCGTCACGATCACCGCGTACGGGCGCGGTTCGGGCCCCTCCCGGACGTCCGGGAGGCTCGCGGCGTCGAGCATCAGCCGGGTGGTGTCGGAGTGCGCGAAGGAGCCGACGATGCGCACGGCGGCCTTCGTCCCGTCCGCCTGGAGGGTGAGGGTGTCGCCCACGTCCAGGTCGTGGAGCCGCAGGAACGCCTCCGTCACCACCAGCTCGCCGCGTCCCGTGAACCAGCGCCCGCGGACGAGACCGTCGCCGAGGAACGGGCGGTAGTCGCCGCTGTAAGTCTCCGCGACCAGCCCCGACGGGAGCCCGGCGACCCGCACCGGCTGCGGACGGAACGACATCACGTGAGCGGTGCCCGGCTGCGCCTTCAGCAGCGCCGTCACCTGCGCCTGGGACAGGTTCACCGATCCCTGGCGGTGCGGGTCGACGCCCACGTTGACGGACGTGTGCCCCTCGGTGTCCGCCGTGAGGATCATCGAGACCGTCTGGTGGAGGCCGAAGCCCATGGTCACCGCCGTCACGCCGAGGCAGAGGCCCGCGAGGGTGAGCGCCGACCTGGCGGGCCGGGCGACCGGCAGGCTCAGCCCGAGGCCGACCGGGGCGGGCAGCCGGGTGCGGGCCAGCCACCGCTGCGCCCGCCGGCCCCGTCCGCCGCGCGACACGGTCCCGGCGCTGATCGCCTGGGCCGCCGGGAGCCGACCGGCCCGCAGCGCCGGGACGAGCGCGGCCAGGGCGACGAGCGCGAGCACGCAGCCGCCCGCCAGGACGTCCGGCAGGAGGCCGGCGCCGCCCGCGGACGGCAGCTCGAACCCGGCGGCCAGGTCGCCCGCGACCCGCGCGGCGAGCAGGTGCCCGGCCGCGAGGCCCGCCGCGCAGCCGAGCAGCGCGGGCGGCGCGATCATCCCGAGGTACACGCCGACCACCTGCGCCGGGGTGAAGCCGATCGCCTTCAGTACGCCGATGCGCCGGAACCCCGCGACGACCGCGCCGCTGACCACGTTGCCGATGATGAACACCGCGACGGCCATGGCGAGCGCCCCGAAGACCGTGATGAACGGGATCAGCTCGTTGAAGTCCTCCTCGAACGCCTTCTCGGTCTCCAGGTAGGACGCATGGTCCCGCATCGTCAGCCCGGCCGTCGCCGTCGCCAGGCTCTCCCGGATCTCGGACGCGTCGCCCGCGCGGTCGAACCGGTAGAGCATCTGCAGGCCGTCCGGGCGGAGGGCGCCGATCTGGGCGGGCGTCACCCAGCCGTCCGCCCCGCCCGTCACCGAGCTGGCGAAGCCCACGATCTTGAGCGGCGGCAGCCCCGGCGACGCGACGGTGCCGCCGAGTCGCACGGGGCCTCCCGGCCCGCCCCGCAGCACGATCTCGCCGGGGGCGCGGACCCACCGTCCCGAGGTGATCGTCAGCTTGTCCACCGGGCCGCCGGGGTCGGCGCGGCCCGCGACGAGGAGGCCGTCGCCGCCGACGCGCCGCGGGCCCGTCCCCGGACCCGGCGGCAGCACCGCCGTCCGGAACGGGCCGGCCGCAGCGGCGACCCCGGACGCCCGCGCGGTCGCCGCGACCCGGTCGGCGCTCACCGCTCCGGCGTCGAAGGCCACGGTCGCGTGCGCGCCGCGCGCCTGCGCGAACGCGTCGGCGAACAGCGAGTTCGACGCGCTGAGCAGGCCGAGCCCGAACACGAGCGTCGCCGTGGACAGCGCGACGACGACCGCGATGCTGACCGCCTGCACCCGGCGGCGCCGCACCCCCGCGCGCGACGCCGCCCACACGGCGCTCAGCGGGCGGCCCACGGCTCGCTCCTCTCCAGCGCCGCCTCGCGGACGATCCGGCCGTCGCGGAACTCCACCAGCCGGGTCGCGCACCGGGTCGCGAGCGCCTCGTCGTGGGTGACGAGCAGCAGCGTCTGGCCGCGCCGGTTGAGGTCGAGGAGCAGGCCCGCGACCTGCTCGCCGGTGCCGCTGTCGAGGGCGCCGGTCGGCTCGTCCGCGAGCAGCAGCGCGGGACGGTTCATCAGCGCGCGCGCCACACCGACACGCTGCCGCTCCCCGCCGCTCAGCACCGCCGGGTAGGCGTCCCGGCGGGCGGCGATGCCGAGCTCGTCCAGCAGCTCCACCGCCCGCGCCCGCGCCTTGCGGCCGGGGACGCCCGCGAGCCGCCCGGCCAGCGCGACGTTCTCCAGCACGGGCAGGTCGTCGAGCAGGTTGAAGAACTGGAAGACCATCCCGATCCGGCGGCGCCGGTACCGCGCCAGCGCGGCCTCGCCCATCCCGGTGAGGTCCTCGCCGTTCACCTCCACCGTCCCGGACGTCGGGCGGTCCAGGCCCGCGACCATGTTGAGCAGCGTCGACTTCCCGCTGCCGGACGGCCCCATCACCGCGACGGACTCGCCCGCGCCGATCTCCAGGTCCACCCCGTCCAGCGCGGCGACCTCACCGAATGCCTTGCGCACGGCGCCGAGCCGTACGACCGTTTCGTCAAGTGCGTTCACGCGGCAAACCTGGCAGCCGCGAGGTTTCCGCGAGGTGAGCGCCGGAACCTTTCCCGGTGGGAGGGAAGCATGGCGGATGTCCGGACGGCGCTGAGCGAGGCGGTCGGCGACGAGCATGTCCTGTCGGGCGAGGCGGTGCCCCTGGACTACGGGCGGGACGAGTCGCTGGGCGTCGCCCCGGTGCCGCCCGACTGGCTGGTGCGGCCGGCGGACGCCGCGCAGGTCGCGGCGGTGCTGCGGGTCGCCACCGCGCACCGGCTCCCGGTCACGGCGCGCGGCTCCGGGACGGGCCTGTCGGGCGCCGCCGTGCCGCGCCCCGGCGGGCTGGTCGTGTCGTTCGAGCGGATGAACCGCATCCTGGAGATCGACACCGGCGGGCAGGTCGCGGTGGTGCAGCCCGGCGTCACCCTCGCCGAACTCGACGAGGCGACCGCCGCCGAGGGCCTCGTCTACCCGATCTTCCCCGGCGAGGGCGGCGCCAGCATCGGCGGGACGGTCGCGACGAACGCGGGCGGCATGCACGCGGTGAAGGAGGGCGTGACCCGGCACCACGTCCTCGGCCTGGAGGCGGTGCTCCCCACCGGCGAGGTGATCCGGACGGGCGGCCGGTACGTGAAGACGTCCACCGGCTACGACCTGACGCAGCTCATCGTGGGGTCGGAGGGCACCCTCGCCCTCGTCACGGAGGTGACGCTGCGGCTGCGGCCCCGGCTGCCGCACCGCGCCGGGGTGCTCGCGCCGTTCCCCGGCACCGAGTCGGTCACCGCGGCCGTGCCCCGGCTGACCGGCGGCGGCCTCGACCCGCTCGTGCTGGAGTACGTGGACCTCATCGCGATGGCGGCGATCACGCAGAACGCCGGGCTGGACCTCGGGGTGCCGGAGAGCGTCCGCGCCGCCGCCGGCGCCTACCTGCTGGTCGTGCTGGAGAACCGGTCGGCGGAGCGGCTGGACGAGGACGTCCAGACGCTCGGGGAGGAGCTGGCCGAACTGGGCGCCGCCGACGCCTACGTCCTGCGCGGCGAGCCCCTCAAGAAGCTGGTCACGGCCCGCGAGAAGGCGTTCTGGGCGGCGCGGAACGCCGGCGCCAACGCGATCGTGGACGCCGTCGTGCCGCGCGCCGCGCTCGCCCGCTTCTTCGAGGCCGTCCCCGCCATCGCCGGGCGGCACGGCGCACTGATCGGCGGCTGCGGGCACGCGGGCGACGGCAACGTCCACCTGTCGGTGTTCCAGCCGGACGAGGAGGCGCTGACGCAGGTCATGGACGAGCTGCTCGCGGCGGCCGCCGACCTCGGTGGGACGATCAGCGGGGAGCACGGCATCGGCCGCGAGAAGATCCGCCACTTCCGCGCCCTGGAGGATCCAGCGAAGGTGGACCTGATGCGGCGGATCAAGAGATCCTTCGATCCGGACGGGATACTCAATCCGGGTGTCCTGTTCGGCTGACTCTTGGGAGGGGCGTATGAACGGCGCGCAGGCCATGGTGGGCACGCTGGCGGACGCCGGTGTCGGCGTCTGGTTCGCGAATCCGGGCACGTCCGAGCTGCATCTCGTCGCGGCGCTGGACGCCGAGCCGCGCGCCCGGGGCGTGCTGTGCCTGTTCGAGGGCGTCGCGACGGGCGCGGCCGACGGGTACGGGCGGATGGCCGCCGACCCCGCCGCCGTGCTGCTGCACCTCGGGCCGGGGCTCGGCAACGGGCTCGCCAACCTGCACAACGCGCGGCGCGCCGGAACGCCGATCGTCAACATCATCGGCGACCACGCCACGGGCCACCAGCAGTACGACGCGCCGCTCCAGTCTGACATCGCGGCCGTGGCCGGGTCGGTGTCGGCCTGGCTGGGGCGGCCGGTGAGCGCGGCGGAGGCCGGGAAGGCCGCGGCCGAGGCGGTCACGGCGGCGCGCGCGGGCGGTGTCGCCACGCTGATCGTGCCGTCCGACGTCGCCTGGTCGGACGGCGGCGCCACGGCCGCGGCGTCCCCCGCCCCTCCCCCGGAGCCGGTGCCGGGCGGCACGGTGGACCGGGCGGCGGCCGCGCTGACCGGCGGCGAGCCGTGCGTCCTGCTGATCGGCGGGGACGCGGCCCGGCGCGACGGGCTGGAGGCCGCCGGGCGCATCGCGGCGGCGACCGGGGCGCGGGTGCTGTGCGAGACGTTCCCGGCGCGGCTGGAGCGCGGCGCCGGCGTCACGGCGGTGGAGCGGCTCGCCTACCTCGGCGAGATGGCGGCGGCGCAGCTGGCGGGCGTCCGGCACATCGTGCTCGCGGGCGCGCGCCGTCCCGTGACGTTCTTCGCCTACCCGGACCTTCCCGGCGACCTGGTGCCGGACGGCTGCCAGGTGCACGACCTCGGCGCCGACGCGACCGGGGCGCTCACCGGGCTCGCCGACGCGATCGCGAAGGAGGCGCGCCCGGCCGTGCAGGTCGCGGCGCGGCCGGAGCTGCCGTCCGGGGCGCTGACCGGGGAGACCGCCGCCGCCGTCATCGGCGCGCTGCTGCCCGAGGGCGCGATCGTGTCGGACGAGGCGAACACGTCCGGGCTGTGGCTGCCCGGCGCGACGGCGGGCGCGCCGCCGCACGACTGGCTGTCGCTGACCGGCGGCGCGATCGGGCAGGGCCTGCCGGTCGCGACCGGCGCCGCGATCGCCTGCCCGGACCGCCCGGTCGTCTGCCTGGAGGCCGACGGCAGCGCCATGTACACGCTGTCGGCGCTGTGGACGCAGGCCAGGGAGGCCCTCGACGTCACGACCGTCGTGTTCAACAACGGCGCCTACGCGATCCTGTCGATGGAGACGACGCGGGTCGGCGCCGTCCCGGCCCCGCCGGAGGAGGGCACCATCACCCGCGACATGGTCGACCTGTCGCGGCCCGCGCTCGACTTCGTCGCGCTGGCGTCCGGGATGGGCGTCCCGGCGTCGCGCGCGCACACGGCCGAGGAGTTCGCGGCCCAGTTCGGCAAGGCGCTCGCCGAACCGGGCCCGCACCTCATCGAAGCGGTGGTGCCCCCGCTGGGCTGAGCCGGGCCGGCCGCCGGTCAGACGCCGAGGCCGCGCCCGATGATCTCCTTCATGATCTCGGTGGTGCCGCCGAAGATCGTCTGGATGCGGACGTCCTGGTACGCCTTCGCGATCGGGTACTCGGTCATGTACCCGTACCCGCCGTGGAGCTGGACGCAGCGGTCGACGACCCGCTTGAGCAGCTCGGTGTTCCACCACTTGAGCATGGCGGCCTCGTCGGCGGTCAGCTCACCCTTGCTCTCCTTGAGGATGCACTCGTCGGTGAAGGAGCGGGCGACCGTCAGCTCCGTCTTCATCTCGGCGAGCGTGAAGCGGTTGTGCTGGAACTTGCCGATCGGGCGGCCGAACGCCTCGCGGGTCTTGCAGTACTCGAGGGTCTGCTCGAAGGCGTCCTCGGCGGCGGCCATCGCGGTCGCGCCGATGGACAGCCGCTCGCGGGCGAGGTTGGTCATCAGGTAGGTGAAGCCCATGCCCTCCTCGCCGAGGAGGTTCGCCTTCGGGACGCGGACGTTGTCGAAGAACAGCTCGGCGGTGTCCTGCGCGTGCATGCCGACCTTGTCGAGGTTGCGGCCGCGCTCGAAGCCCGCCATGCCGCGCTCGACGACGAGGAGGCTGACGCCCTTCGCCCCGGCGGCCGGGTCGGTCTTCGCGACGACGATGACGAGGTCGGCGAGGATGCCGTTGGAGATGAACGTCTTCGACCCGTTGAGGACGTAGTCGTCGCCGTCCTTGACGGCGGTGGTCTTGATGCCCTGCAGGTCGGACCCGGCGGCGGGCTCGGTCATCGCGATCGCCGTGATGATCTCACCGGAGCAGTAGCCGGGGAACCACCGCTGCTTCTGTTCGTCCGTGCAGAGCTGGCGCAGGTAGCCGCCGTTGATGTCGTTGTGGACGGCGAAGCCGGGCCCGTGGATGCCGGCCTTCGCCAGCTCCTCGTTGAAGATGACGTAGTACCGGTAGTCGTCGTTGCCGCCGCCCCCGTACTCCTCCGGCATGTCGATGCCGAGCAGGCCCGCGCGGCCGGCCGCCAGCCACACCTCGCGCGAGACGATCCCGTCCTTCTCCCACTGCTCGTGGTGCGGCGCCGCCTCCTTGGCGATGAAGGAGCGCACCATGTCGCGGAAGGCCTCGTGCTCCTCGGTGTAGATGTCCCGTCCCATCCGGCGGTCTCCCTCAAGTAAGCGCGTGCTGATACACGATTAATGTAACACTGGTGCTGTCACATAGAGGGAGGCGGGATGGAGCTCACCGTCGACGAGCTGGCCTCGCGCGCCGGGGTCACCGTCCGCACCGTCCGGTTCTACGCCGGGCGCGGCCTGCTCCCCCCGCCCCGCCTGCGCGGGCGCACCGGCCTCTACGGCCCCGACCACCTCGCGCGGCTCGAACTCGTCCGGGAGCTCCAGTCGCTCGGGCTCACCCTCGCCTCCATCGAGAAGCACCTCAAGAAGATCCCCCTGGACGCCCCCGCCGAAGACCTCGCGCTCCAGCGCGCGCTGCTGTCGCCCTGGGCGCCGGAGCGTCCGGAGGACCTCGACCGGCACGAGCTCGACCGGCGGGCCGGGCGCCATCTCGACGACGCGACGATCAAGCGGCTGGCGGCGCTCGGCGTCGTCGAGCAGGTGTCGGAGGACGTCGTCCGGGTCGTCAGCCCCGCGCTGCTCGGGATCAGCGCCGAACTCGCCGCGCTGCCGATGCCGCTGGACACCCTGATCGCGTCCCATGAGGCCGTCGACCGGCACACGACCGCGCTGGCCGCCGAGCTCCAGCAGGTCTTCCAGGACACCGTCGTCCGGCCCTACCGGGAGGGCGGGCGCGCGCCGGAGGAGCGGGAGCGGCTGATGGAGATGGCCGGGAAGCTCAAGCCGCTGATGATCCAGTCGCTGGTGACGTCGTTCCAGCGGGCCGTCGACAAGGCGATCCGCCAGTCCGTCCCCGACTAGGCGTTCTTCCACTCCTGGCGCTCGTACTCCACGAGCCGCGGGTGGACGAGCGTGTTGACCTCGACGTCGCGGGCGCGGCGGTCCTTCGGGAACACCGTCGCGGCCCGGAGGAGCGGCTCGTCCACGAAACGCAGGTCGGGAGCGCCGGGCGCAAGCCTCGGCACCGGCTTCTCCCCCGCCGACGCGAGCACGTAGCCCCAGTCGCCGAAGCTGGGCACGTCCACGTGGTACGGGGTCGTCGCGAGGCCCGCCGCGGCGATCGACTTCTCGATGCTCCAGAACGACCTCGGCGCGAAGTACGGCGACCCCGACTGGACGACCATCCGCCCGCCCGGCGCCAGCACCCGCTTCACCATGCCGTAGAACTCGACCGAGTACAGCTTCGCAGTGGACACGTCGTCGGGGTCGGGCATGTCCACGACCACGGCGTCGAACCGCTGGTTCAGGCCGCGCAGCCACGAGAACGCGTCGGCGGCCACGATCTCGGCGCGGGGGTCGTCGAACGCGTGGCGGTTGAGGGACGCGATCGGCCCGTACGTCCGGGCCAGGTGCAGCATCTCCGGGTCGAGCTCGACCAGCGTCGCCGACCGGACGTCCTGGTAGCGGAGCACCTCGCGCAGCGCCAGGCCGTCCCCGCCGCCGAGGATCAGCACCCTGCCGTGCGGGCCCGACATCAGCGGGTGGACGAGCGACTCGTGGTACCGGTACTCGTCCACGGACGAGAACTGCAGGTCACCGTTCAGGAACAGCCGCATGTCCGTGCTGCCCGCCAGGGAGACGTCCTTCGTGATGACGATCTCCTGGTACTTGGTGCGCTTGGTCAGGGCGATCGGGTCGGCGTAGAGGGCCTGCCGCGCGGACACCTCGAAGCCGTCCGCCAGCGCGTACGTCCCGCAGAGGACGGCGAGGACCGCGACCATGCCGAGGCCCAGCGCGGCCTGCGCGACGCGCCCGATCTGGCGGCGGAACAGCCACAGCACGACGGCGATCCCGGCGACGGCGTTGACGACGCCGACGAGCAGCGCGCCCTTGATGTGCCCGAACGCCGGGAGCAGCAGGAACGGGAACGCCAGGCCGCCGATCAGCGCGCCGACGTAGTCGGCGGCGAACAGGTCGGCGACGGCGCTGCCCGCGTCCTGCTTCCTGATCCGCTGCAGCAGCGTCATCAGCAGCGGGATCTCCGCCCCGATCAGCGCGCCGACCGCGAACGCCACCACCACCAGCGCCGGGACGTACAGGTTGAGCCAGGCGAACGCCGCGTACAGCGCCAGCACCGACAGGCCGCCGACCAGCGCGAGCGCGCCCTCCACGAC
>NZ_VCKZ01000176.1 GCF_005889745.1 Actinomadura geliboluensis
GTTCGGGGCGGTGCCGTGCGGGAGCGGGCCGCCGATCGGGGGCGGGCCGGGCGGCAGGCCGGCGGGCTGCGCACCGGGGCCGTTCGGGACGCCCGGTCCGTTCGGGACGCCCGGCGGGGGAACCGGGGTGCCGCCGCCCGGCATCCGGCCGCCCGGCGGGACGCTGGACGACAGCGTGCCCTGGGTGAACTGGTCGACCTGGCGGCGGGCGCGGTCGGCCTCGGCGCGGGCGGCGTCGCGCTCCTCGGCGAGGGCGGTGAGCGCGGCCTGCTGGTCGGCGACCGACTGCGACAGCTGGCGCAGCTGCACGGCCTGCTCGTTGAGCTTGCCGGTCAGCTCGTCCCGCTCCGCGGTGGCGGCGGCCGCCCGGGCCTTCGCGGCGTCGCGCTCCTTGGCGGCCTCGTCGGCGCGCGCGTTGGCGCGGACGACCTCCGCCTCGGCCTCGGACTGCGCGCGCAGCGCGGCGGTCCGCTCGGCCTCGGCCTTGCTGGCGGCCTGCATGGCGCGCTGCCGCTGCGCCTCGGTGTCGCGCATGGCGTTGCGCAGGTCCTCGGCGCCCTGCTTGGCGACGGCGGCCTCCACCCGCTGCGCCTCGGCGGCGCCCTCGGCCTCGGCGAGCTTGGCGTGCAGGCCGACGAGCTCGGCCCGCGCCGCCTCCAGCGCCGCGAGCAGCTCGGTCTCGCGGGCGGCGACCCGGTCGCGCTCGCTCTCGGCGGCGAGCTTGGCCGTCATCGACTGCTGCGCGACCTGGTGGGCCTCCTCCCAGGCCTGCTGGGCGGCATCGCGCTTGGCGGTCGCGAGCCTAGCCTCCTCGCGGGCGCGCCCGGCGTCCTGCTCGGCCGTCTCGGCGCGCTTGCGGGCGGACGACGCCTCCTGCCACGCCTCCTCCGCCTTGCGCTGGGAGGCGTCCCGCTCGCTCTGCGCGATGGCGAGCTCGCGGGCGGCCTCGGCGCGCACCTCGGCGACCCGCCGCTCGACGCCGGCGACGCTCAGCTCGGAGGTCAGCGAGTCGGCGAGCAGGTCGGCGGCCTTCTCCAGCCGCTCGACCATCTCCCACGCCGACGCGACCTGCCCGGTGAGGCCGGGGGCGTCCCGGCCGCGGTCGCGGCGCTCGCGGGCCTCGCGGGCGCAGGCCCCCTCGTTGTCCTGGCAGTAGCGCACGGCGCGGACGGCGCCGACCGGCTGCGGGACGGGGCGTCCGCAGTTGGCGCACGGCCAGACCGCGACGGGGTCGCCCACGCGGGCGACCGCCGTCTCAGTGCTCTCCCCCGCGCCTTCGGAGACCGCGCCGCCCTGGGGAGCCGCGGCCGTCCCGGGGCCGCTATTGTCGCGCTCTTCGCTGTTAGGCATGGAATGAACCATACGCACTGACGCACGTCACCGCAGTGACTTGTGAGGCGGATGTGGGGGTGCCCACGTCGTCGAGAAGTGAGCGGCGAACGCGTCGGTCGCCGTGATGAGGCGGTCGCGCGTGCCGGGCTCGCTCCCGCCGTGCCCGGCGTCCTCGACGATGTGGAATTCCGCCTCCGGCCAGGCACGATGCAGATCCCACGCCTGGTCCAGCGGCGTCTTCATGTCGTAGCGGCCGTTGACGATCACCGCCGGGATGTGCCGGATCCGGTCGACCCCGGCGAGCAGCCCCTCCGCCGGGAGGAAGCCGCCGCCCGCGATGTAGTGGTGCAGGATGCGGGCGAACGCCAGCACGACGGCGTCGTCCAGCTCCGGCGGCGTGACGGGCAGCAGCGTGTTCGCCGCCATCTCCCAGTCCATCAGCGCGCGGGCGGCCGGCATGTGCACCGCCGGGTCGGGGTCCACGAGGCGGCGGCCGTAGGCGGCGAGCAGGTCGTCGCGCTCGGCGGGCGGGACCGCGTCCCGGAACGCCTCCCACTCGGCCGGGAACAGGTGCGCCGCACCGGTCGGGGTGAACGCCCACGCCTCGTCGGACCGGCGGACGAGGTAGACGCCGCGCAGCACCATCGCGGCGACCCGGTCCGGGTGGGCCTGCGCGTAGGCGAGCGCGAGGGTGCTCCCCCAGCTCCCGCCGAACACCAGCCAGCGGTCGATGCCGAGGTGCTCGCGCAGCCGCTCGATGTCGGCGACCAGGTGCGGCGTGGTGTTGTGCTCCAGCGAGACCGCGTGGTCGCCCGCGTGCGGGATGCTCCGGCCGCAGCCCCGCTGGTCGAACAGCACGACCCGGTACTTCGCCGGGTCGAAGAACCGCCGGTGGTCGGGCAGCAGCCCGCCGCCGGGCCCGCCGTGCAGGAACACCGCGGGCGCGCCGTCCGGGTTCCCGCAGGTCTCCCAGTAGATCCGGTCGCCGCCGCCGACGTCGAGCAGACCCGACTCGTACGGTTCGATCGGCGGATAGAAGTCTCGCAACCCTGCGCCCCCGTCATACGCCGCGATTAGTGATCTTCGGTGCACACTACCCTCTCCGCATGACGCAGCCGAGGTGCACGCAGTGCGGAACCGAAGATCTGGAGCCGGGCTTCATCGAGGACGCGGGCGACCACTCCCGCGGCTACGCGCGCTGGATCGCCGGGCCGCTGGAGCGCGGCGTCTTCGGCGGCGCGAAGCGCCTGGGACGGCAGCGCTGGCAGATCGACGCCTGGCGCTGCCGCCGGTGCGGCCACCTGGAGCTGTGGGCCGCCACCCCCGTCTGAGCTAGAGCTGGGCCATCGCCTTGCGGATGCGCTTGTCGGAGACCGGGAAGCGCGTCCCGAGCTGCTGCGCGAACAGGCTGACCCGCAGCTCCTCCAGCATCCACCGGATCTGCCGGGCGGGCTCCTCGTCGCGGCGGGACGGGTGCAGCCGCCGCAGCGCCTGCTCGTACTCCTGCGCCAGGACGTCGACCTGGTGCGCGAGCATCCGGTCGCGCCCGGGGTTCTCGGGGAGCTTGTCGAGCCGGACCTGGAGGGCGCGCAGGTAGCGGGGCAGGTCGGGCAGCCGCGCCCAGCCCGTCTCGGTGACGAAGCCGGGGTGGATCAGCGCCGCGAGCCGGCCGCGGATGTCGGTCAGCGCCGGCACGAGCGTGAGGCTCGCGGTGCCGCGCACCCGCCGGTCCACCTCGTGGGCCTCGGCGAGGATCCGCTCCACCAGTCCGACGACCTGCGCGGTCGCGTCGTGCAGGTCGGCGCGAACGCGGTCGTACAGGGCGCGGAAGCCCTCCTCGTCCCAGGCGGGCCCGCCCGCCTCGGCGATCAGCCGGTCGGCGGCGGCCGTGACGCAGTCCTCGAACAGCGCCGCGACCGAGCCGTGCGGGTTGTGGCTCAGCGCGAGCTTGCCCTGGTTGGTCAGGCGGCCCTGGACGAGCTTCACCGGGGACGGCGCGTTCAGCAGGATCAGGCGGCGCGTGCCGAGCCACATGGCGCGGCGCTGCTCGGCCTCCGTCTCGTACATGCGGACGGCGACGCTCTCGCCCTCGTCGGTGAGCGCCGGGTACGCCTTGACGTCGTAGCCGCTCTGCTTGCGCTCGTAGGTGCGGGGCAGCTCGCCGATCGTCCACTCGGTGAGGCCGGAGCGCTCGACGGTGGACGCCGCCTTCGACAGCGTCCCGCGCACCGTGCCGGCGAGGCGGCGCTTCAGCTCGTCGAGGTCGGTGCCCTCGCCGAGGGTGCGGCGCTTCTCGTCGACGACGCGGAACGTGATGCGCAGGTGGGCGGGGAGCCGGGACGGGTCCCACGCCTCGCGGGCGACGGGCACGCTCGTCATCGCGGTCAGCTCGCGCTCCAGCGCGTCCAGCAGCGGCTCGGTGCGCGGGGCGACGCGGTCGAGGACCTTGCGGGCGTAGTCGGGCGCCGGGACGAAGTTGACCCGCAGCTGCTTCGGCAGCGACCGGATCAGCTCGGTCACCAGCTCCACCCGCAGCCCCGGGACCTGCCATTCGAACCCGTCCGGCCGCACCTGGTTGAGGACCTGGACGGGGACGTGCACGGTGACGCCGTCGGCGTCGGTGCCGGGCTCGAACTGGTAGGTCAGGCGCAGCCGCAGCGGGCCCTGCTTCCACACGTCCGGGTAGTCGGCCTCGCTGACCCCGCCCGCGGTCTCGTTGATCAGCATGGACTTCTCGAACCCGAGCAGGTCGGGGTCGGTGCGCCGGGCCGTCTTCCACCAGGCGTCGAAGTGCCGCCCGGACACGACGTCCTCGGGGATGCGCGCGTCGTAGAAGTCGAAGAGGGTCTCGTCGTCGACGAGGATGTCGCGGCGCCGGGCGCGGTGCTCCAGCTCCTCCACCTCGTCCAGCAGAGCGCGGTTGTCGTGGAAGAACCGGTGGTGGGTGTCCCAGTCGCCCTCGACGAGCGCGTGCCGGATGAACAGCTCGCGCGACAGCGCCGGGTCGATGCGGCCGTAGTTGACGCGGCGGTCGGCGACGATCGGCACCCCGTAGAGGGTGACCTTCTCGTGCGCCATGACGGCCGCCTGCTTCTTCGACCAGTGCGGCTCGCTGTAGTTGCGCTTGACCAGGTGCTCGGCGAGCGGCTCGATCCAGTCCGGCTCGATCTTGGCGTTGACGCGGCCCCACAGCCGGGACGTCTCGACCAGCTCCGCCGACATCACCCAGCGCGGCGGCTTCTTGAACAGCGCCGACCCCGGGAACACGGCGAACTTCGCGCCGCGCGCGCCGAGGTACTCCTGGCCGCGGCGCTGCTTGCCGTCCTTCTTCTCCGCGTCGATCAGGCCGATGTGGGAGAGCAGGCCGGCGAGCAGCGAGGTGTGGATGCGGTCGGGCGGCGCGTCGGCGGTGTTGAGCGTGACGCCGAGCGCCTTGGCGACCTGCTTGAGCTGGCCGTGCAGGTCCTGCCATTCGCGGACGCGCAGGAAGTGCAGGAACTCGTTCTTGCACATGCGGCGGAACGCGCTGCCCGACAGCTCCCGCTGCTGCTCGCGCAGGTAGTTCCACAGGTTCAGGTAGGCCAGGAAGTCGGAGGTGGGGTCGGCGAACCGGCGGTGCTTCTCGTCGGCGGCCTGCTGGTGCTCGGCGGGGCGCTCGCGCGGGTCCTGGATGGACAGCGCCGACGCGATGACCAGGACCTCCCGCACGCAGCCGTTCTTGTCGGCCTCCAGCACCATCCGGGCAAGCCGCGGGTCGACCGGCAGCTGGGCGAGGCGGCGGCCGAGCGGGGTGAGCCGCTTGCGCGGGTCCTTCTCGGCCGGGTCGATGGCGCCGAGCTCGTGCAGCAGGTCGACGCCGGCCTTGACGTTGCGGCGGTCCGGCGGCTCCACGAACGGGAACGCGGCGATGTCGCCGAGGCCGAGCGAGGTCATCTGCAGGATCACCGACGCGAGGTTGGTGCGCAGGATCTCCGGGTCGGTGAACTCGGGGCGGGACTCGAAGTCCTCCTCGGAGTACAGCCGGATGCAGACGCCCTCGGACACCCGCCCGCAGCGGCCCTTGCGCTGGTTCGCCGACGCCTGCGACACCGGCTCGATCGGGAGCCGCTGCACCTTCAGCCGGTGGCTGTAGCGGGAGATGCGGGCGGTGCCGGGGTCGACGACGTACTTGATGCCGGGGACGGTCAGCGACGTCTCGGCGACGTTGGTCGCGAGGACGACGCGCCGCCCGCGGTGCGGCTGGAACACCCGGTGCTGCTCGGCCGCGGACAGCCGCGCGTACAGCGGCAGCACCTCGGTGGTGCCCTTCTGCCGGGTGAAGTGCTTGGTCAGCGCGTCGGCGGTGTCGCGGATCTCCCGCTCGCCGCTGAGGAACACCAGCACGTCGCCGGGGGCCTCGCGGCCCAGCTCGTCCACCGCGTCCACGATCGCCTGGATCTGGTCGCGGTCGGGGTCGGCGGACGGGTCCTCCGGGTCGATGACGGGCCGGTACCGCACCTCGACCGGATAGGTGCGGCCCGACACCTCCACGATCGGCGCATCCCCGAAGTGGGCGGAGAACCGCTCGGGGTCGATGGTCGCCGAGGTGATGATCACCTTGAGGTCGGGCCGGCGCGGCAGGATCTCCTTGACATAGCCGAGCAGGAAGTCGATGTTCAGGCTGCGCTCGTGCGCCTCGTCGATGATCAGCGTGTCGTACTGGCGGAGCAGCCGGTCGGTCTGGATCTCGGCGAGCAGGATGCCGTCGGTCATCAGCTTGACGAGCGTGTCGTCGCTGGAGCGGTCGGTGAACCGCACCTTGTAGCCGACGGTGTCGCCGAGCTCGGTGCCGAGCTCCTCGGCGATGCGGTCGGCGACCGTCCGGGCGGCCAGCCGGCGCGGCTGGGTGTGCCCGATCGAGCCGAGCACGCCCCGGCCGAGCTCCAGGCAGATCTTGGGGATCTGGGTGGTCTTGCCGGACCCGGTCTCGCCCGCGACGATCACGACCTGGTGGTCGCGGACCGCGGCGAGGATGTCGTCCTTCTTCTGCGCCACCGGCAGCTCGGCCGGGTAGCCGATCGCGGGCACGGCGCGGCGGCGCCGCTCGACCCGCCGCTCGGCGGCCTCGACGTCGGCGGCGATCTCCTCGGCGGCCTTCGCGCGGCGCGCGGCGTCCCGCATCTTCTGGACGCCGTCGATCCGGCGGCGCAGCCGGTGCTGGTCGCGGAGCATCAGCTCCGGCAGGCGCGCGCGCAGACCGGCGAGCGGCGATTTCACACTCGTCCCCATAACCATCGACAAGGATAGGGTTCCAGGCTCCCCGGCCCCGCTGACCCCACAACCTTCGCACCGTAGCCGGAACGCCCGGCGCTGGGCGATCCATTTTCCCGCCGGTACAACACCGCCGCCCGGAAGCACATTCCGGGCGAGCACGCTGCGTCGTCGTTCATTCACGGAAAGTCCTCTCCTCCGGGGTCCGGCTCCGTCATCATGGGTGAAGTGGAACCCCCGACCACCGCGGGCCGCCACCGGATCGACCGCCTGCTCGGCTCGGGCGGGTTCGCCTCGGTCTGGCTCGGCCACGACCCGGACCTCGACGCCCCCGTCGCGATCAAGATCCTCGGCGAGCACTGGACGCTCCGCGCCGACGTGCGGGAGCGGTTCGTGCAGGAGGCGCGGCTGCTGCGCCGCGCCGACTCGCACCGGCTGGTGCAGGTCTTCGACATCGGCGAGCTGCCGGACGGGCGGCCCTACTTCGTGATGACCTACGCCGACCGGGGCACGCTCGCCGACCGGCTGGCGGGCGGCCCCCTCCCGGCGGACGAGGCGCTGCGCGCCGCGCGGGAGATCGCGCGCGGCGTGCAGGACCTGCACGACCTCGGCATCGTGCACCGCGACCTGAAGCCGTCCAACGTGCTGCTGCGGTCGGCGCCGGGCGGCGGCGAGCGGCTCATGATCGCCGACCTCGGGATCGCGCGCAGCGGCGACCACCTGTCCTGCCTGACGCTGCCCGCGGGCTCCCCCGGCTACATGGCCCCAGAGCAGGCGCAGGTCGACGGGGCCCCCGACCACCGCGCCGACGTGTACGGCCTCGGCGCGCTCACCCACCACCTGCTGACCGGGGAGCCGCCCGCGGTGCCCGCGCGGCCGCCGAGCGCGGCGCGGCCCGCCGTCCCGCCCGCCGTGGACGCGGTGGTGCTGCGCGCGCTGGACCCCGACCGCGAGCGGCGCTGGCCGTCGGCCGCCGGGTTCGGGGCCGCGCTCGCGGGCGCCGCCGCGACCGGGACCGGCACCGCCACCGCTCCCGCCGAGGCGGGCGGGCGGCGGGCCCGGCACCGGTCGCTGGCCGCCGCGACCGCGCTGGCCGCCGTGGCGACCGCCGCCGCCGGGACGTACTGGGCGCTCGCCGGGCCGGCGGGCGGAGCGCACCACCGCCCGGCGGACCGGTGGCTGCGGGCCGGCTCCGACGTCCCCGACCGGTACCGCGGCCTGATCGTCCAGGCGGGGACGTGGTGCCGGATGCCGGGGCTGAGCCCGGCGCTGATCGCGGCGATGCTGAAGGCGGAGAGCGGCTTCGACCCGCACCTGTCCGACCCGGCCAGGGACGAGTACGGCATCGCCCGCTGGACGCCGCGGGTCCTGGTGTTCTGGCAGCCGGGCGGGCTCGACAACCCCGAGCCCGCCCCGGGCCGGATCACGCCGGAGCTGTCGATCCCGGCGATGGGCCGCTTCCTGTGCTTCTGGGGCAAGGACCTGAAGAACGTGCCGGGCGACCCGGCACTGAACCTCGCCGCCACCTACCGGACGTCGTCCAAGACGGTGGTGAAGGCGGGCGGTGTGCCCGCCAAGGTCAGGCCCTACACCGACCTGGTCCGCCGCTACTTGGACGACTACCGGCCGCGTTAACGCCGCGTCCGGCCGGCCCGGCTCAGCCGGCGCCGTAGACGGGCTCGGGGGCGGGTGCCTTGGCCAGGAGGTCCTTGACGACGTCGCCGACCTCGGCCGGGTCCCAGCGGGCGCCCTTGTCGGCCGTGGGGCCGTGCCGGAAGGCGTCCATCACGCAGATCTTGCCGCCCTCGGCCTCGAAGACGCGGCCCGTGACGCCGCGGGACCCGGCGGAGCCGAGCCAGACGACGAGCGGCGAGACGTTCTCGGGGGCCATCGCGTCGAACTCGCCCTCGGCCGGGGCGGCCATCGTCTGCGCGAAGACCTCCTCGGTCATCCGGGTGCGGGCGGCGGGCGCGATCGCGTTGACGGCCACGCCGTAGCGGCCCATCTCGGCGGACGCGACGAGGGTCAGCCCGACGATGCCGGCCTTGGCGGCGGAGTAGTTGCCCTGCCCGACGCTGCCGAGCAGCCCGGCGCCGGACGAGGTGTTGATCACACGGGCGTCGACGTCGCGGCCCGCCTTGCTCTCGGCCCGCCAGTACCGGCCGGCGTGCTTGAGCGGCAGGAAGTGGCCCTTGAGGTGGACGCGCATGACGGCGTCCCACTCGTCCTCGCCCAGGTTGATCAGCATGCGGTCGCGCAGGAACCCGGCGTTGTTGACGAGGGTGTCCAGCCGCCCGAACGTGTCGACCGCGGCCGCGACCAGGGCGGCGGCGCCCGCGTCGGTGGCGATGTCGTCGGTGCTGGCGACGGCCTTCCCGCCGAGCGCCTCGATCTCCTGGACGACGTCGTGCGCGGGGCCCCCGGACGCGTCGCCGGTGCCGTCGCGCGCGACGCCGAGGTCGTTCACGACGACGAGGGCGCCCTGGCGGGCGAACTCCAGCGCGTGGGCGCGGCCGAGCCCGCGGCCGGCGCCGGTGACGGCGACCACCCGGTCCTTGCAGATCATCGTGATTCCTCCTTGTTCACGGTGGCGGCGTCCAGGAAGGCGGGGCGCTCTCCCCCGCCGTGGACCTGCATCGACGCGCCGGTGACGTAGGACGCGAGGTCCGAGGCCAGGAACGCGCAGGCGGCGCCGATGTCGTAGGGGTCGGCGAGGCGGCCCATCGGGACGGTCCCGGCCACGGCCGCGACGCCGTCCTCGTCCCCGTAGTGCAGGTGGGACAGCTCGGTGCGGACCATCCCGAGGATCAGCGTGTTGACCCGGATGTGCGGCGCCCACTCGACGGCGAGCGAGGTGGTGAGGCTGTGCAGGCCGGCCTTGGCGGCGCCGTAGGCGGCGGTGCCGGGCGACGGCCGCACTCCGCTCACGCTGCCGATGTTGATGACCGAGCCGCCGCCGCGCTCCATGATCTTCGGCTGCAGGGCGCGCGCCATGATCAGCGCGGAGGTCAGGTTCAGCTCGATGATCTTGAGGTGGGTGCGCAGGCTGCCGTCGGCGACCGGCAGGTAGGGCGCACCGCCCGCGTTGTTGACCAGCACGTCGACGCCGTCGAGGCCGTCGGCGAACGCCTGCACGGCGTCGGGGTCGCGCACGTCCAGCGAGACGAACCGCGCCGTCCGGCCGCCGGCCTCGGGCAGCGCCTCGGGTTCGCGCCTGGCGACCGCGACGACGTCGGCGCCCGCCTCCAGCAGGGCGCGGCTGATCCCGGCGCCGACCCCGCGCACGCCCCCCGTGACCACGGCGGTCCGGCCGCCCAGGTCGAGCGTCAGTGACATTCCGCCTCCTCTGCTACCTTCTGTTCTAACAAATGTTTGGTGGAAAGGTAGCGCATGGGAGTCTCCACCACGACCCTGGACGGGGTCGCCGAGATCGTCGTGGACGCGCCGCCGGTCAACGCACTGACCGTCGCGGGCTGGTACGAGCTGGCCGACGCGGTGCTCGCCGCGGGCCGCGACCCCGAGGTCGGCGCGGTCGTGCTCCGGGCCGAGGGCCGGGGCTTCAACGCGGGCGTCGACATCAAGGAGATGCAGAGCACCGAGGGCCACGGCGCCCTCGTCGGCGCGAACCGCGGCTGCTACGCCGCCTTCGCCGCCGTGTACGACTGCGAGGTCCCGGTCGTCGCCGCGGTCCACGGCTTCTGCCTCGGCGGCGGGGTCGGCCTCGCCGGCAACGCCGACATCGTGGTCGCCGCGCAGGACGCCTACTTCGGGCTGCCGGAGGTGGACCGGGGCGCCCTCGGCGCCGCGACCCACCTGGCCCGGCTCGTCCCGCAGCACCTGATGCGCGCGATGGTCTACACGTGCCGCAACGTCACGGCGGCGGAGCTGCACCACCACGGCTCGGTGCTGGAGGTCGTCCCGGCGGACGAGCTGCGCGCCAAGGCCCTGGAGGTCGCCGCGAACATCGCCGCCAAGGACCGGTACGTGATCCGGCGCGCCAAGGAGTCGCTCAACGGCATCGACCCGGTCGACGTCAAGCGCAGCTACCGCTACGAGCAGGGCTTCACGTTCGAGCTGAACCTCGTCGGCGCGGGCGACGAGCACCGTGACGCCTTCGTCGCGAAGGGGGCCAAGTGAGTTCCAAGGTGATGTCGGCCGACGAGGTCGCCGCGTCGCTGGAGAGCGGCATGACCGTCGGGATCGGCGGCTGGGGGTCGCGGCGCAAGCCGATGGCGCTCGTCCGGGCGATCCTCCGCTCCCCGGTCACCGACCTGACCGTGGTGAGCTACGGCGGCCCGGACGTCGGCCTGCTGTGCGCGGCCGGGAAGGTCCGGCGGCTCGTCACGGCGTTCGTGACGATGGACTCGGTCCCGCTGGAGCCGCACTTCCGGCAGGCGCGCCAGACGGGCGCGATCGAGCTGACCGAGTACGACGAGGGCATGTTCCTGTTCGGGCTGTACGCGGCGGCGCACCGGCTGCCGTTCCTGCCGACCCCGGTCGGGCTCGGCTCGGACGTGATGAAGGTCAACCCGGAGCTGAAGACGGTCCGGTCGCCGTACGACGACGCGACCGAGCTGGTCGCCGTCCCGGCCCTGACGATGGACGTGGCGCTCGTCCACATGAACCGCGCCGACGCCCGCGGCAACGCGCAGTACCTCGGCCCCGACCCGTACATGGACGACCTGTTCGCCAAGGCGGCCGGCCGCACCTACGTCTCGTGCGAGCGCCTGGTCGACACGGCCGACTTCGCCAAGGAGGGGCCGGTGCAGTCCATGCTGATCAGCCGGTCGCACGTGGCGGGCGTGGTGGAGACCCCGAACGGGGCGCACTTCACCGACTGCGTGCCCGACTTCGGGCGGGACGAGAAGTTCCAGAAGCTCTACGCGCAGTCCGCGGCCGACCCGGAGAAGTGGGCCGAGTTCAGCGCGCGGTTCCTGTCCGGCGACGAGGCCGCCTACCAGGACGCCGTCCGGACCTGGCGGGAGGAGTCCCGATGAGTGATGTGACGCGCGCGGAGGTGTGCGCCGCGGCGTGCGCCGACCTGTTCCGCGGCGACGGGGAGATCGTCGCGGCGGCGGTGGCGGGGTTCGTGCCGATGCTGGGGTCCCGGCTGGCGCGGGCCACGTTCGAGCCCGACCTGCTGACGACCGACGGCGGGCCGTCGCTGAGCGCCGAGCCGGTCCCGCTCGGCCGGTCGGCGGAGACCGTCGAGGGCTGGCTGCCGTTCCGCGACCACCTGTGGCTCGTCCTGAACGGCCGCCGGCACGTGGTGATGGGGCCGAGCCAGATCGACGCGCACGGCAACACCAACATCTCGTGCATCGGCGACTGGGAGCGGCCGTCGCGGCAGCTCCTCGGGGTGCGCGGCGGGCCCGGCAACACGCTGCTGAACACGACGAGCTACTGGGTGCCCAAGCACTCGACCCGCGTGTTCACCGAGAAGGTCGACATGGTGAGCGGCGTCGGCTGGGACCGGGGCGCGCACGAGATCCGCGCGGTCGTGACCAACCTCGCCGTCCTCGACTTCGACACCCCGGACCGGCGGATGCGGCTGCGCTCGGTGCACCCGGGCGTGAGCGTCGCGGACGTGACCGCCGCCACCGGCTTCGAGCTGGCCGTCCCGGACGAGGTGCCCGAGACGCGGCTGCCGGACGAGGCCGAGCTGCGGATCATGCGCGAGGTGCTCGACCCGAAGGGGCTGCGGGAGCGAGAGGTTCCGGCATGAGCGAAACGGACCGGGGGGCGCGGGGGGCCGTCCCCCGCAGGAGGTGGGCCTGATGGAGCAGCTGCTCGACACCCCGCTGACCCGGCTGGCCGGCGTGCGGCACCCGGTCGTCCAGACCGGCATGGGATGGGTGGCCGGGCCGCGGCTCGTCACCGCCGTGGCGAACGCGGGCGGGCTCGGCATCCTGGCCTCGGCGACGATGACCCTCGACCAGCTCGCCGACGCGATCCACGAGGTCAAGGACCGCACCGACGCGCCGTTCGGGGTCAACCTGCGGGCCGACGCCGGCGACGCGGGCGACCGCATCGACCTGCTGATCAAGGAGGGCGTGAAGGTCGCCTCGTTCGCGCTCGCCCCCAAGCAGGAGCTGATCGCCAAGCTGAAGGACGCCGGGCTCGTGGTGATCCCGTCCGTCGGCGCGCGGCGGCACGCGGAGAAGGTCGCGGGCTGGGGCGCGGACGCCGTGCTCGTCCAGGGCGGCGAGGGCGGCGGCCACACCGGCGCCGTCGCCACCACGCTGCTGCTGCCGCAGGTCGTGGACGCGGTCGACATCCCGGTCATCGCGGCCGGCGGCTTCTTCGACGGGCGCGGCCTCGCCGCCGCGCTCGCCTACGGGGCGGCGGGCGTCGCGATGGGCACCCGGTTCCTGCTGACCTCCGACAGCTCGGTGCCCGACGCGGTCAAGCAGGTCTACCTGCGGACCGGCGAGACCGTGGTGACGCGGCAGGTGGACGGCATGCCGCACCGCGTGCTGCGCAGCGAGCTGGTCGACACGCTGGAGAAGTCCGGGCGGGTCGGCGGGCTCGTGCGGGCGGTGCGCAACGGCGCCCGGTTCAAGAAGCTGTCCGGGATGTCGTGGCGGGAGATGATCGCCGACGGCAAGGCGATGAAGCACGGCAAGGACCTGTCCTGGTCGCAGGTGCTGATGGCCGCGAACACGCCGATGCTGCTGAAGGCGGCCATGGTGGACGGCCGCCCCGACCTCGGCGTGATGGCCTCGGGCCAGGTCGTCGGCGTCATCGACGACCTGCCCACCTGCGGTCAGCTGATCGACGGCATCGTGCGGCAGGCCGCCGCGGCGATCACCGCCCAGCAGTCCCTTCTGGTGCGCTAGGCGCGCCCAGGCCGCGCAGCACGGCCGCCAGTCCCCCGCGGAACTCCTCGTCGGGGCCGATCCGGCGGCCGTGCCGCGCGGTCTCCGCCAGGTGGGGGAACTCCTCCCGGGGCAGCGCGGCGATGGCGGCCGTCCCCTCCCCCGACAGCGCCCCCAGATGCTCCAGCTGGATCGCGCCGATGATGTAGGCGAGCACGGCGCGCAGCGCGATGGCCCCGCGCCGCCCGGTGATGCCGGCCTCGGCGAGGATCCCGGCGACCGCCTCCCCCCAGCACAGGGAGCCCGCCGACGCGTGCCGGTGGGCGAGCGTCAGCGGCATGATCGCGGCGTGCGCGACGAAGGCGTCCCGCAGCCGCAGCGCCATGGCCGTGATCCGCTCGTCCCACGGCCCGTCGTCCGGCGGCACCGGGTCGACCTCCGCGTAGACGAGGTCAACAACGAGGCCCTCCAGTTCCTCCCTGTCCCGCACGTAGCGGTAGAGCGCCATGGTGCTCATCCCGAGCTCCTTGGCGACGGCGCGCATGGACAGCCCGGCGAGCCCGTCGCGGTCGATGACGGCGAGCGCGGCTCCGGCGAGCTTCTCGGTGGTGAGCGAGCGTGGTCGAGGCATGGCGCTTGACAGCGTACGGCATACGCCTACGATCGTCAGCGTATGCCGTACACCTAAAGGAGCGGTGCCATGCATCTCGCGCCCGGTTCCGACGTCCCCGCCCGTGAGCTGACGCCCGTCAGCGGCCCGGCGGTCCCCGTCCCCGACCCCGGCCGCCTCGTCCACCTGCAGTTCCGCCGGTTCGCGGGCTGCCCGGTCTGCAACCTGCACCTGCGCTCGTTCGCCGTCCGGCACGCCGAGATCGAGGCCGCGGGCGTCCGCGAGGTCGCGGTCTTCCACTCCGCCGCCGAGGAGCTGCGCGAGCACGTCGCCGGCCTCCCGTTCGCCGTGATCGGCGACCCGGGCAAGCGGCTGTACGCCGAGTTCGGCGTGGAGTCCGCCCGCCGCGCGCTGCTCGACCCGCGCGTGTGGTGGACGATCGTCCGCGCCCTCGCCGCAAGCGGCCGGGCGCTCGCCCGCGGCCAAGCGAAGGCGCCGAAGCTCCGCCCGGACGGCGGCCGCCTCGGCCTGCCCGCCGACTTCCTGATCGGCCCGGACGGCCGCCTCCTCGCCGCCAAGTACGGCGAGCACGCGGGCGACCAGTGGAGCGTCGACGAGCTGCTCGCGCTGGCCGCCGGCGCCCCGGCCCCCTCCGGGCGGCGCTGAGGTTCAGCCGCCCACGGCGAGGACGAGCTTCCCGGTCGTGGCGCCCGACTCGATGCGCTCGTGCGCCTCGGCGGCCCGCTCCAGGGGCAGTTCCTCCACCTGGACGCGCAGGCCGCCGGAGGCCGCGGCGGCCACCGCGCGGCGCAGCGCGCGGCCCGCCTCGACCGGCGCGGTCCCCGCGAACGCGGCGAGGTTGAACCCGGACACGGTCTTGTTGGCGAACCACAGCTCGTTCGCCGGGACGCCGACGTCGTCCGCGCCGGACGCGTTGCCCATCACCACCAGCCGGCCCATCGGGGCGAGCGCGTCCAGGCTCGCGCGGCGGGCGGGGCCGCCGACCATGTCCACGACGATGTCGAAGCCGCGGCCGCCGGTGAGGCCGGCGACCTCGCCCGCCAGGTCACCGCGCAGCACGACGTCGTCGTAGCCGAACCGGCGCGCCGCCTCGACCTTGGCCGGGCCGCCGACGGTCCCGGCCACCCGGCCCGCGCCGAGCAGCCGGGCGGCCTGCCCGAGCTGGCTGCCGACGCCCCCGGCCGCCGCGTGCACCAGGACGCTCTCGCCCGGCTCGATGCGCGCGACGCGGTCCAGGACGAGGAACGCGGTGGCGCCGTTGGACGGGACGGCCGCCGCGACGTCCAACCCGAGGCCCAGGCCGTCGAGCGGGGCGACGAGCTCGGCGGACGTCACGGCGACCTCCGCGTAGCCGCCGCCGTCCACGATCGTGAGGGCGGCGACGGGCCGGCCCCTGCGCAGCCCCTCGACGTCCGGCCCGACCTCCCGGATGCGGCCGGACACCTCGATGCCGGGGACGAACGGCAGCGGCACGTCGACGACGCCCCGCCGGTACAGGACCTCGGCGAAGTTCGCCCCCGCGTACGCGACGTCGATGGACACCTGCCCCGGCCCCGGCTCGGGGGCCTTCACCTCGGCCGGGCGCAGGACGTCCGCGCCGCCGAACTCGGGGATCGTGACGGCGCGCATCAGTACCGGCCGCCGACGGCCGCGGGCACCTCGCCCAGCTCGGCCAGGTCGGTCTCGGTGAGGTCGAGGCCGGCGGCGCCGGCGTTGTCGCGCAGGTAGCGCCGCTTCTTGGTGCCGGGGATCGGGATGACGTGGTCGCCCTGCGCGAGCGTCCACGCGATCGCCACCTGCGCGGGGGTGGCGCCGTGCCGGGCGGCGACGGCCTTGACCACGTCCACGATGCGCATGTTGGCCCGGAGGGCGTCCTCCTGGAAGCGCGGGTTGCCGGCCCGGAAGTCGGTGCCCTCGAAGTCGGCCGAGGTGACGGTGCCGGTCAGGAACCCGCGGCCGAGCGGGGAGAACGGGACGAACGCGGCCCCGTTGGCGGCGCACCAGCCGACCACGTCGCCCACGCCCCCGCCGGTCCCGGCCGTGTCGCCGGGCAGGGTCCCCGCGCGGCCGCCGGGCGCGCCCATCGCGTCGCGCGTCCACAGCGACAGCTCCGACTGGACCGCCGCGACCGGGTGGATCGCGTGCGCCTCGGCGGCCTGCGCGACGCTGACCTCCGACAGCCCGAGCGTGCGGACCTTGCCCTCGGCGACCAGTTCGGCCATCGCCCCCCAGGTCTCGGCGAGCGGCACGTCCGGGTCGACCCGGTGCAGGTAGTACAGGTCGATCACGTCGGTGCCGAGGCGGCGCAGGCTGTCCTCGGCGGACGCCTTGGCGTGCTCCGGGCGGCCGTCGCGGACGATGTTCCGGGTGACCGGGGACTCCACGACCAGGCCCGTCTTCGTGGCGACGACCGCCTCGTCCCGGCGGCCCTTCAGCGCGCGGCCGACGAGGGTCTCGTTGTGGCCGTCGCCGTAGGGCTGCGCGGTGTCCAGGAACGTGACGCCGAGGTCGAGGGCCTCCCGGATCAGCGCGACCGACGCCTCGTCGTCCCGCTCCGACTCGGTGTAGGCCCAGCTCATCCCCATGCATCCGAGCCCGACGGCGCCCACCGGCGTGCCCGCGAAATCACGCGTCCTCATGACTCGTCCTCCTTTGGTTCTCGCTACGAGGACGATCCTGCAGGGCGCGCGCGGAGGATGGCAGACTCCGTTGAACCTGGGTGTGGCACCACCACCCTCGGGGCGGCACGGGCCCGCGGAGACCGGCCCGCGGAGGTCAGCCGGCGGCGGGCAGGGCGCGGCGGGCCATCAGGCGTTCGAGGCGCTCCTGCGTGCCGGTGCCCGGCCGCGGGTTGTGCAGCACCAGGTGGTGGCCCGGACGGTCGGCGAGCGGCAGCATCGTCCCCTCGAAGACCAGCTCGCCCGCGTCGGGGTGCTGGATCCCCTTGACGGCCAGCGGCGGCGCGCTCACCTCGTGGCGGGGCCACAGCTCGGCGAACTCGGGGCTGGCGGCCAGCATGTCGGCGATGAGCCGGTCGAAGCCGGGATCGTCGGGGTAGCGGGCGGCGTCGGCGCGGAACCGCGCGACGACGTCGGGCGCGGCGGCGGTCCAGTGCGTGTGCATCGACCGGTAGCGGACATTGGTGAAGAACGTCACCAGGCAGTTGTGGTCGGTGTCGCCGTAGCCGAACACCTCGCGGGACGCGTCGTTGATGGCGAGGAAGTTCCAGTGCCGGTCGCGGACGTAGGCCGGGCGCGGGGACCAGGCGTCCAGCACCCGCTGCAGCTCCGGCGTGACCGGGACGGCCGGGTCGGCCTCCGCCTGCGGCGGGTTCAGGCCGGCGAGCAGGTACAGGTGCTCGCGCTCGGCCGCGTCCAGCCGCAGCGCGCGGCCGACCGCGTCGAGGACGTCGCCGGAGACCTTGATGTCGCGGCCCTGCTCCAGCCACGTGTACCAGGACACCCCGACCCCGGCGAGGACGGCGACCTCCTCGCGGCGCAGGCCCGGGGTGCGGCGCCGGCCCCCGTCGGGCATGCCGACGTCGGCGGGGGTGAGCCGGGCGCGGCGGGTCCGCAGGAAGTCGCGCAGCTCGTCGCGGCGGCGGCCGGGGGC
>NZ_VCKZ01000177.1 GCF_005889745.1 Actinomadura geliboluensis
GAGTCCGGAACTGCCTCCTCCTCGGAGCGGCGCTCCTGCCGATCCTCTGGGTCGACACCGTCCGGGCAGCGGCGGGCGCAGCAGTCCGTCGACCGGCACTACCCTGCCAGGATGAGGGTGGCGGCGTGCGGCGGGAACGGCACCGGGGCCCGGCGGTCCCGGCACGAAGGAGTGTGAGTCGGATGACCCAGGTCACCGGAAACGCGCCGGTGGGGACGCCGAACTGGCTCGACATCGGCATCCCCGACCTCGAGCGCGCGAAGACGTTCTACGGGACGCTCTTCGGCTGGCAGTTCCTGGACGCGGGCCCCGACGCGGGCCACTACAACCTGTGCCAGGTGCGCGGGGAGTCCGTCGCCGGGATGATGCGCAACCCCGACGACCAGCCCGACGAGTACTGGTGGTGCGTCTACTTCGCCGCGGACGACTGCGACGGCCTCGTCAAGCGGGCCACCGACGCCGGCGGCGAGGTCGTCGTCCCCGCCATGGACGTGATGGACCTCGGCCGCATGGCCATCCTCAAGGACCCGCAGGGCGCCCAGTTCGGCCTGTGGCAGGGCCGCGCCCACCACGGCTCCGCGATCGTCAACGAGCCGGGGTCGTTCGTGTGGAACGAGCTGGTCACGCCCGACTCCGGCGCCGCCTGCGCGTTCTACCGGACGCTTTTCGGCTACGAGCTGGAGCCGATGCCGGGCGACATGGACTACACCGTCCTGAAGCGCCCGGACGGGCGCTACATCGGCGGCATCGCCGGCGGGTCCGGCGTCGTGGTCGGCGGCGGCGCCGGCGAGGTCCCGTCCTGGATGACCTACTTCGCGGTCGGCGACGCCGACGAGGCGGTCCGCCGGGTCCGCGCGGGCGGCGGCACGGTCGACGCCGAGCCGGCCGACAGCCCGTACGGCCGCTCGGCGCCCGTCCGCGACCCGTTCGGGGTGCCCTTCCACGTGATGAAGCCGGCGCCCGAGCCCGCGTCGTGACCGCTCTTCGGGGGCCCGGCCGCGCGGGCCCCCGGAGACCGGCGGGGTCAGCCCTGGCGCTCGGCGGCCAGCCGCTGCCCGATCGTCTGGTGCAGCCGCTGGAGCCCGGACGTGCCGACCAGCCCGATCTGGCCTTCGAGGTCGCGCAGCAGCACGTCCTCGTTCATCACGGCCTCCGAGGACTGCATGAGCACGGTGCCCTGGCCGGTGAAGTCGAACTGGTGCTCCTCGCCGGACTGGCCGCCGATGCCGAACACCATCCGGGCCGCGCCGAACGCCCCGCGCATGTAGGAGTGGTCGTAATGGTGGCAGGGCGAGGGGCAGTCGGCCCAGCCGAGCAGCGCCTGCGGGTCGACGCGGATCGGCGGCTCGACGAAGTGGACGGGCCCGTTGGAGGCCGCCACGAACCGCCCCGTGCCGATCAGCGTCAGGAACCCGGGGATGATCGACTGCTTCAGCTCCAGGCCCGGCTCGAACGCGAGCAGGTTCCCGGCCCGGACGGTGAGGTTGCCCTCCTCCAGGTCGAAGGAGTTGACGTCGAAGCCCCGGTCGGCGAGCAGCAGCTTGCCCTGCCCCTGCGCGACGATCCAGTCCTGGGCGTACAGCGGGGAGTTGAAGGTGTGCGCGACGAGGGAGTCCAGCGGCCCCGCCGACAGCGCCTCGAACTTGACCTGCCCGTAGTAGGCGATCATCTTGCCCTTCTGCGCGAACCACTGCCCGTTGAGGTCCACGCTGAAGGCGTACGGGTTGACGTTGTCGTTGGACGGGAGGCTGTGCGGGTTCCAGGTCTGCGTGCCGAACGTGCTCACGGGTCAGATCTTCCTCTCGCTGGCCTGGACGTAGACGACGCCGGAGCCGCTCAGCTCCAACTGGAAGCCCTCGCCGGAGCCGCGCCCGATCAGGTCGCGCAGCCCCACCGCCGTGGTGAGCTTGTTCTGCACCTGGCCGCGGTGCGCCACGTACGCCTGCGGGTCGACGTGGACGGGCCGCTGCGGGGTGATCGGCAGCTCCATCACGCCGCCGTGCGACAGCAGCGCGCACGAGCCGTGCCCGGTCAGCGTGGTGGTGAACAGGCCCTGCCCGGTGACGGCGCCGCGTACGATGCCGCGCACGCCGCCCTGCTCGCCCATGAACATCGTCCCGACCTGGAGGGTCGTGTCGTGGACGAGGAGGCGGTCGGCCTCGGCGTACAGGGTGTCGGCGCCGTTCAGGTCGATGACGCTGACCTCCAGGCCGCCGTGCCCGAACAGGACGCTGCCCTGCCCGGTGACGTGCATCATCGCGCTGCGCTCGCCGGCGACGGCGCGCCCGATGGTGCCGCCGATGCCCAGCCCGGCCGTGGTGGACGGCGCGAACGACACGGGCCCGGTGTAGCCGAGCATGGCGCCGCGCTTGCTGTAGACCTCCTGCCCCGGCCCGATCGGCACCTGGAGCATCTTGGAGTTGATCGACTGGTAACCGGGCATCAGATCTCCAGAATCCCGCCGCGCTCGGCCGGCTGGACGTACACCAGCCCGTGCCCCTGGTACCGGAACTGCACGCTCTCCCCCGATCCCTGGCCGATCACCGTCCGCCAGTTGACGTCGGTGACCACGTCCTGCTGGAGCTGCCCGTGATGGCACACGTAGGCGTGCGGGTCGACGCACAACGGTGTCTGCGGCGTGACCTCCAGCGCGATCGCCGGCCCCTCGGACAGGATCGCGACCGTGCCGTGCCCGTCCACCTTGGTGGTGGCGAGGCCCTGGCCGGTGCCCATGCCGCGCAGCCCCACGAACTGGACGCCGGTCTGCAGGGCGCCGTCGAGCGCCAGCAGGCTCTCCGACTCCACGAACAGGGTGTCGCCGGTGAGCTGGACGAGCGTGACCTCCGTCGCCTCGCTGGCCAGGTAGACCGTCCCCTGGCCGCTGATCTCCATGAGGGTCATGCCCTCGCCGGCGATCCGCCGCTTGAGGGCGCCGCGGAGCCCCTCGCCGCCGGTCATGCCCTGCCTCTTGAACGCCATCTGGCCCTCGTAGGCGACCATGGAGCCGTTCAGCGCCCTGATGGTCTCGCCGGCGAGGTCGACGGCGAGCATCTTCGAGCCGTTCAATCGAAATTGCGCCACGAAGCGAGAAGATACCGCCCGGCGCGTTGCCGGTCCCGCTCGTGCGCGCATCGGGAAGGATGGGCACCATGTGGATCGCTCCCGAACGCCGCAGTCTCAGCCGGTGGGCCGTGCCAGGGCTCGTCCTGGCCGCCGGCGTGGTGGTCGGGGCCGTGCTCGCCGCCGACGGGCGGTCCGGGACGGCCCTCGTCGCGCTGGCCGCGCTCGCGGGATACGCCGGCTACCTCGGCTACCGGCGCAACGAGCCGGCGCTGCCGGTCAGCGACGGGTTCGGGTCCGGCACCCGGGCCCGCGCGCACCTGCGCGCCGCCGCGATGACCGGCGACGTGCTGACCGTCGCGGTGGTCGGCGGCCTCGTCGTCCAGGCGCTGCGCGGCTCCGACATCACGGCCTACGCGTGGCTGTCGGCCGTCGCTGGCGTCACCTACCTGCTGTCGGCCCTGGCGGGCACCCGCAGCCTCTGAACTGGGCGAACTGTGGGTTAACTTCTCCCGACACGGGTGGTTCCGGGGCGTCGCGGGCGGCATGATGCGGCTGTGCCCGTCGACGCACTCGATGCCCTCCTCCCGGCCCGGGCGGTGTTCCAGCCCGTGGCCGATCTCGGCACGGGCGCCGTCGTCGCCGTCGAGGCGCACGCCGGGCCGTCCGAGGCCCCGGCGCGGTTCGACCCGGCGGCCGAGGACGTGCGGCGCGCCGTCGAGGCGGCCCGGGCGGCGCACGCCGCCGGCACGCGCCTGCCCCTGCAGATCTCCCTGCGCGCCGAGACGCTGGCGGGCGGCGACGACCTGCTCCACGAGCTCCACCACGGCCTCGGCGACGCCGGCCGGCGGCCACATGAGGTCATCCTGTGCGTCACCGGCGGGTTCCCGCCCGCCCAGCGGCCGCCGCTCGCCGCGGCGCTGGCGGCGCTGCGGCACGCCGGCTACCTCGTCGGCCTCGCCGGGCTCGGCTCCGCGCACGCCCCGCTGGACCTGCTGGTGGACGGCGCCCCCTACCTGCTGAAGCTCGATCCGGAGCTGGCGCGCGCGTCGCTCACCGAGCCGCGGCGGGCGGCGCTGGTCGCGAGCCTGGTGGACCTGGCGCACCGGCTGGAGACGCACGTCCAGGCGCCCGGCATGGCGAGCCGCGAGCAGGTGCTGCACATGCGGGAGGCCGGGGTGCGGCTCGTCCAGGGGCCGGCGCTCGCGCCGCGGGAGTGGCGCCCCGGCATGCCGGTGAGCATCCCGGTCGCGGCGGCGGCCCCGGAGCCGGCCCGGCCGGAGACCGGGCTCGGGCCGCGGGTGTCGGAGTTCACGATCCCCGCGGTCACGCTGCCGGACACCGCCACCGCCGACGAGGTGCTCACCGTGCTGAACGCCGAGACCGGCGTCACCAGCGTCGTCCTGGTCGACGACCGGCAGCGGCCCCGGTGCACGGTGGACCGGACGCGGTTCCTGCTCCAGCTGTCCGGCGCGTACGGGCACGCGCTGCACGCGCGGCGGCCCGCCGCCCGGCTGGCCGACCCGCCCCGGCCCGTGCCGCGGACCGTCCCGGCGATCGCGGCGCTGCGCGCGGCGGGCGCGGAGGACGACCGCGTCTACGACGACCTGGTCGTGGTGGACGAGGTGGGCCGCTGCCTCGGCATCGTGCGCGTCGCCGACCTGATCCGCGCCATGTCGCACTGAGAGGCGCACTGAGAGGCGCGCGGAGAGGGGCACTGAGAGGCGCGCTGAAGGGTCAGCGCGTCCCCGGGGGCCCGTCGAGTGGATCACGCCCGGAAAGTCCACCGAGGACCGTTTCCTGGGCGAGGATGGCCGCCTGCACCCGGCTGGCCAGCCCGAGCTTGGCGAGGATGCGGCTCACATGCGTCTTGGTGGTCGTCTCCGCCATGTCGAGCCGGGCCGCGATCTGCCCGTTCGACAGGCCCTCCCCCAGGCACGCGAACACCTCGCGCTCCCGGGGCGTCAGCCCGTCCAGGCCGGGCGCGTGCGCCGGGGCCGCCGGCCGGGCCGCGAACGCGCCGATCAGCCGCCGGGTGACCCGCGGGGCGATGACGCCGTCGCCCGCCGCGACCGTCCGGACGGCGTCCACCAGCCGGTCGGCGTCCACGTCCTTGAGCAGGAACCCGGCGGCGCCCGCCCGCAGCGCACCGAACACGTACTCGTCCATGTCGAACGTGGTCAGCACCAGCACGTCGGTGAACCCGGCGATCTCCCGGGTGGCGCTGATGCCGTCCAGGACGGGCATGCGCACGTCCATCAGCACCACGTCGGGGCGCAGCTCGCGGGCCAGCTCCACCGCCCGCGCCCCGTCCGCGGCCTCGCCGACGACCCGCACGTCCGGCGCGCCGCGCAGGATCAGCACCAGGCCCGCCCGCACCGCCGCCTGGTCGTCGGCGACCAGCACCTCGATCATGGCGTCCTCTCCGGTTCCACCGGCAGTTCGGCGTGCACCCGCCACAGGCCGCCGTCCGGCCCCGCGTCGAACTCCCCGGCCAGCATCACCGCGCGCTCGCGCATCCCGACCAGCCCGCTGCCGCTGCCCGGCAGCCGGGACCCGTCCCGGCCGAGCGGGCTGAGCACGTCGATCACCAGCCGCCGGCCGTACCGCACCCGGACCTCGGCGCGGCCCGGCCCGCCGTGCTTGAGCGCGTTGGTCAGCGACTCCTGGACGATCCGGTAGGCGGCCAGCTCCACCGCCGCGGGCAGCTCCGCCGGCTCACCCGCGACCTCCAGCGACGCCGCCAGGTCCGCCCGGCCGGTGTGCCGGACGAGCCGGTCCAGCTCGGCGAGCCGCGGCCGGGCGGCCGGGTCCTCGCCGCCGTCGCGCAGCAGCCCGATCATCCGCCGCATCTCGGCGAGGCCGCGCACGCTGTTCTCCCGGATGACCTCCATGGACCGCTCGATCTCGGACCGGTCCAGGTCCCGCACCCGCAGCACCGCCGAGGAGTGCAGCGCCACCGCGCTCAGATGGTTGGCGATCACGTCGTGCAGCTCGCGGGCCATCCGGGCCCGCTCGGCGTTCACCGCGGCGCGCCGGTCCAGCTCGGCCAGCCGCGCCACCTGCTCGGCGCGCTGCCGCTCCGCCTCCGCCCGCCGGTGCTCCGCCTCCGCGCGCCGCCGCTCGGCCTCCGCCCGGTACCGGTGCTCGCGGACCGCCATCGCGGTCAGCACCGGCGCCACCCAGACCAGCCCGGCGACCGCGCCCGCCACCACGCCGACCGCGACGCCGCGCAGCCCGATCCCGGCCCCGGCGGCGACCAGCAGCGACGCGGCCGCGGTCGCGCCGAGCAGCCACTCCGCCGTCCGGCGCCGCCCGTACAGGCTCGCCGCGTACAGGGCGTCCCCGAAGATCATCGCGGTGGCGATGCTGGGGCCGAACGCCACGTCGGCGAAGTTGAACGGGGTGGCGAGCGCGAGCCCGGTGAGCGGCGCGGTGCGGCGCAGCAGCATGGCCGCGCACAGGCCGAGCAGCGGGACGAGGCGGACCCAGCGGGACGGGTCCCAGTCGGTCCCCCATGTCGAGTAGCCGTGCGCCGCGAGCATCAGCAGCCCGCCGGCGAGGGACGCGACGGCGATCAGGGCGTCCTGGCGCGTGGTCAGCCGTCGGATCCGGTGCACGGACCCATCTCAGCATCCCCGCGCCCATGCCTCGTCCACCCGGATGAGGATGCCGCGTACATCCTTCGGACGACCCGCGAAACCCCACCGGCGACGACGATCCGGCACCCGCCGCCCCGGCAGGATGGAACACGTGCTCATCGCCGTCATCGCCGGCTGCGAGATCGGCTTCTGGGTCGTCCTCGCCGCCGGGCTCCTCGCCCGCTACCCGCTGCGCCTGCGCCGCACCGGCGCGGCCCTGCTGCTGTGCGTCCCGCTGGTCGACCTGGTGCTGCTGGCGGCCACGGCCATCGACCTGCACGGCGGCGCCACCGCCGGCACCGGCCACGGCCTGGCCGCCGCCTACCTCGGCTACTCGGTCGCGTTCGGGCACAGCATGGTCCGCTGGGCGGACGAGCGCTTCGCGCACCGCTTCGCCGGCGGCCCGCCGCCGCGCGGCAAGCCCAAGTACGGGGCGGCGCGCGTCCGCTACGAGTGGCGCGAGTTCGGCAAGGCCGCCCTGGCGACCGCCATCGCCTGCGGCCTCCTCGGCGCGATGATCGTCCTGGTGGACGACCCCGACCGCACGCAGGCCCTGCTGGCCTGGCTCGCGCGCCTCGGCGGCGTCCTCGCGATCTGGTCGCTGTGGCCGATCACCCACACCCTCTGGCCCGCCAAGCCCAAGGACACCGGGGGCCGGGAACACGTGTGAGGCCGCGCCCCCGCGGCCGGGGGCGCGGCCTCACACGGGCGCCGGGCGTTCGTCAGACGTTGAAGCCGAGGGCGCGCAGCTGGTCGCGGCCGTCGTCGGTGATCTTGTCCGGGCCCCACGGCGGCAGCCAGACCCAGTTGATCTTGACGTCCTGGACCAGGCCCTCCAGCGCGCTGTGGGCCTGGTCCTCGATCACGTCGGTGAGCGGGCAGGCGGCGCTGGTGAGCGTCATGTCCAGGGTGGCGGTCCCGCCGTCGAGGTTCACGCCGTAGACCAGGCCGAGGTCGACGACGTTGATGCCGAGCTCGGGGTCGACGACGTCCTTGAGCGCCTCCAGGACCTCTTCCTCCTGCGGAGCGGTCTCGGTGGTCGCGGGGGTGTCGGTCATGATGCCTCTCCGAGTGCGCGTGCGGTCGCGTCCTTCCACGCCATCCAGGCGAGCAGGGCGCATTTGATCCTGGCGGGGTACTTGGAGACCCCGGCGAAGGCGATGGCGTCCTCCAGGACGTCCTCGTCCGGCTCGATGTCCCGGCCGCGGGACTGCATCAGCGCCAGGAACTCCTCGCCGACCGCCATCGCCTCCTTCACGGACTTTCCGATGATCAGGTCCGACATCACCGAGGCGCTGGCCTGGCTGATCGAGCAGCCCATGGCGTCATACGACACGTCGGCGACCGTGGCGTCCTGGCCCTCGCCGTCCAGGTGGACGCGCAGCGTCACCTCGTCACCGCAGGTCGGGTTGACGTGGTGGGCCTCGCCCTCGAACGGCTCCCGCAGCCCCTTGTGGTGGGGGTTGCGGTAGTGGTCCAGGATGACCTCCTGGTACATCGCCTCCAGCTGCATGTCGTCCCTTCCAAGCCTTTTCTCGCTACAACCGGCCCGCCGGTCAGTGTGTTCCGAAGAACTTCTGGGCGTGCCGTACCCCGTCGGCGAGCGCGTCCACGTCGGCGAGGGTGTTGTAGAGGTAGAACGTCGCGCGGGTGGTCGCCGGGATGCCGAAGCGCCGGCAGATCGGCCACGCGCAGTGGTGGCCGACGCGGACCTCGACGCCCAGGTCGTCCAGGACCTGGCCGACGTCGTGCGGGTGGATGTCCTCGACGGTGAACGACACGGCGCCGCCGCGCGCCTCCGTGGTGCCGGGGCCGATGATGCGGACGCCGGGGATCTCGCCCAGCCGCTCCAGCGAGTAGGCCACCAGGGCCTCCTCGTGGGCGTGGACGCGGTCCATGCCGATCTCGGCGAGGTAGTCGCAGGCGACGCCGAGCCCGATGGCCTGCGCCGTCATCGGCACCCCCGCCTCGAACCGCTGCGGCGGCGGCATGAACGTGGTCCCCTCCATGCGGACGACCTCGATCATGGACCCGCCGGTGATGAACGGCGGCATCGCCTCCAGCAGCTCGCTCCGCCCCCACAGCACGCCGATGCCCGTCGGGCCGAGCATCTTGTGCCCGGAGAACGCCAGGAAGTCGGCGCCGAGGTCGGCGACGTCGACCGGCTGGTGCGGCACCGACTGCGCGGCGTCCAGCAGGACGAGCGCGCCGACGGCGTGCGCGCGGGCGATGATCTGCTCCACCGGCGGGACGGTGCCGAGCACGTTCGACTGGTGCGTCAGCGCGACGATCTTGGTGCGCTCGTTGACCAGGTCGTCGAGGTTCTCCAGGTCCAGGCGGCCCTCGTCGGTGATGCCGAACCAGCGCAGCGTGGCACCGGTCCGCCGGCAGAGCTCCTGCCACGGGACGAGGTTGGCGTGGTGCTCCATCTCCGACACCACGACCTCGTCGCCGGGGCCCACCGCGAACCGCTCGGCCTCCGGGCCGGCGGTCGCGGCGTTGCTCATCGCGTACGCGACGAGGTTGATGCCCTCGGTGGCGTTCTTGGTGAACACGATCTCGGCCGGCGTCGCGCCGATGAACCGGGCGATGGACGCGCGGGCGTTCTCGTACGCCTCCGTCGCCTCCTCGGCGAGCAGGTGCGCCCCGCGGTGCGGCGCCGCGTTGTGCCGCTCGTAGAACTCGCGCTCGGCGTCCAGCACCCGGACGGGCTTCTGCGACGTCGCACCGGAGTCGAGGTACACCAGAGGACGCCCGCCGCGGACCGTGCGGCGCAGCAGCGGGAAGTCCTTCTTCAGCTCCTCGGGCAACATCGTCATAGCGAAGCGCCCGCCTTCACGTACTTCTCGTAGCCCTGCTCCTCCAGCTCGTCGGCCAGCTCCGGGCCGCCCTCGGCGACGACGCGGCCGGCGGCGAACACGTGCACGAAGTCGGGCTTCACGTACCGCAGGATGCGGGTGTAGTGGGTGATCAGCAGGACGCCGGTGTCGCCGGAGGCGAACCGGTTCACGCCCTCGGAGACGACCTTCAGCGCGTCGACGTCCAGGCCGGAGTCGGTCTCGTCCAGGACGGCGACCTTCGGCTTGAGCATCTCCAGCTGCAGGATCTCGTGCCGCTTCTTCTCACCGCCGGAGAAGCCCTCGTTCAGGCTGCGCTGCGCGAACGCCGGGTCGATGGACAGCGCGTCCATCGCCTGCTTCATCTCCTTGGAGAACTCGCGGAGCTTCGGGGCCTCGCCGCGGACGGCGGTCACGGCCGAGCGCAGGAAGTTCGACACCGACACGCCCGGCACCTCGACCGGGTACTGCATCGCGAGGAACAGCCCGGCGCGGGCGCGCTCGTCCACCGACATGGCGAGGACGTCCTCGCCGTCCAGCGTGACGGTGCCCGACGTCACCTCGTACTTGGGGTGCCCGGCGACGGCGTAGGCCAGGGTGGACTTGCCCGAGCCGTTCGGCCCCATGATCGCGTGGGTCTCGCCGGCCTTCACGGTCAGGTCGACCCCGCGCAGGATCTCCTTCGCCCCGTCGGAGCCGTCGCCGACGGAGACGTGGAGGTCGCGGATCTCTAGCGTGGCCATAGTGCGTACAGTCCTTCGTGGTGGGGTCAGTCGTCGGCGAGCGAGACGTAGACGTCCCCGCCCTCGACCTTGACCTTGTAGGTGGCGACCGGCTGCGTGGCCGGCGGGTTGGTGGGCTTGCCGCTGCGCAGGTCGAAGCAGGACCCGTGCAGCCAGCACTCGATGGTGCCGTCGTAGACCTCGCCCTCGGAGAGCGAGACCTCGGCGTGCGAGCAGATGTCGTTCAGCGCGTAGACGTCCTCGCCGCTGCGCACGATCGCGACCGGCGTGTCGTCGACCTCGACGCCGAGGGCCCCGTCGGCCGGGACCTCCTCCAGCGCGCACACCTTCACGTATCCCTCCTGGGGGGAGCCCCCGGGACCTCCGGGCCGCGCGGATGCGGTCATCGCTCACCCGCCCTGACGTCCAGCTCCTCCTCGATGGCCTCGCGGACCTTGTCGCGGACCTCGGCGACCTCGATGCGGTCGACGAGCTGGCCGAGGAAGCCCCGCACGACCATGCGGCGCGCGTCGTCGAAGGTGATGCCGCGCGCCTGCAGGTAGAACAGGTGCTCGTCGTCCAGCCGGCCGGACGCCGAGGCGTGCCCCGCGCCCGCGACCTCGCCGGTGAGGATCTCCAGGTTCGGCACCGAGTCGACCCGCGTCCCGTCGGTGAGGACGAGGTTGCGGTTCAGCTCGTAGGTGTCGGTGCCCTCCGCCTCCGCGCGGATGATCACGTCGCCGATCCACACGGCGTGCGCGTCCTGGTCCTGCAGGGCGCCGCGGTAGTCGACGCGGCTGCGGCAGTGCGGCACGGTGTGGTCGACGAGGAGGCGGTGCTCCAGGTGCTGGCCGCCGTCCACGAAGTAGACGCCGTACAGCTCGGCGTCGCCGCCGGGCCCGTCGTAGGCGACCGACGGCGAGATCCGCACGACGTCGCCGCCGAGCGAGATGTTGTGCGAGACGAACCGGGCGTCGCGGCCGAGCCGGGCGTGCTGGTGCGACACATGCACCGCGCCGTCGGCCCAGTCCTGCAGGCTGATCACCGAGAGGCGGGCGCCGTCGCCGACGACGAACTCGACGTTGTCGGCGTAGGTCGCCGGGCCGCGGTGGGTGAGGACCACGGTCGCCTCGGCGAACGGCTCCACGAGCACGGTGGTGTGCCCGTAGGCGGCGCCGGAGCCGTCCTCGCCGCGCCGCCGCAGGACGGTCGGCGCCGAGGCGACGGCCTCCTTCGGGACGGTCACGACGGTGGCCTCGGTGAAGGAGTTCCACGCCTGGGCGCTGACCCGGTCGGCGGGCACGTAGGACGTGCCGACCCGCGGGTCGTCGCGGCCGACGGTCTCCACCGTGACCTCGGGGGCCGCCTCGGCCTCCGTCACGACCTTGCCGCCCTCCTCGGCGGTGCCCTTGTGCAGGCCGCGCAGGCGGCGCAGCGGGGTGAACCGCCACTCCTCCTCGCGGCCCGTCGGGACCTCGAAGTCGGCGACGTCGTAGGACGCCTTCTCGTGCAGCGTCGAGAGAGGCTTGGTGTCGAGCCCCATCAGCCGACGGCTCCTTCCATCTGCAGCTCGATGAGCCGGTTCAGCTCGAGGGCGTACTCCATCGGCAGCTCCCGCGCGATGGGCTCGACGAACCCGCGCACGATCATCGCCATCGCCTCGTCCTCGGTGAGACCGCGGCTCATCAGGTAGAACAGCTGCTGCTCCGACACCTTGGAGACGGTGGCCTCGTGGCCCATCTCCACGTCGTCCTCGCGGACGTCGACGTAGGGGTAGGTGTCGGACCGGCTGATCTGGTCGACCAGCAGCGCGTCGCACTTGACGGTGGACTTGCTGTGCTCGGCGCCCTCCTGGATCTGCACCAGCCCGCGGTAGGACGTGCGGCCCCCGCCGCGCGCCACCGACTTGGAGATGATGCTGCTGGAGGTGTTCGGCGCGGCGTGCACCATCTTGGCGCCGGCGTCCTGGTGCTGGTCCTCGCCGGCGAACGCGATCGACAGGGTCTCGCCCTTGGCGTGCTCGCCGAGCAGGTAGACGGCCGGGTACTTCATGGTGACCTTGGAGCCGATGTTGCCGTCGACCCACTCCATGGTGGCGCCCTCGTAGGCGACGGCGCGCTTGGTCACCAGGTTGTAGACGTTGTTCGACCAGTTCTGGATGGTCGTGTAGCGGACGCGGGCGTCCTTCTTCACGACGATCTCCACGACGGCCGAGTGCAGCGAGTCCGACTTGTAGATCGGGGCGGTGCAGCCCTCGACGTAGTGGACGTAGGAGCCCTCGTCGGCGATGATCAGCGTCCGCTCGAACTGGCCCATGTTCTCGGTGTTGATCCGGAAGTAGGCCTGCAGCGGGATCTCGACGTGCACGCCCGGCGGGACGTAGATGAACGATCCGCCCGACCACACGGCGGTGTTCAGCGCGGCGAACTTGTTGTCGCCGACGGGGATCACCGAGCCGAAGTACTCCTGGAAGATCTCCGGGTGCTCGCGCAGGCCGGTGTCGGTGTCGACGAAGATGACGCCCTTCTCCTCAAGGTCCTCGCGGATCTTGTGGTAGACGACCTCCGACTCGTACTGCGCGGCGACGCCGGCGATGAGGCGCTGCTTCTCGGCCTCGGGGATGCCGAGCTTGTCGTAGGTGTTCTTGATGTCCTCGGGCAGTTCCTCCCAGGACGCGGCCTGCTGCTCGGTGGAGCGCACGAAGTACTTGATGTTGTCGAAGTCGATGTCCGACAGGTCCGAGCCCCAGGTGGGCATCGGCTTCTTGCTGAACAGCCGCAGCCCCTTGAGGCGGAGGTCGAGCATCCACTCGGGCTCGTCCTTCTTGCCCGAGATGTCGCGGACGACGTCCTCGTTCAGGCCGCGTCGCGCCGAGGCGCCGGCCTCGTCGGAGTCGGCCCAGCCGAACTTGTACCTGTCCAGCCCCTCGAGTTCGGGGTGGGCTGCCGTAGTCATAGAACAACTCCAAAGAGTGATTTGTTCGTCACGTCGCGCCGTCGTCATCCCGGGCCCGGTCGGCGCACAGGTCCACCGGGCTGACGTGGGTGGTGCAGATCCCGTCGCCGTGGGCGATCGTGGCCAGCCGCTGCACGGGGGTGCCGAGCAGCCGGCTGAACGCCTCGGTCTCGGCCTCGCACAGCTGCGGGAACTCCGCGGCGACGTGCGCGACCGGGCAGTGGTGCTGGCACAGCTGCTCGCCGCCGCCCGGCTGGGGCGCCTTCGCGGCGGCGGCCGCGTAGCCGTCGCCCGACAGCGCCTCGGCGAGCGTGCGGACCCGCTGCTGGGGCGGCGCGTCCTGCACGACGGGGCGGTAGCGCCGCTCCAGGTCGGCGATCTGCCGCCGAGCGAACTCGGCGACCGCGTGCTCGCCCGCCGTGTCGGCGATGAACCGCAGCGCGCTGGTCGCCAGGTCGTCGTAGGCGTGCACGAAGGCGCTGCGCCCGGCGTCGGTGATGGCGAACCACTTGGCGGGGCGGCCCCGCCCGCGCCGGGTCTGCGGCACCCGCGCCTTGCGGACCTCGATCATGCCCTCGGCCAGCAGCGCGTCCAGGTGCCGGCGGATCGCGGCCGGCGTGAGGCCGACGCGTTCGCCCAGCGTGGACGCCGTGACCGGGCCGTGCTCAAGGATCAACCGGGCCACCCGGGCGCGCGTGTCGCGCTCGGTGTGACCGGCGGACGACGGCACGCCGGAACGCCGCGCGGGGGCGGTCCGTGCGCTCGTCTGATCCTCGCTCACGTATTTCACAACATCAGTGTGCCGTAATTACTTCCCCCGAAACACCGGAACGCCGATGTCGTAGCTCACGCAGGTAAGCCTTACCTAACCTGCGGTTTCTCGTCGCGGCTCGGCGCGGCGGCCCCGCGCGGCAGCAGCAGCACCGGGCACGGCGCGGCCCGCAGGATCTTGCCGGAGCTCTCCCCGAGGAAGACCTTGCGCAGCGGACCGTCATGGCCGGACAGGCAGGCGAGGACCTCGCCGTGCAGCATATCGACGGTGCCGAGCGTCTTGGCGATGTCGGTCCCGATGGCCGTGCGCCGCTCCACCGGCGTCCCGCCGCCGAACAGCCCGGCGGCGTAGCGCAGGTCCTCCTCGGCCTGGGCGAGCTGGCGGTCCAGGACGCCGCCGGGCACCTGGAACCGGGCCGCGAGACCGGGCGGCCGCAGCACGAGGGTCAGCAGCCGCAGCTCCACGTCCAGCCGCTCGGCGAACGCGGCGGCCGCCGACAGCGGCCCCTCGGCGTCCCGGCGCCGCCAGTAGGCGACCGTCATCCGCGAGAACCGCCGCGGCGGGTGCGCCGCGTAGCCGCGCGGCGCCAGCATGACCGGGACGGGCGAACCGTGCAGCAACTGGTCGGCGGTGCTGCCGACGGCGACCCGGCCGCGCCGTCCGCGCGGCGCCGAGCCCGCCACGATCAGGTCGGCGCCGACGTCCTTGGCGACCTCGATGAGGCCGCGGCCGCTGCCCCGGTGGGCCTGGACGCGCGGGGTGACGTCCCGCCGCGGGACGCCGAGCTCCGCCAGCCGCGCCAGGGCCGCTTCGAGGGCCTCGTCCGCCTGGCCCTTGAGGTAGGCGACCCATTCGGCGTCCACCGCGCCCGGCCCCGGCGTGGGCCACGGCGGCGGGTGCACGTGCACGGCCGTCAGCGGCGCCCTCATGGTCCGGACGAGCAGCGCCGCGAGCGCCAGCGCGTCGTCGCCGCGCTCGTCGGGCGCGTAGCCCACCAGCACCCGCATGCCGTCGGCGGCGTTCTCGGGAGCGTTCATCAGAGCCCCTTTCGGGCGGGGTCGCGAGGTGGTCCGGCCGCCAGGCGGGAATGGCGGCGCCCGTACAGGAAGTAGGCGGCCAGCCCGACGGCGCACCAGAGGGCGAACACCGTCCACGTCACCCCGCCGAGGCCGACCATCAGGTACACGCAGAACCCGACGCCGAGCAGCGGCGTCACCGGGAACAGCGGGGTCCGGAAGCTGCGCGGCAGGTCGGGCCGGGTGCGGCGCAGCACGATGACGCCGACGCTGACCAGCGCGAACGCGAACAGCGTCCCGATGCTGGTGGCGTCGACGAGCCGGCCGAGCGGGACCGCCGCCGCGAGGATCCCGATGAACAGCGCCACGATCACGGTGTTGGCGACGGGGACCCGGCGGCCGGGGCTGACCCTCTGGAAGACGTCCGGGACGAGCCCGTCCCGCGACATCGCGAACAGGATGCGGGTCTGCCCGTACATGACGGTGAGGACGACGCTGGCGATCGCGATCACCGCGCCGAGCGCGAGGATCATCGACGGCCAGGACCGCCCGGTCGCCACGTCCAGCACCTCGGCGAGGGACGCCTCGGCGCCGCTGATCGCGAACTTGTCCCAGTGCATCGCCGCGACGGCGGCGAGCCCGACCAGCACGTAGAGGACCGTGACGATCACCAGCGACAGGACGATCGCGAGCGGCAGGTCGCGGCGCGGGTTCTTGGCCTCCTCGCCGGCGGTGGAAGCGGCGTCGAAGCCGATGTAGGAGAAGAACACCTTGCCGCCGGCGGCGCTGATCCCGGCCCAGCCCATGGGCGCGAACGCGCTCAGGTTCCCCGCCTTGAACGCGGTGAAGGCGACCGCGCAGAAGAACAGCAGCACGGCGATCTTGAGGAACACCATGACCGTGTTGGCGGTGGCGCTCTCGGAGGTGCCGCGCAGCAGCAGCAGCGTGGCGAGCAGCACCACGACGACGGCGGGGATGTTGACGAGACCGCCGTCCCCCGGCGGGTTGCTGATCTCGGCGGGGATCGTGAACCCGAACGCCGCGTCGAAGAACGCGTTGAGGTAGGAGCCCCAGCCGACCGCGACGGCCGACACCGACACCGCGTACTCCAGCAGCAGGCACCAGCCGCAGACCCACGCGACCAGCTCGCCGAGCGTGGCGTAGGAGTAGGAGTAGGACGAGCCGGACACCGGGATCGTCCCGGCCAGCTCCGCGTACGACAGGGCGGAGAACAGCGCGGTGACGGCGGCGAGCACGAACGACAGCACGACGGCCGGTCCGGCCAGCGGCACCGCCTCGCCGAGGACGACGAAGATGCCGGTTCCGAGGGTCGCGCCGACGCTGAAGAAGGTGAGCTGGAGCAGGCTCATCGTGCGCTTCAGCTCGCCGCCCTCGCCCTGACCGCCCTCGGCCACGATCCGGTCGACGGGCTTGGTGCGCAGCAGGCTGCGGACGAACGAGGTCCCCGGCGCCGTCCCGGCCGTCACGGGCGCTCCCCGGTCCCGGCGTGCTCGTCCGGCACGGCGTGCTCGTCCGTCACAGGGTGCTCTCCAGGGGCCAGGTGGCGTTCGGCGTGACGATCGTGCCCGCGGTGCCCTCCAGGATCTCCACGCACTGGTCCAGCAGCCCGATCGCGGCCATGTCGCCGGTCCGCTCGACGAAGCTCACCGCCGCCGCCACCTTGGGGCCCATCGACCCGGCGGGGAAGTCCTCGGCGCGCAGCTCGTACGGGGTGGTGTGGGCGATCTCCTCCTGCTCCGGCGTGCCGTAGCCGCGCATCACCCGGGGCACGTCGGTCAGGATCAGCAGCGCGTCGGCGTCCATGCTCTCGGCGAGGACGGACGCCGTGAGGTCCTTGTCGATCACCGCCTCGACGCCCTCCAGCCGCCCCACGTCGTTGCGGAACACCGGCACGCCGCCGCCGCCCGCGCAGACCACCACCGTCCCGAGCCGCACCAGCTCCCTGATCAGCCGCGTCTCGATCACCCGCTGCGGACGCGGCGACGGCACCACGCGGCGCCAGCCGTCCCCGTCCTGGCGGACCGTCCAGCCGTACTCGGCGGCGAGCTTCTCGGCCTCGTCCCGGTCGTAGACCTGCCCGACGAACTTTGTCGGATCCGCGAACGCGGGGTCCACCGCCGACACCAGCGTCTGGTTGATCATCGCGACGACCTGCCGGCCCGGCAGCGCGTTCTGCAGCGCCTGCAGCATCCAGTAGCCGATCATCCCCTGGGTCTCGGCGCCGATCGTGTCCAGCGGGTACGGCCGGGTCAGGCTCGGGTCGTTGACGCTCTCCAGCGCCAGCACCCCGACCTGCGGCCCGTTCCCGTGCGTGACGATCAGCTCGTGCGTGCGGGCGAGCGGCGCCAGCGACCGCACCGCGCGGTCCACGTTGGCGCGCTG
>NZ_VCKZ01000017.1 GCF_005889745.1 Actinomadura geliboluensis
AGATGTCTATAAGAGACAGGCGGAGTCATCGCTGCAACAAGGGTGAATGCGAACAAACATCACGTCTTTGGCAAACCTGGACGAATCGGAATGGATAACGCTGAATACGGCGCCGTAGCGCGGCGGCGTAGCGTGTCCCGCATGGACGTGGAGGCCGAGGCGGCGCGGGTCCTGGCGGAGTTGCGCGCCCAGGGCGATCCGGCGCGCGCGCAGAGCGAGAAGAGCTATCTGAAGAGCGAGTTCGTCCACATCGGCGTGACCGTGCCCGCGCTTCGCAAAGTGGCCGTTTCTGCGGTCAAGGGCAAGCCCACGCGGGAAGAGGTGCTGTCCCTGGCCCGACTCCTCTGGGACGTCACCGACGAAGGACGTCCCGTCCATGAGGCCCGTATGGCGGCGATCGACGTGCTCGTCAAGCGGGCGGCCCTACTGGAGCCTCCCGACATGGGGGTGGCCGAAGCGCTCATCCGCGACTCGGCGAGCTGGGTGTACGTCGACCATCTCGCGGAGAAGGTCGTCGGCGGCCTGGTCATGCGCTACCCGGACCTGGCGGCGGCACTGGACGCGTGGGTCGCCGACCCCTACATGTGGATACGGCGTACGGCCGTCCTGGCGCTGCTGCCGGGCGTCCGTGCGGGAGACCCGGCTCTGGAGCGAATCAGCCGGTACGGGGACGCGCTGCTGGGCGAGCGCGAGTTCTTCATCAGGAAGGCCCTGGGATGGGTCCTCCGGGAGCTTTCCAAGAAGGACCCGTCCTGGGTGGTGAAGTGGGTGGAGCCCCGCCTGGGCGCCATCTCGGGCGTGACGCTGCGCGAGGCCGTCCGGCGGTTGCCCGCGGAGGAGGCCGCCCGGCTGCGCGGGCGGCCGTCCTGAACGCGGCGGGACGCGCTGGGCGTGTCAGGCGCGCTGGGCGCGCTCGGCGCGGTAGGCCGTCCACACCTTGTGCATGCGGGCGCCCTGGCCCGCGGTGAAGGACGTCATGCACGTGTCGTAGCTGTAGTCCATGTAGTTGTGCACCGGGTCGGCGCCGGCGGACGGGCAGGTGTCCTTGCCGGTCGGGCAGCCGTTCGACGGTTCGCGCTCGGCCGGGGTGTCGGCGACCCGGTCGCCCTGGCCGCCGCAGCCGTCCTGGAACGTGTGGTACAGCCCCAGCCAGTGACCCACCTCGTGGGTGGCGCTGAAGCCCTTGTTGAAGTGCTCGATGGCCCCGCCCGGCATGCTGCCGTAGTGGATGGTCACGCCGTCCATCTGGGGGTCGGTCTTGTACTTCCACGGGAACGTCGACCAGCCGAGCAGGTCGCCGCCGATGTAGGTGCTGTAGAGGTTCAGCGTGCCCTTGCCGCCCTGGTGCAGCATCGGCTTGTACGTGCCCTCGTAGCGCTCCGGGTCCTGGAACCAGGCGGCGCTGTCGGAGCGGCTGATCCCGCGGAGCGCGAAGGAGATGCGCGTGTCCGCGCCGCCGTTCCGTCCTCCGTAGGAGGCGTTCATGGTGGCGATCTGGCGGTTGATCGCGGCGGTGGAGACGTTGCCGCGCTGCCCGTCGTGGATCACGTGGAAGAACACCGGGATCGTGATCCGCGGCGCCGAGCGGAGGTCGCCGGCGTCCGACTGGCCGCCGGTCTCGTCCACCGGGCCGAGGCCGAGCCGGTCCAGGAGGCGGTTGAGGCGCTGCTCCACGGTGGCGGCCTGTGCGGGCGTCAGGTCGTTGCGCTCGCGGCCGTGGGAGCCCGACCGCAGGCGTGCCTGCGGGTGCGCGCAGTCGTCCGCGCCCGCGCGCACCGTGTCACCCAAGCGCAGGGCGTCGCCTGCGCGCACGGGCGCGGCGGAGGGCGGCCCGGACGGCGTGGCCGGCCCCGCCGGCGCGGCCGGCAAGGACGGCGCCGCCGGGACGAGCGCGGCGAGCAGGGCGGTGGCGGCGAGCAGCTTCACGGCACTCCTAGGGAGGTCGCTTGCGGACGGGAGCCATGCAGGCGTGCGCGATCGACTACAGGGCGTCATTAACTCGTATCAGAACGCAGCGCCCCGATGAGTGTGATCAAGGTAAATGGATGCCGACCGTTATCGGTGAATCGCACCATGTGACGACCGGGCGGGGGGTGCGGGGCATAGGCGCAGGCAGCGGGCCCGTAGACTGGAAGCCCCTTCCGGCCGTGCGAAAGGCTTAGTTGGTGGCCGCAGACCAGTCCTTTGACACCGTTCTCGTCGTCGACTTCGGCGCGCAGTACGCGCAGCTGATCGCGCGGCGCGTCCGCGAGTGCCATGTGTTCAGCGAGATCGTCCCGTCCACCATGCCGGCGGCGGAGATGCTGGCCAAGCGGCCGAAGGCGATCATCCTGTCCGGCGGCCCCGCGTCGGTGTACGCGGAGGGCGCGCCGGTGGCGCCCGAGGGGCTGTTCGAGATCGGCGTCCCGACGCTCGGCATCTGCTACGGCCACCAGGTGATGGCGCAGGCCCTCGGCGGGACGGTGGAGAACTCCAACATCGCCGAGTACGGCGGCGCGACCGTGGCCGTCACGTCCCCCGGCATGCTGTTCGCGGGGCTGCCGCACGAGCAGGCGGTGTGGATGTCCCACCGCGACTTCGTCAGCAGCGCCCCGGCGGGCTTCACGGTGACGGCGAGCACCGACGTCACGCCGGTCGCCGGCATGGAGGACCGGGACCGCGGCTTCTTCGGCGTCCAGTTCCATCCGGAGGTTCTGCACACCGAGCACGGAATGGAGATCCTGCGCCGCTTCCTGTACGAAGGCGCCGGATGCCGTCCGAACTGGACGATGGTCAACATCGCCGAGGAGTCGATCGAGGCCGTCCGGCAGCAGGTCGGCGACCGCCGGGCGATCTGCGCGCTGTCGGGCGGGGTGGACTCCGCCGTCGCCGCGGCCCTCGTCCAGCGGGCCATCGGCGACCAGCTGACGTGCGTGTTCGTCGACCACGGGCTGCTGCGCAAGGGCGAGCCCGAGCAGGTCGAGAAGGACTTTGTCGCCGTCACCGGGGTGAACCTGCACGTCGTCGACGCCCAGGAGCGCTTCCTCGCCGCGCTCGACGGCGTCACCGACCCCGAGCAGAAGCGCAAGATCATCGGACGCGAGTTCATCCGCGTCTTCGAGGAGGCCGCGCGCGAGATCGTCGGTGAGGACGCCGACGAGCCGGTCGAGTTCCTCGTCCAGGGAACCCTTTACCCGGACGTGGTCGAGTCGGGCGGCGGCACCGGCGCCGCGAACATCAAGTCGCACCACAACGTCGGCGGGCTCCCCGAAGACCTGCAGTTCGCGCTGATCGAGCCGCTGCGCTCGCTGTTCAAGGACGAGGTGCGCGCGCTGGGCGAGCAGCTCGGCCTGCCGACCGAGATCGTCTGGCGCCAGCCGTTCCCCGGCCCCGGCCTCGGCATCCGCATCATCGGCGCCGTCACCCGCGAGCGCCTCGACATCCTCCGCGACGCCGACGCCATCGCCCGCGAGGAGCTGACCCGCGCCGGCCTCGACCGCGACATCTGGCAGTTCCCCGTGGTGCTGCTGGCCGACGTCCGCTCGGTCGGCGTGCAGGGCGACAGCCGCACCTACGGCCACCCGATCGTGCTGCGCCCGGTGACCAGCGAGGACGCCATGACGGCCGACTGGGCGAAGCTGCCCTACGACCTGCTGCAGCGGATCTCCACCCGCATCACCAACGAGGTCCGCGAGATCAACCGCGTCACGGTCGACATCACGTCCAAGCCCCCGGGCACCATCGAGTGGGAGTGAGCGGCCGGGCGTGACCCGAACGGCCGAAGGCCCGGACGGCGCACCGTCCGGGCCTTCCGCATGTGCCGGGTCAGACGGTCGCGGGGGCCAGCGCGGCCTCGGCGTCCAGGGTCGCGGCCGTCGCGTTGACGACGGCGGCGATCCGCAGCGCCTCCTGGACGAGCTCGCGGGACAGGCCGGCCTCGCGGACGACCTTCTCGTGCGACTCCAGGCAGCGCCCGCACCCGTTGATCGCGGACACGGCGAGGCACCACAGCTCGAAGTCGACCTTGTCGACGCCCGGCCGGCCGATGATCGACATCCGCAGCTTGGCGGGCAGCGTCGCGTACGTCTCGTCCCCGATGAGGTGGGTGGCGCGGTAGTACACGTTGTTCATCGCCATGATCGACGCGGCGCCCTTGGCCGCCTCGAACGCCTCGGCGGTCAGGTAGTCGCCCGCCTCCTCGGCCAGTTCGCGGATGACGACGGCGCTCCGGGTGGCGAGGGCGCAGGCCAGGACCGTCCCCCACAGCTGCTGCTCGGTGAGCTGGGAGGTGGAGGTCAGCGAGCCCAGGTTGAGCTTGGTGTCCTTGGCGTAGCCCGGGAGGGCGCCCTTCAGCGCGTCAACGCTCATGATCAAGTGTCCTTTCCATGCGAACGGCCGGCCGCGCGACGCGGCCGGCCGTCGACGAACGAGGGGGGATCAGGCGCCGGCGCCGGCCAGCAGCTTGGTCGCGTCGAGGGTGTCCTCGCCCTTGTTCCAGTTGCAGGGGCACAGCTCGTCGCTCTGCAGCGCGTCGAGGACCCGCAGGACCTCCTTGACGTTGCGGCCGACGGACCCGGCGGTCACCATCGCGAACTGGATCTCGTTGTTCGGGTCGACGATGAACGTCGCGCGCTGCGCCACGCCGTCCGCGGTGAGGATGCCGAGGGCCTCGCTCAGCTCGCGCTTGAGGTCGGACATCATCGGGAACGGGATCTCGCGCAGGTCCGGGTGGTCCTTGCGCCACGCGAAGTGGACGAACTCGTTGTCGACGGACGCGCCGAGCACCTGGGCGTCGCGGTCGGCGAAGTCCTCGTTGAGGCGGCCGAACTCGGCGATCTCGGTCGGACACACGAAGGTGAAGTCCTTCGGCCAGAAGAAGACGACGCGCCACTTGCCCTCGTAGGACTTGTGGTTGATCGTCTCGAACGCGTTCTCGGCGTCCAGCGAGACGCAGGCGGTGAGCTCGTACTCGGGGAACTGGTCACCGACAGTAAGCACGCATGCTCCTTCGTCATGAGAAAGGGTCGCCTCCGCATGAGGAGGCGCAGGAGGGCCGCGGGGTTTCCGCCTCGGCGGCCGATGTCACTCAGAGTGCCGCCGCTCGATCAAAAAGAGAAATCGATAAATCCCACGAATGCGATAGGCATCGCCTATCAATCCCGAGCGCACCGCGGTGACCAGCGGAGATGTCGCACCCGGAAAACGCCGCCCGGACGAGCGGTAGACGTAAATCACACAGACTCGCCACAAATCGGGCTTAACACTGCGTAGCGCGCAAGTTTAGGGCGTTCGGCTTTCCGTGCACAACAGGTGACTAACGACTCACCTCGGGAGAGGTGTCGCGATCGCCCCGGTGACCCCGTGGTCAGCGGGCGCGGGCGGCGGCGTGGGTCGCGAGGGCCTCGGCCGCGTCGGCGAACATGTCGGCCAGGTCGGACGGGGTGGCGTCGAGCTCGCCGTCCAGCCAGGCGATGAGGTTCTCGCTCCAGCCCGCAACGAGCATCGTGGCGGTGAAGCGCATCTGCGCGTCGGCGGCGGAGGGGACGTCGTAGAACGTCCGCGCGTAGTCGATGACCTGGCGGGTGTTGCTGCGGAGCGCGGCGCGCTGGCGCGCGCGCAGGACGGGGCTGGCGGGCGCCTCGATCAGCGCCACGCGGACCTTGCGGGGGTCGGCGGCGCCGACCGCGAGGGCCTCCACGGCGGCGGAGCGGACGGTCGCGCGGAGCCCGGCGCCGGACCCGGCGGCGGTGACGCCGCGGGCGGCGGCCTCGGTGATCTCGGTGACGATGCGGTCGTAGACCTCGGTCAGCAGGGCGTCCAGGTCGGTGAAGTTCTCGTAGAAGTAGCGCGGGTTGAGCCCGGCGCGCGCGCAGACGGCGCGTACGGAGGTCGCGGGCAGGCCCTCGGTGCCGAGCAGGTCGAGCGCGGCCTCCAGGAGCGCCGCGCGGCGGTCGGCGCGGCGGCGCTCGGCGGTGACGCCGCCGTAGGTGCGGGAACTCACCCCGCAATCTTGACACAGCCGTTGCCAGATCCTACGTTTCTGGAAACGGATGTAGCCAGATGGAGGCCGCCATGGCCCTGACCACCGCTCCGGACATGGGGAAGATCTTCACCCCGCTGATGCACGAGCTCGACTACGCCGTCGACGAGATCGACGGGGAGCTCCCGTCCGGGCTCACCGGGACGCTGTACCGGATCGGCCCCGGGAAGTGGGAGGTCGGGCGCACCCTGATGCACCACCTGTTCGACGGCGACGGGATGGTGGCGCAGTTCGCCTTCGACGGGCGCTCGGTGCGGTTCCGCAACCGCTACGTGCGGACGCCGCAGTTCCGGGACGGCATGGTCGCCGGGCGGGCCCGCAAGCCCGGCGTCGGGACGGCCCTCCCCGGCGGTTTCTGGACGAACTTCGCGAAGTCGAAGGGGCCCGCCAACGCCGCCAACACCGGGATCGCGGTGCACGCCGAGCGGCTGCTGGCCCTCTGGGAGGGCGGGCCGCCGTACCGGCTCGACCCCGACACCCTGGAGACCCTCGGCGTCGACGACTTCCGCGGCCGCCTCCGGGGCATGCTCAAGGCGTTCTCCGCCCACCCCAAGTGGGACCCGGCGACCGGGGAGATGTTCAACTTCGGCCAGGAGTTCGTGCCGTTCCCCTCGCTGAACTGCTGGAAGGTCGACCGGCGGGGCCGGATGCGCCGGCTCGCCACGGTGCGGATGCTGGACCTGCCCTGGAACCACGACGTGGCGCTGACCGCGCGGCACATGGTCTTCGTCCTGGACCCGTACATGTTCGACGTGCGCACGATGCTGCGCGGCGGGCCCATCTTCGACGCGATCCGGCACCGTCCGGAGAAGGGCACCCGGTTCGTGCTCGTGCCGCGCGACGGCGGCCCGGCGCGGATCGTGGAGCACGAGACGCTCGTCCACCTCCATGTCGCCAACGCCTTCGAGGACGGCGCGGACACCGTCGTCGACCTGGTGCAGTTCGATGACTACGAGGCGATCAGGCGCGACCTCACCGGCTTCCGCGCGCGCTTCCCCGGGCTGCCGTCCAGCCGGCTGATGCGGTACCGGATCACGCCATCGGGACGCGTGATCGAGACGCCGCTGGCCGACGTGAACGGCGAGTTCCCGCAGTACGACTGGCGCCGCTCCACGCGCAGGCACCGGTACACCTACATGGCTGGACGGACGGGTTCCGAAGGTCAGTACGACCAGGTCCTGAAAGTCGACAACGACACCGGCCGCACAGAGACCCATGAGGTCGGGCCGCACGCGTACGTGGGCGAGCCCATCTTCGTGCCCCGTTCTCCCGACGCGGCCGAGGACGACGGTTGGCTGCTGGCCGTGGTGTACCTCGCCGCAGAACACCGGTCGCAGCTCACCATCCTGGACGCTCGCGGCCTGGAGAGCGTCGCGGCGCTGAAGCTGAAGCACCACCTTCCGTTCGGTTTCCACGGCACGTTCACGAGCCGTGTCGCCGACCCCGGCGCCCCCATCCCGCACCCCGACCGACTCGCGCTGTGGTGAACGCCACGGCCGTTTGACCAGGGCCGCATCACTCTTCGTAATGGCGGTTCGATACCGTTCGGTCGAGATGGCGATGAGCAGACCGACGGTGGCGCAGTTGCGGGCGTTCCTTGCGCTCGCCGAGCATCTGCACTTCAGGGACGCCGCCGCCGCGCTGCGCATGAGCCAGCCCGCGCTGTCCGGAGCCGTGGCCGCGCTGGAGGACACCCTCGGCACCCGGCTGGTCGAACGGACGACCCGCAAGGTCCTGCTGACCCCGGCGGGGGAGCGGGTCGCACGGCGGGCGGAGGTCGTCCTAGCCGAACTGGACCGCCTGGTAGACGAGGTCAAGGCCGTCCAAGGGACGCTTGTGGGGCCGCTCAGGGTCGGTGTGATCCCGACCGTCGCGCCGTACCTGCTCCCGCTGGTCCTGCCGAGGCTCGCCAAGGAGTTCCCCGACCTGGAGCTGTCGGTCCACGAGGAGCAGACCGAGCACATCGTCGCCGAACTGCTCGCCGGACGCCTCGACGTGGTGCTGCTGGCGCTGCCCGTCGCCGCGGACGGCGTCGCGGAGATCGTCCTGTACGACGAGGACTTCGTGCTCGTCGCGCCGCCCGGGTTCGAACTGGGCGACGAGGAGGTCCCGCGCGAGGCGCTGAACGACCTCGACGTCCTGCTGCTCAACAAGGGCCACTGCATGCGCGACCAGGCCCTGGACATCTGCCGGGACGTCGGCGCGCGCGCCGCCGCCGCGACCTACGCGACGAGCCTGGCGACGCTGGTCCAGCTCGTGTCGGGCGGGTTCGGCGTGACGCTCGTCCCGGAGACGGCGCTGCCGGTGGAGACGCGCCGGGCGCCGAACCTCGGCCTGCACCGGTTCGCGGCGCCGGCGCCGTTCCGCCGGATCGGGCTCGGGTTCCGGTCGACGTCGCCGCGCGCGGAGGAGTTCGAGGCGCTCGCGGAGAGCGTCCGCGGCGCCGTCGCCGACTCCGGGGTGGCCGACGGGGTCCGTCCCGGCGGGTCAAGCGCCGAAGCGTAAGGCTGCGGTAAATCGCGGCCAGGTGAGGTCAAGTCTGCGTCAGGGGACGGGACGGCAATGGCGATGCGTGTTCATGTGGTGGCGTAACGTCACCATGCTCTGTGGGGCGAGGAGGAGGCCCCATGTCCCCGAAGCTCAGCGTCGTCGTGCCGTTCCACAACATCGAGGAGTACTTCCAGGAGTGCCTGGAGTCGCTGGCCGGTCAGACGCTGCGCGACCTTGAGGTGATCCTGGTGGACGACGGGTCCACCGACGGCAGCGCCGTCATCGCCAAGGAGATGTGCGCCCGCGACCCCCGGTTCCGCCTGTTCATGCGTGAGCAGGAAGGTCCCGGGCCGGCCCGCAACGCGGGGGTGCGGCAGGCGCGGGGCGAGTACCTGGCCTTCGCCGACGCCGACGACGTCGTGGACCGGGACGCCTATACGAGGCTCGTCGCGTCCCTGGACCGGACGGGTTCCGACATGGCGAGCGGCAACGTCCAGCGCATGGACGAGGAGCGCACGTGGCAGTCGCCCCTGCACGACGGTGTGTTCACGGAGACGTGCCTGCGGACGCATGTGTCGTCCAAGCCGGTCCTCATGCGCGACCGCACGCCGTGGAACAAGGTGTACCGGCGTGCCTTCTGGGACAAAGCCGCTTTGGAGTTCCCCACCGGCTTCTACGAGGACCCTCCCGTCATGGCGCGCGCGCACGCCCTGGCCCGTTCCGTGGACGTCCTCAGTGAGACGGTCTACTACTGGCGCAGGCGGCCGGGGTCCATCACCGGCGACCGCCATGACCGGGACAACATCCAGCAGCGGTTCGCGTCCGCGTCCGCGCTGCGGGAGGCGATGGCCGAGTACGCGCCCCAGTTCCTGAACGCCTACGACGAGCACTCGCTCATCGAGATCGACCTCCGCATCCTCCTGGAGGCCCTCCCCAGAACGCAGGACGAGCACCGCGAGGAGCTCGTCGCGACGGGCGCCGCGCTGGCGCGCCGGATCGGCCCGCGCGTGCTGAAGCGGCAGCCCGCGATCATGCGCCTGCAACTGCACCTGCTCTGCCGCCGGATGCTGCCGGAACTGCTGGAGGTGCTGCGGTTCGTCCGGCTGCGGAGGGTGGCGGACGCGCCGCGCGTCCGGCGCGGCCTGCGGCACCGCTGGTACGCCGAGTTCCCGTTCTTCGAGGACGAGGAGCGGGGCGTCCCCGCGCACGTCTACGACGTGACCGACGAGCTGACGCCGGTCGCGGCGGTCGACCGCGCCGACTGGGTGGACGGGCGACTCCGCATCGAGGGGCACGCCTACATCCGGCACCTGGACTCCTCCACCGAGGACGGGTCCCGCATCCGGCTGTGGCTGGTGGCGGCGAACAAGCGCGGCCTCATGCGCGTCCCGGTCACCCGGGTCCGCCGGCCGGACGTGACCGCCCGGTCGCGGCAGTCGGCGGTGTCCTACGACTGGTCCGGCTTCGCCGCCGAGATCGACCCGGCGGCGCTGAAGATGTTCGGGCGCTGGCGGGACGTCGACTGGGTGCCGTGCGTGGAGATCGTCAACCGGGGCCTGCGGCGCCGCGCCACGCTCGGCAACCCGCGCCTCACCCCCCGGCAGTGGCCGGACGACCTTGAGTGCGCGCCGGGCGTCCGCGTGCAGGGCGTCGCCGGGCGGCACCGGTTCACCGTGCAGGTGCGGCGGACGCCCGCCGCGGTCGTCGGCTGCCATCTGGAGGGCGGCGAGCTGTGCCTGGACGGCTGGACCCGCGCCCCGCTCGGCGACGAGCCGCGCGTCACCGCGACGCCGAAGGCGGGGCGGGCCACCGTGACGGGCCCGGTGGAGAGCGTCGGCGGCGAGGGGTTCCGGGCCCGGCTGCCGGTCGCCGGGCTGGTCCGGCGGGAGGGGAACTGGGAGATCGCCCTGCCGGGCGGCGTCAAGCCGTACCTGGACGCCGACGCGGCCGGGACCGGGCTGCCCTTCCCCGGCGGGGAGCTGGAGATCGCCAGGACGCGGCGGAGCACGCTGCGGATCGTCGTGCGCGGGCGGGCCCTCATCGTCGACGAGGTGTCCTGGTCGCCCGAGGGCGCCCTGCACTTGGCGGGGACGTGCACCGACCGCGTCGGACGACCCGACTCGCTGACGCTGCGGCGGCGGCGCTCGTCCGAGGAGCACGCCGTCGGGCTGCTGTGGGACGGCGACCGCTTCACCGCGAAGTTCGCACCCGCGCGCATGCCGGTGTTCGGGCTGTCGCGTCCTCTGATGGCCGGCCGCTGGGACGTCCTCGCGACCGTCGGCGGGCAGGAGCAGCCGGTCGTCATCAGGCGCCACAGCCTGCGCGCCCTGCCGGAGCCCTTCGAGGCGGGCCTTCACCGCATCACCGTCCGCGTCCAGAAGACCGACCAACTGCTGCTGCGGGTCGAGACCGCGCTGGACGACGACGAGCGCGGCGCCTACGCGCAGAGCCGGATCCGGTCCGGGCACTACAGACGCCACCTCAATCTGCCCGTGCGCGACCTCGCCGTGTTCGACGCGTACCGGGGACGCCAGTACTCGTGCAATCCGCGCGGCATCTACGACGAGCTGCGGCGGCGCGGCACCGACCTGGAATGCGTGTGGGTCACCGAGAACGGGCAGTTCGGCCGTCCGTCGGGTGCCCGCACCGTCCTGGTCGGCACGCGCGAACACTACGAGGCGCTCGCCCGCGCGCGCTACGTGTTCGGCAACTGGTCGCAGAGGGACTGGTTCATCAAACGTGAAGACCAGACGTACGTGCAGTGCTGGCATGGAACGCCGCTGAAGAAGCTGGGCTACGACGTCAAGGAGATGCCCTTCAAGCGCACTGAGGGCGTCGACTGGATGGAGTACGACGTCCCCCAGTGGGATCTGCTCCTCGCGCAGAACGCGTTCTCCGTGCCGCTGTTCCGGCGGGCGTTCCGCTACGGCGGTGACGTCTTCCAGAGCGGCTATCCCCGCAACGACATCCTGAACAGCCCGCACCGCGAAGAGATCGCGGCGGCGGTCAGGCGGCGGCTCGGCATCCCCGGGCACAAGCGGGTCGTGCTGTACGCGCCGACATGGCGGGACGACTTCCACCACGCCATCGGGAAGCGCGCGTTCAGCCTCGAACTCGACCTCGACCAGTTCCGGGCCGCGCTCGGCCGCGACCACGTCCTGCTGCTGCGCACGCACTACCTCGTCACCGACCGGCCGAAGCTGCGGCCGGGCGACTGCGTGATGGACGTGTCCGTCTACCCCGACATCTCCGAACTCTTCCTGATCTGCGATGTGCTCGTCACGGACTACTCGTCGTCCATGTTCGACTTCGCCGTCACCGGCCGGCCGATGGTGTTCTTCGCCTACGACCTGGAGCGCTACCGCGACCACGTGCGCGGCTTCTACTTCGACTTCGACGCGGAGGCCCCCGGGCCGCTGCTGCGGACGTCGCGGGAGGTCGTCGAGGCGCTGCGCGACCCGGCCGCGCTCGACGCCGGGTTCCGGGACGCGCGCGCCGCGTTCACCGCCCGGTACTGCCCGCACGACGACGGCCAGGCCGCCGCCCGCGTCCTCGACCGCGTGCTGCGCTGACCCCGGCCGCCCGCCGCACCACCTCGCTCACCCCGCTTCCACCCCATCACGGAGTCGCTCGTGTCCCCGCAGATCAGCATCGTCGTCCCGTTCCGCAGCACCGGCGGCCGCCTCGCCGAGTGCCTGGAGTCGCTCGCCGCGCAGACGTTGCGCGACGTCGAGGTGCTCATGGTGGACGACGCGGCCGACGACGGCGACGTCGCCGTCGCCGAGGAGTTCGCCGGGCGCGACGACCGCTTCACGCTGCTGCGGCCTGATCCGGACGCACCCGCCGGTGACGCCGGCGTCGAACAGGCCAAGGGCAGGTACCTGGCGTTCGCGGACGGCGAGGACGCGCTCCCGCCCTACGCCTACGAACTGCTGGTCGGCACCCTGGACTCCACCGGATCGGACATCGCCGGCGGAAACGTCATGTGCCTGGACGAGGACCAGGTGTGGCAGTCCCCGCTGCACAGCGAGCCCTACGCGAAGACGATGCGGTCGACGCACGTGACCCGGCACCCCGCCCTCCTCCAAGACCGGATGCTCTGGAACAAGGTCTACCGCCGTTCGTTCTGGGACGCGCACAACCTCGAACTGGGCACGGACCAGGACGCCCTGGTCGCCGTCCAGACCCAGCTCCTGGCCTCCCTCGTGGACGTGCTGGACACGACCGTCTACTACTGGCGCGACCGCCCGGGAACCGCGACGCGGCTCCGTCCCGACTCGGCCCACATCATCCACCGGATGGCGACCCTCACCGCCGTGCGGAACTACGTCCACGACCACGCGCCGGAGCTTCTCGCCGTCCACGACATGTACGCGCTGGACCTCGACGTGCGCGAGCTGATGCTCGCCCTGCCGGGCGCCACCGACGAGGAGCGCGAGCGCCTGGTCAAGCTGGGCGCTGAGGTCGTCGCCGACGCCGACCGTTCGGCCGCCGCCGGGCTGGAGGCGATCCGGCGCCTGGAACTCCACCTGCTCAGCGAGCGGAAGGTGCCCGAACTGCTCGACGTGCTCCGCTTCGAGGCGAACGGCCTCCAGGACGTGCCGATCGTGTCCAAGGGGCGCCTGCGTCCGCGCTGGTACGCCCGCTACCCGTTCTATGAGGACGCTGAGCTCCGCGTCCCCGAGGCCGTGTACGAGGTCACCGAGGAGATCGGCCTGCTGGCGGACGTCGACGGGGTCGAATGGGACGTCGACACCCTCATCGTCCAAGGGCACGCCCGCTTCGACCGGTTCGAGGTGTCGTCGGAGGCGGACTCCCGCATCCGGCTCTGGATGCGGGACGCGAAGACCGGGCGGGAGATCCGGCTGCCGGTGGAGCGGGTCCGCCGCCCGGACGTCACGGCGGCGTCAGGCCAGTCGGCGGTGTCCTACGACTGGTCGGGCTTCACTGCGCGGGTGGAGCCGGAGTACCTGCTGGACGGCGACGAGTGGCGGACGGCCACCTACGAGCTGTTCGCCGAGGTCTCCACGGCGGGGCGCAGGGCGGCGCAGCGGCTCACCACGACCGCCCCGGCCGTGCGCTGGACGGCGGCGCGGCAGGTGGACGAGCACGTGGCCGTCCAGCCCGCCGCCGGTGACGACGACCTGTTCGTGGTCCACGTCAAGCGGGCCAAGGCCGTCCTCACCCGCATCCGCGTCGACGGGGACGCGCTCGAACTGTCCGGCTGGACGCGGCGCGCCCTCGGCGCCGGCGCCGCCATGGTCGCGGCCCGCCGGCACGGCGGGGAGGAGGTCCGCGGCGAGGTGACGCTGCGCCAGTCGTCCGTCCTGCGGATGGCGGAGGGCACCGGCTTCGACTTCACGGCCCGGCTGCCGCTGGAGTTCCTGTCCTCCCTGCGGGACGGCCCCGCACCCCGCCAGGCGCACCTGCGGGACGCCATCGACTGGGACGTCCGGCTGACCGGCGAGGGCGGCCCGCTGCGGCTCACCGTCGCGAGCAACGTCAAGCCGGTGCGCTGCCTGCTGCCCGCGACCGCCGGCGGCGGGCGCAGGGAGTTCGCGCTGACGCGGACGGCGTTCGGCAACCTGCGCGGCGTCGAGCGCAGCGTCCGCCCGGTCGTCCGGACGGCCGAGTGGGACGCCGACGGACGGCTCACGCTGCACGGCGACTTCGCCGACCCCGAGAACCGCCCCGACCATTTCGTGCTCCGGCGGCGCAGGTCCGGCGACGAGCAGCGCGTCCCCGTCACCTGGGAGGACGGCAACTTCTCCGCGGCCTTCACACCTGCCGCCATGGCCGTCTTCGGGACGGACCTGCCGTTGAGCAGCGGAACATGGGACATGCTGGCGCGATCCACCGAGGGGGACGTGGCGGTCGTCGTCGAGCGCGAGGCGATCCCGGCTCTGCCCGCCTGGCGACGCGTCGGCACGCACGAGTTCGAGGTGGGCGTCCACCAGATCGATGCGCTGGTACTGCACAGCCGTCCCGCCTACGGCGACGACGAGCGAGGCGGGCACGCGCAGGTGCAGCTCTGGCAGCGCGACTACCCCGTCTACCTGCGCAGCCCCCTGGCGGACATCGCCGTCTTCTGCAGCTACGCCGGAACCCAGTACAGCTGCAGCCCCAGGGCCATCTACGAGGAACTCGTACGCCGCAACACCGACGTGGAATGCGTGTGGGTCACCCAGGACGGCCAGTTCTCCATCGACGCCCAAGAGGACGCCAAGACCAGGACGGTGCTGGAAGGAACCCGCGAGCACTACCGCGTGCTCGCGCGCGCACGGCACATCATCACGAACCACTGCCTTCCCGGCTGGTACATGAAGCGCGAGGGCCAGACCTACGTCCAGACCTGGCACGGCACCCCGCTGAAGCGCATCGGCCACGACCTCAAGGACGTCCCCTACCAGCGCGGCGAGCAGCGGCCCTGGCTGGACTGGGAGGTGCCGCGATGGGACCTGCTGTTGTCTCCGAGCCCGTACGCCACCGAGGTCATGCGTCAGGCGTTCCAGTACGAGGGCGAGGTCATGGAGACGGGCTACCCGCGCAACGACGTCCTCAGCACCCCCGAGTGGGAGAACATCGGGACGGGCATACGCAAGCGCCTGGGGATCCCCGACGGCAAGAAGGTCGTCCTGTACGCCCCGACATGGCGGGACGACCGGCGCCATGCCCCCGGCAAGCAGGGCTTCTCACTCGCACTCGACATGGACGCCATGCGCCAGGCACTGGGCGACGACCACATCGTCCTCCTGCGGGCCCACCACGCCGTCACGGACAAGGCCCCTGTGGTGACGGACGACTTCGTCATCGACGTCACCCGCTACCCCGACGTGGCCGAGCTCTACATGGCGGCGGACGTGCTCGTCACGGACTACTCGTCCGCCATGTTCGACTACGCCGTCCTAGGGCGCCCCATCGTCCTCTACACCTACGACCTGGAGTGGTACCGCGACCATCTGCGCGGCCTCTACATCGACCTGGAGGCGGAGGCGCCCGGCCCGCTCGTGAGGACGCCGGCCGAGGTCGCCGAGGCGGTCAAGGCCGCGCCCGGCAGCGAGGAGCAGTACGCGGACGCCTACGACCGCTTCTTCGTGAAGTACTGCCCGCACGACGACGGGAAGGCGGCGGCCAGGGTCGTCGACCGCCTCTTCGGCGACGGGAGCGCGTGACGGGGCGCGCGTGACGGGGGGCGCATGACGGAGGGCGCGTGACGGGTCAGCCGGGGCGGCGGGCCCGTGCGAACAGCCGGGTGCCGGGGCAGCCGCCCAGCGGCAGCCGCCGCTCCAGCGCGGCGGACAGCCGCAGCGCCTCGTTGGCGAGCGGGTGCAGCGGGGCGAGGTCCTCGCGGCGGGCCGTCCGGTGCCTGAACCGGCGCAGGAGCGGCCGGAGCAGCACGCCCCGGCTCCACAGCCCCTCCAGCACCAGCCCGGCGCCCTCGACCAGCTCGGTGAGCGCCCGGCGGGTGTAGCGGCGGACGCGGCCGACCGCGACGTCATGGGCCGACCACAGCGCCATGTCGCACGGCACGGACACGAGCGCGACGCCGCCCGGCCGCAGCACCCGGGCGATCTCCGCCGCCGCGCGCGCGTCGTCCTCGATGTGCTCCAGGACGTCCAGCGCCAGCGCCAGGTCGTACTCGGACGGCGGCAGCGGCAGGTAGCGCGCGTCGCCCTCGTACGCCTCGGTGCCGTGCGCGCGCGCCAGGGACACCGCGTCCGGGCTCAGGTCGATGCCCGTCGCGTGCCAGCCGTGCTCGGCGAGGAGCCGGCAGGCCGCGCCGGACGCGCAGCCGATGTCGACGGCCGTCCCCGGCATGCTGAACCGCAGCAGTTCCGCGGTCAGGACGTCCCGCCGCTCGCGGTACCACCAGTTGTCGTTCTCGATCCGCGCGACCCGCTGGAGCTCGATCGTGTCCACGGGACAAGCCGACGGCATCGGCGGCGGCGCGTTCCACCGTCGTCGCCGTACACGGGCGGATCGTTGACCCGTGCTTGACCCCGCCCCTGCGCTCGGCCCTCCGCCGACCGGCACTGCCGACCGGCCCCGCGGACCGGTCCCGGCGTCAGCGCTTGCGGCGGCGCCGCCGCACGAGGAACCGGATGGCGAGCAGCAGCGCGACCAGCCCGCCGAGCGCCGGGACGGCCCGCTTGGCGACCGAGGGCCCCGCGACCTCCAGCAGGTCGATCGCGTCCTCCTCGTCCGCCACGTGCAGCGGGCGCCGCGCGGGACGCTCCGGCGCGGCGGCGGGGACGGCCGCCTCGGCCCTGGCGGCGGCCTCCTCCGTGGCCTGCACGGGGCCCGGCTTGTCCTCCGGCTCCGCCGGCTCCGCGGGCGCCTCCGGCTCCAGGTCCGGCACGGCGACGGGCTTGGCGGGGGCCTCGGCCGCCCCGGTCGGCGCGGCCGGCGCCTCGGCACCCCCGGCCGCCTCGCCGGACGACTCCAGCTCGGCCGCCAGCGCCTTCGCGAACCGTGCGATGATCTTCGAACCGACCTCGGACAGGATGTTGCGGCCGAACTGCGCGGGCCGCCCCGTCACGTTCAGCTTGGTGTGCACGGCCACCCGCGTGGTGCCGTCCTCGGCGTGCAGCCGCGCCTGGACGGTCGCCGACGCCGTGCCGGAGCCGCGCGCCTCCTTCGCGGCGGCCTCCATCGTCACGGCGCGGCCGGCCTCGTCCGCCGAGACGATCCGCGCGGTGCCGCGGTAGGTGATGGTCATCGCGCCGACCTTCACCTTCATCCGCCCCGAGTACTCCTCGCCGTCGACCGAGTCGAGCGTGGCGCCCGGCATGCAGGCCGCGACCCGCTCCACGTCGAGCAGCACCGACCAGGCCTGATCCACCGGTACGGGGACGGTGAATTCGTGGTCGAGCTCCATGAGCAAAGTCCTTATCGTCCGGAGAACTTGTCCGCGACCCTACGGCGGTGGTCCGCCGCGTCGCCAGTGGGGTCCGCCGACAGGCGGTCCGTTACCCGGCGGGGGTGCGATCATGCGGCCGGGCCCCGGGGCGACGGGGCCCGGCCGCATGCTCGCTGCTCGGATCAGCCGGCGGCCGCCGCCAGCGCCCGCGCGGTGAGCACCGTCGCCAGATGCGTCCGGTACTCCGACGAACCGTGCAGGTCGGTGGGCGGCTCGGTGCCGGCCGCGGCCTGCGCGGCGGCGGTGCGGTACGCGTCCTCGGACGCGGGCCCGCCCCGGACGGCGGTCTCGACCGCGCTCGCCCGCACGGGCACCGGGCCCATGCTGCTCAGCGCGACCCGCGCCTCCCCGACGCCGTCACCGTCGCGGCGGACGGCGCACGCGACGCCGACGATCGCCCACGCCTGCGCCGTCCGGTGGAACTTCTCGTAGTGCACGCCCCAGCCCGCGCCGAGCTTCGGCACGCGCACGCCCACGAGCAGCTCGTCGGGTTCCATCGCCGTCGTCATCCAGTCGACGAAGAACTCCGCCGCGGGGATCTCCCGCTCGCCGCGCACGGACCGGACGAGCAGCACCGCGTCCAGCGCCAGCGCGACCGCGGGCAGGTCGGCGGCCGAGTCGGCGTGGGCGAGCGACCCGCCGAACGTGCCGCGGTGCCGGACGGCCGGGTCGGCGACCGTCTCCGTCGTCACCGCGATCAGCGGGGCGTGCTCGCGCACCAGCGGGTCGCGCATCACCTGGTGGTGCGTCGCCATCGCGCCGATGACGATCGCGTCGCCGGCGTCGCGGATCTCGCGGAGCCCGTCGAGCCGGTCCAGGTCGATCAGCGCGTCCGGGATGGCGAGCCGCATCCGCAGCAGCGGCATCAGGCTCTGCCCGCCGGCCAGCACCTTCGCGTCCTCGCCCGCGTCCGACAGCGCCCTGACGGCGTCGTCGACCGTGGCGGGCCGCGCGTAGTCGAACGTCGCGGGGATCACAGGTCACCTCCGGCCGAGCCGAGCCCGCCGCCGGCGCCCGGTTCGGCGGCCGCGGGCGTGGATTCGGCGCGCAGCGCGCGCCAGACGCGTTCGGGCGTGCACGGCATCGGCACGTCGTGGACGCCGTGCGGGCGCAGCGCGTCCACGATCGCGTTGACGACCGCCGGGGTGGAGGCGATCGTGCCCGCCTCGCCGACGCCCTTCACGCCCATCGGGTTGGACGTGGCCGGGGTCTCCGTGCGGTCGGTCGTGAACGTCGGCAGGTCCATCGCCGACGGGATCAGGTAGTCGGCCATCGTGGTCGTCGTCAGGTTGCCGTCGTCGTCGTACACGGCCTCCTCGTAGAGCGCCTGCGCGATGCCCTGCGCGAGCCCGCCGTGGACCTGGCCCTCCACGATGAGCGGGTTGACGACCTTGCCGACGTCGTCGACCGCCACGTACTTGCGGATCTTCACCATGCCCGTCTCGGTGTCGACCTCCGCCGCGCACAGGTGCGTGCCGTGCGGGAAGGAGAAGTTGTCCGGGTCGAACGTGGCGTCGGAGTCGAGCGAGGGCTCAATGCCGTCCGGCAGGTCGTGCGCGGCGAACGCGGCCAGCGCGACCTCCTGGAGCGTCTTGCCCTCCTGCTGGACGCCGCGGACGCTGAACCGCCCGCCGCTGAACTCCAGGTCCTGCTCGGACGCCTCCAGCAGGTGCGCGGCGACCTTGCGGGCCTTGTCGACGACCTTCTCGCAGGCGGAGAACAGCGCGACCCCGCCCACGGCAAGGGAACGGGACCCGTAGGTGTCCATGCCCTTGTGCGAGATGGCGGTGTCGCCGTGCAGGACCTTCACGTCCTCGAACGGGACGCCGAGCCTGTCCGCGGTGATCTGCGCCCAGGCCGTCTCATGGCCCTGCCCATGTGCGGACGAGCCCGTGACCACCTCGACCTTGCCGGACGGCAGGACGCGTACAGCCGCGTGCTCCCATCCGCCTGCGCCGTAGGAGAGCGAGCCCAGCACGCGCGAGGGCGCGAGCCCGCACATCTCCGTGAACGTGGACACGCCGATGCCGAGCTGGACGGGGTCTTGCCGCTCCCGCCGGTCGGCCTGCTCGGCGCGGAGCTTGTCGTACTCGAACAGCTCCAGCGCCTTGTCGGTCGCCGCCTCGTAGTTGCCGGAGTCGTAGGTGAGGCCCGCGATCGTCTCGTACGGGAACTCCTCGTGCTTGATCCAGTTGCGGCGGCGGACCTCGATGGGGTCGATGCCGAGCTCGTTGGCGAGCTCGTCCATCAGCCGCTCGATCGCGTACGTGGCCTCGGGACGGCCCGCGCCCCGGTACGCGTCCGTGGGCATTTTCGTCGTGAAGACGCCCGTGCAGGTGAACGACAGCGCGTCCATCTTGTAGATGCCGTTGAACATGAACGCGCCCAGCAGCGGGATGCCGGGCGTGACCAGCATGAGGTACGCGCCCATGTCGGCCAGCAGATCCACCTTCAGGCCGCGGATGCGGCCGTCGCGTTCGGCCGCGAGCGTGAGCCGCTGGATCTGGTCGCGCCCGTGGTGGACGGTCATGTTGCCCTCGCTGCGCGTCTCCGTCCACTTGACCGGGCGGCCGAGCCGGCGGGCCAGCAGCAGCGCGAGGACCTCCTCCCCGTACACCTGGAGCTTGGAGCCGAAGCCGCCGCCGACGTCCGGGGCGACGACCCTGATCCGGTGCTCGGGGATGCCGGTGACCGTGGCCAGCATCAGCCGCAGGATGTGCGGGATCTGCGTCGCCGAGTACAGCGTGAACTCGTCGCCCTCCGGGACGCACAGCACCGACCGCGGCTCCATCGCCGTGGGGATGAGCCTCTGCTGGATGTAGCGGCGCTCGATGACGACCGGGGCGTCCCTCATCGCGGCGTCGAGATCCCCGTTCTCGAACACCCACGTGTAGGACTTGTTCGTCCCCAGGTCGTCGTGCACGAGGTCGGCGCCCTCGGCCAGTGCCGCCTCCATGTCCACCACCGCGGACAGCGGCTCGTAGTCGACGTCGATCTCTTCCAGGGCGTCCACGGCGGCGGCCTTGTCGCGGGCGATGACGCACGCCACGGGTTCACCGACGTAGCGCACCTCGGTCACCGCCATGGGCGGGTGGTCCGGGTGCTTCATGTCCTCGGTGACGACCCATGCGCACGGCAGCGACCCCTGCTCGTCGGCGAGGTCCTGCCCGCTGAACACCGCGACCACGCCGGGACTCTTCTTCGCCTGGGACGTGTCGACGCCCGTGATCCGCGCGTGGGCGAGCGGGCTGCGCAGGAACGCCACGTGCAGCGTGCCCGCCGGGGTCATGTTGTCGGTCCACCGGGTGCGTCCGGTGATGAGCCGGGCGTCCTCCGACCGCTTGCGCGGACTGCCGACCTCCTGCACGGTCACGGCGTCACCTCCCGCCCGGCGGGCTCGCGCATCTCGCTCGCCGCCCGCCGCACCGCCTTGACGATGTTCTGGTAGCCCGTGCACCGGCACAGGTTGCCCTCAAGCCCCTCCCGGACCTCCGCCTCGGACGGGTCGGGGTTCTCCCGCAGCAGATCCAGCGACGCCATGATCATGCCGGGCGTGCAGTAGCCGCACTGGAGCGCGTGCTCCTCGTGGAAGGCGCGCTGCATCGGATGCGTTTCACCGTCGATGCCGAGGCCCTCGACGGTCGTCACGTCGCGGCCGTCCGCCTGGACGGCCAGCACGGAGCAGCTCTTCACGCTCATCCCGTCCATCAGGACGGTGCAGGCTCCGCAGTTGCTGGTGTCGCACCCGACCGGGGTCCCGACCTTTCCCAGCCGTTCGCGCAGATAGTGGACGAGAAGGAGGCGCGGTTCGACGTCGTCTTCGTACGTCGTCCCGTCGACCTCGACACGGATACGTGGCATGCGTTTCTCCCAGGGACGTCTCGGGGTGGACATGGAGAGAGAAGTCCCCAGGGCGGGGCGCGCTGGTCAGGCCACGTCATCGGGGCCACCTCCGTGGAAGGCGACCCTACGAACCTATGCCGGGGTTGAATTCCGTACTAGCCCCTGGGATCGCTTATTTGCCGACGTCTGATGCAACGATGGCCGTTGTTGCACGCGAAAAGGAACCTTCGGGGTAAGAGGGCGTTATGTTCCTCTTCTCCTCCTCTCGCCTTGGCTGTCTGGGTTCCTTGGCTCTGACACTGGTCCTCAGCGGGCTCGTCTATCTGCTCATCAGCCGCTGACCCGGTGCCCGGCCCGGCGGCCGTTCAGCGGCGCGGCGAGAGGATCTCGGTGTGCAGGGCGGTGCCGTGGAGGTCCCGCAGGTGGACGGTGAGCGTCTCCGACCGTCCGTCGATCTCGACCTCCCCGAAGAACTGGAAGCCCTCGGCCGGGGACGTGTTCGCGCGAGGCGGCGCCTGGACGAACTTGAGCTGGGGACCGAACGTGCCGTCGAGCTTGTTAGGTCCAAAGGCGCCGGCGTTGAGCGGCCCCGAGACGAACTCCCAGAACGGGTCGAAGTCGGAGAAGGCGGCCTTCGCGGGGTCGTAGTAGTGGGCCGCCGTGTAGTGGACGTCCGCGGTCAGCCAGACCATGTTCCGGACGCGGTGCCGCCGCGCGTACGAGAGCAGGTCGGCGATCTCGCGCTCGCGGCCGAGCGGGGCCCCGCCGTCGCCCTGGGCGGCGGACTCCTGCGCGGTGCCGTCGGGGACGATCAGCCCGATGGGCAGGTCCGCCGCGACGACCTTCCAGGTGGCCTTCGAGTGGCGCAGCTCGCGCTTGAGCCAGGCCGCCTGCTCGGCGCCGAGCAGGCCGTCCCGCTGGGTCGGGGACGTGCCGGCGTCGTTCGGGGACTTGTACGTCCGCATGTCGAGCATGAAGACGTCCAGCAGCGGGCCGTAGGAGATCTTCCGGTAGAGGCGGCCGGAGCGCGCCGTGCGGACGGGCGTGTATTCGAGCATCGCCCTGCGCGCGCGCCCCGCCAAGACGTCCACCCGCTTCTCGGTGTACTGCGGGAGGTCGAGGATTTCACCCGGATACCAGTTGTTCGTGACCTCGTGGTCGTCCCACTGGTAGAGCATCGGGACCCGCGCGTTGAACGCCCTGAGGTTCGCGTCCATCAGGTTGTAGCGGAACTGCCCTCGGTACTCGGCGAGCGTCTGCGCGACGGCGGACTTCTCCTAGGTGACGATGTTGCGCCACGTACGGCCGTCCGGGAGCGCCACCGTCTCGGTCAGAGGGCCGTCGGAGTAGACGAAGTCGCCGCTGCACAGGAAGAAGTCGGGGTCGCGGCGGTCCATCGCCGTGAAGATCCGGTAGCCGCCCAGGTCGGGGTTGATGCCCCAGCCCTGCCCGGCGAGGTCGCCCGACCAGACGAAGCGGATGTCCTGCCGCCGCCGGGGCGCGGTGCGCAGCCGCCCGGCGACCGGCTCGGACGACAGCCCCCGGTCGAGGTCGGCCAGCCGCACCCGGTAGTGCAGCTCCTCGCCCGGCGGCAGGCCGCGCAGCAGCGCCCTGCCGGTGAGGTCGGTGTCCGGGGTCACGACGGGGCCGCGCACGGTGCGGGCGTCCCGGAAGTCGGGCCGGCGGCCCACCTCGACGAGCATCCGGGCGGGACGGTCGGAACGCGCCCACACCACGGCCTCCCGCGCGGTCACGTCGCCGCTCTGCACGCCGTGCGTGAGGGCCGGGCGGCCGCGCAGCAGCGCCGCGGCGGGCCGCGCGGCCATGGTCGGCAGCGCCGCGGCGCCGGTCATCAGAAGGCCACCGCGCAGCACGGTTCGACGGTCCATGGGTGCTCCGTTCCTTGATCCGCTCCCGGGCATGCTCGCCGGGCGGAACGGATTCGCGGTGGACACGCGATGATCGGTTTGACAATCCTCGGTGACCGAGTGTCTCCTTGTGCTCGTGACCCAGCGCCCGTCGACCCAGGCGTCGACCAGCAGCCCCGTGGCCCTGCGCCGCGCGGCCAGCGCGCTGTGTCCTTCGTGTTGTCGCTGAACCGTTCGCACCGGCCCGACATCCGTACACACGAAGGACCCGTCTTCCCATGGACCTCTCCGTGGTTCCCGACATCGCCATGCGCGGCCAGGACGATCCGCACGGCCGCGCCGTCGCCGTCCGCCCGCCGACCGCCGGGCAGCTCGCCGCCCGTGTCCGCGACCTGGCCGGACGCCCCGACGCGTGGTGGCGGCTCGTCCGGTTCGACGCGGCCGGCCCGCGGGACGTCCCGCTCGGCGACGGCGTCTGGCTGACGACCTGGCCGCCCGGCCACGGCGGCACCGTGCACGGCGGCGTCAGCACGCTCGTCGCGGGGGAGCTGGCCGTCGTCGCGATCACCGAGCGCGGCGTCACCGAGCGGCCGCTGCGCGCCAACCGGGTCCGCGTGCACGGCGGCCCGCAGGCGCTCACCAACCCCGGCCCGGCCTTCGCCGTCAGCCTGCACGCCGTCGGCACGCCCGCCGTCGGCCTGCACGCCGCCGAGCCGGACGCCCGGCCTTAGCGCGGCTCGTCGGTGAGGTAGCGGGACGCCGCCTCCCGGCCGACGAGCGGCAGCAGCGCGAAGTAGGTCAGCGAGGGCAGCAGCGACGGCAGCTCCGCCGCGTCGCCCGTCTCCATCTGGACGTGGATCGCGCTGTAGACGCCGCCCACGATCGCGTCGACCACGGCGACCGGGACGGGCGGCAGCGACGGGCCGGTGAAGAACGCGCGGAACCGGGCGAGGTCGTCCAGCCGCGCCTGCCGGACCTGCGGGCCCGCCGCGTGCGCCTCCACCAGCGACGCCCGCGCGAACCGGGGCTCGCGGGCCAGCGCGGCGAGCAGCGTGCGCAGCGCCGCGTGGATCCCGTCCGGGGTGCTCGGCGCCGCCTCGTACGCCTGCGTCATGCGGCCGAGCAGGATGTCCATGCCGCGCCGGTAGGCGGCGAGGAAGCACTCGTCCAGATCGGTGAAGTGCGCGTAGAACGTCTTCTTGGTGACGCCGGCGGCCTCGGTGACCCGGCTGATCGTGGTGTGCGCGAACCCGCGCTCGGAGACGACCTGGACGAACGCGTCGATCAGCCGCCCCCGCTGGATGCCGGCGACGGTCTCGGGGGAGAGGCCGTGCCGTCCGGGCTTGATGGCGCGGCCCGGGTCCAGCGCGGACCGGGATCCGGGCAGCACGTCCGCGCAGCCCGCGTCGGGCGCCCCGGCCTGCCCCGTCATGGAAACCCGCTCCCGGAGATCCGCTCCCTCATCTGCCGTCGGGGATCACCCTACTTCCCGTTCCCCGGCGACGGGATCAGCGCGGGCCGCGACGGCGGGACGAGCACGGGCGGCGGCGGGATCAGCGCAGGTGCCGGCGGCGCCCGCGGGTCAGCACCCGGACGGTCCCGACGAGGCCGAGGCCGATCAGCACCACCGGGGCCAGCACGGTCCCGGACAGGATCCGCTCGTCCGACAGCCCCTCGGCGAGGAACAGCCCCGCCAGGGCGAGGAAGAACACCCCTGTCACCGGCCCCGCCGGGTCGAACCGGTACCGCTTCACCGCGCTCCCCGCGCTCTCTCGCCGCTCAGCCACGGTTCACGTCCACGTCTCCGACCTTCCCGCGTATGCGCAGCTCGATCAGCGGCGGGTTGCCGCCCGGCGTCTCCGGTTCGAGCACCTGCGTGACCTTGGCGTTGGGCCCGCTCGTCGTCCGGTTCTGGACGCGCAGGTCGCCGAGCGCGATCCGCGCGTCCACGGTGACCCGGGCGCCGGGCGGCAGCGTGACCGCCAGCCCGCCGAGGAGCACCTCCGCGTCGATGGTGACGCGCTGGCCGGGGGCGATCGGCAGCGCCGTGAGGTCGAGGTCGCCCTGGCCGACGCCGACCTTGTAGACCTGGTTCGTCTGCGACATGTCGGTGGGACGCCAGTCGACGGCCCCGTACTCGGCGTTGCGCGGCATGTCCCCCGCCACGGTCGTGGTCAGCATGCTCAGGGTCAGCAGGGTGCCCGCCGTGGCGAGGCCCCGCGTCCGGAACCAGCCGCCGACGACGAGGCCGAGCCCGACGACCGCGAGCGCGGGCGCCATGACGATCAGCCACGAGTCGGGCGCCGGGTACCCGTTCGCGACGGGGATCAGGGCCGCGCCCGCGGCCATCGCGGCCAGCAGCGTGATCGCCGTCGCCGGCGACCGGTCGCGCTTCCCGCACGCCTCCCGGCCGGCCTTCGCCGCGGGGACGTCCTCGGTGTGCGCGCCGGCGCGCGTGGCGGAGTACTCGGCGAGGTCGATCATTCCGGCGGGCAGCCCGCCGCCCGCCCGCGGCCCCTCGGGGACGTCCTTGTCGAGCGACACGCCGCCCGCCGCCGGCCGCTCCCACGCGGCGGACGGCTCCGGCGGGTGCCCGGCGAGCCGCTCGGGGACCGACCGCGCGGCGGCCACCAGGTCCGCGCCCCGCGAGTGCGCCACCACCAGCACCAGCCCGAACACCACCATCACGGCGATCGTGTCGGTGTAGGCCCCGCCGAGCAGGCTGAGCGCGACGCCGACGCACAGCAGCGCGCCGAGGATCGACAGGACGGCCTGCGCGTCGAACCACCGCTTGAACAGCTGCTCCGCGAGCGACGACTCGCCGGGGCTCCCGGGCATCAGCAGCGCCGCCGCGATGTAGAGGAGGACCCCCTGCCCGTGCGCCAGCACGAGGATCGCGAAGCCCACCCGGAAGACGACCGGGTCGATGCCGGTGTAGCGGCCGAGCCCCGTGCACACGCCGGCGAGGAGCCGCCGGTCGGCGTCCCGCGCCAGCCGCGAATAGCCCGGCCCCGTCCGCTCCCGCGTCGCCTGCTCGGCGTCCATCCCTGCCATGCCCATGCCCATATGGTGGCCTGCGGCCCGCCGCGCGGGGTATCGGGGACGTCCCTGACCCGACCCTGAACCGGGACCGGGGTAGGTCCCTGATGCGGTCCGGGCCCGGGGCGTGTGACGATCGGTGACGTGGGAGTTCCGAGGGAAGGGCGGCGGTGAGCCGGGAGGCGGCGGGCACGGAGAAGGCGGGCACCGAGGCGGCGGGACGCCCGGACGCGGCGCCGGTGCCGTCGCCGCCGCTGGAGCGCGCCGCCGAGGGCAGGCTGCTGGCCGGGGTGTGCCGCGGCCTCGCCGGGCATCTGGGCGTGGACGTGGTGCTCGTCCGGGCCGCGTTCGTGCTGCTGACGGTGGCGAGCGGGCTCGGCGTCGCCGCGTACGCCGCGTTCTGGATCCTGGTGCCCGTCGCCGAGAAGGCGCCGCGGGACGGTGCGACGGCCGCCGGGACGGGTGCGGCGCCGGGTGGCCGCCGGCGGGGCCGCGACTGGGGCCAGCTGCTCGCCTACACGGCCGTCACGCTGGGGCTCGCGGCGCTGCCGTGGGGCGCGGCGGGGGTCGTCCAGTGGGCGCTGTGGCCGTTCGTCGTCGGCGGGGTCGGCGCCGCGATCCTGTGGCAGCAGGCCGACCGCGACCAGCGGCAGCGGTGGACGCTGCCGCTCCGCCAGCGGTGGCTGCGCAGCCTGCTCGGGCTGCTGCTGGTCGTCGGCGGCATCGGCGGCGTCGTCGTGCAGAACGTGGAGGCCGCGCAGGCGCGGTCGGTGATCGTCGCCATGCTGATCATCCTGACCGGGGTCGCGGTGATCGTGACGCCGTGGGTGGTGCGGCTCTGGCAGGATCTGGACGCCGAGCGGCACGAGCGCATCCGCTCCCAGGAGCGCGCCGAACTGGCCGCGCACATCCACGACTCGGTGCTGCACACGCTGACGCTGATCCAGCGGAACGCGCACGACACGCGGGAGGTGCAGCGGCTCGCCCGGTCCCAGGAGCGGACGCTGCGGACGTGGCTCTACCAGCCGCGCGCCGACCCCGACCTGACGTTCGCCGCCGCGATCAGGGAGGCCGCCGGGGAGGTCGAGGACGACCACGGCGTGCCCATCGAGATCGTCTGCGTGGGCGACACGGCGCTGGACGAGCGGCTCGGCGCGGCGCTGCAGGCCGCGCGGGAGGCGATGGTGAACGCCGCCAAGTACGCGGAGGCGCCGTCGGTGTCGGTGTACGCGGAGGTCTCGGGCGAGGAGATCGCCATCTTCGTCCGCGACCGGGGCAAGGGATTCGACCTCGACGCGGTCCCGGCGGACCGGATGGGCGTCCGAGGGTCCATCATCGGACGTATGGAGCGCAACGGCGGGAAGGCCACCGTCCGCACCGCTCCCGGCGAGGGCACCGAGGTTCGGCTGGAGATCAAGAAATCGTGAGCGGAGCGATCCGGGGGGCGTGGGGGGTCGTCCCCCCTCGAAGGAGCAGGGCATGAGTGACGCGTTGAAGCGGGTCGTGCTGGTGGACGACCACCAGATGTTCCGGACCGGCGTGAAGGCGGAACTGGGCGGCGGCGTCGAGATCGTCGGGGAGGCGGGCGACGTCGACGAGGCGGTGGCGGTGATCCGCGAGGCGCGGCCGGACGTGGTGCTGCTGGACGTGCACCTGCCGGGCGGCGGCGGGATCGAGGTGCTGCGCCGGCTGCACGGCGCCGTCCCGTCCAAGTTCCTCGCGCTGTCGGTGTCGGACGCGGCGGAGGACGTGATCGGGGTCGTGCGCGGCGGGGCGCGCGGCTACGTCACCAAGACGATCTCGGGGCCGGAGCTGACGGACGCGATCGGCCGGGTCGCGGAGGGCGACGCCGTGTTCTCGCCGCGGCTCGCCGGGTTCGTGCTCGACGCGTTCGCCGCGTCCGACGTCCCCGCCGTGGACCCCGAGCTCGACCAGATCACCCAGCGGGAGCGGGACGTCCTGCGGCTGATCGCGCGCGGCTACGCCTACAAGGAGATCGCCAAGGAGCTGTTCATCTCGGTGAAGACGGTCGAGACGCACGTGAGCAGCGTGCTGCGGAAGCTGCAGCTGTCGAACCGGCACGAGCTGTCGCGCTGGGCCGCGGCCCGCCGCCTGGTCTGATCGCCGCCCGGTCTGACCAGCGCCCGGTCCGGCCGCCCACGCGGCGATCATTACGCCGCAAACGTGTATCGGTGCCCGATACAGTCACTGGTCATGACATATCCTCCCCCCGGATCCGGGTACCCGGGTCCGCAGCCCCCTTACCAGCCGCCGCCGGCGCCGCCCGGCCCGCCAGGCCCGCCCGGGTACGGCTCCCCGTACCGCAACGACTCGACCAACGGGCTCGCGGTCGCGGCCTTCATCACCGGGCTGCTCGGCTGCCTCGGCGTCCTCGGGATCATCCTCGGGGCGATCTCGCTGAGCCAGATCGGCCGGAACGGCGGGCGCGGCCGCGGGTTCGCGATCGCCGGAATCGTCCTGTCCTCCTTCTGGATCCTCGGCGCGGTCGTGGTCGGCGTCGTGGCCGCCGCCAGCGACTCCTCGTCCGACGGCGGCAGCGCGCTGCCGCGGCCGTCGCAGAGCAAGACCCAGACGGTGGACGCGCAGAAGATGAAGGTCGGCGACTGCATCAACGACGCCGCGACCGCGGCCAACCCGTCCGACACCGAGCCGGTGGAGGTCGAGAGCGTGAAGATCGTGCCGTGCACCGGGCCGCATGACGGCGAGGTCGCGGCGGTCTTCCGGCTGACGGGCTCCCTCATGCCGCCGGAGTCCGAGCTGCAGCAGCAGGCGTCGGACGGCTGCAAGCTCCGCACCCGCGCGCGCATCAACCGCGACCCGGCGGCGAGCCGCCTCGCGAACTCCTTCTACTACCCCACGGACGAGTCGTGGCGGCAGGGCGACCGCACCGTCACCTGCGTGATCGTCGCGGCGAACGACGGCACGAAGCTCACCCGGCCGGTGCGCCCCTGAGGTGACCGGCATCCGCCGGGCGGCCGGCCCGCCGCCCGGGCCCGCGGGACCCCGTGACCGTTCCGGGAGCCCCGCGACCCCGCCGGCTCACGGATGCGAGTCGCGCATGGTGCTCACGACCATCTCGGCCATGTGCTCGACCGTGTCCACGCCCTTCTCCATCGTCGGGCTGTCCCCGCTGCACACCGCGATCAGGAAGTCGTGGTCGCGTCCGGTGATGCGGCCGATGCTGTTGACCGCCCATCCGTGCCCCTGGAAGCGGACCGGCGTCCAGCCGTTCTTCAGCGCCACCTTCTCGCCCGGACGGGCCGCCGCGCTGACGCCCCACGCCTGCTCCTTCACCACCGTGCCCATCAGGCCCAGGATGTACTGGCGGTTCGCCGCCTTGATGGGGCTCTTGTCCGATGCCAGGTTCCGCAGCAGGCGCACCTGGTCGGCCGGTGTCGTCAGGGACGAGCCCCACGACCCGGCGAACGGCGTGGTGTTCCTCAGGCCGAGGCTCCGGTTCGCCTTCCTGACGCCGCCGTTGCCGCCGGCCGCGGAGTAGAGCGCGTCGGCCGCCGAGTTGTCGCTCTCGCGGATCATCTGCCCGGCGAGGTCCCGCTGCCCCGCCGTCAGCGCGTCCCGCCCGCGCTGCTGCCGCAGGACGAGGCTGGACAGGATGTCGACCTTCATGACGCTCGCGGTGACGAACCGCCCGTTCTCGTTCTCCCCGAAGGACAGGCCCGTGCGCAGGTCGGTGGCCATGATCCCCGCCTTGCCCGGACGGGTGCCGAGGTAGGCGCGGACGGCCTGGGTCAGCGCCGTCCGGTCGAACGGGCGGGTCCGGGCCTCGTTCGCCACGGCCGCCTCCCGCCCGGCCTTGATCGGTCCGGTGGCGCCGACGGTCGCACCGCTCTTGCGCTGCGGTGCGTCGGCGACGAGCCAGTGGGCGGTGAGTCCCGCCCCGGTGGCGCCCGCGGCCAGGGCGAGCACGATGATATGACGTCGCATCGATCCCCCCGAATTCGTGCGACAGGTGATGGTCCGAAGAGCGCTAGAGGACGCCGGGCAGCCGTGCCGGGCAGCCGGGCTCGCAGCGCTCGGCGTGCCAGGCGACGCGGCGCGCGTACGACCCGAACCGGCGGCGCAGGGCGGCCCGCGTGACGCGGCCGGTCCCCGGGAACCCCTCGACCTCGCCGCGCCAGCGGATCAGCGTCCCGCCGGAGTGCGGCTCCAGCGTCACGTCGACCAGGACGCGGCGCCGGGGCGGGCCGGTGCGGGCGATGTAGCCGTAGTGCCGCGGCGGGTCCCAGGCCACGACCTCCTCGCGCCAGGGCGGGACGGTCCGGACGGCCCCGATGCCGTTCGGGTGCTCGGTCCCGTCGGCCTCGCGCCGCGCGCGGATCCAGAAGCCGCCCCACTCGCCCCACGCCTCGGCGAGGCACAGGTGCTTGAAGATCACTTCCGGTTCGGCGCGGGATCTGGCGGTGGCCTCGATCTCATGCGGCATGACAACCCCCCGTGTTCTGTCACGTGGGGTGCATGCCCGATCTGCGACCAATTACGGCATGTAAGGGGGTGGATTTATAGCGTGACCGAAATTTGGGAGTGCGTTCAGGCGGTGTCGACGACCTGGAAGGACTCGGCGAGGCGGCCCTCCGGCAGGCCCGCCGCCGCCGCGTTGGCGCCCAGCCAGCCGCGCAGCATCTCCGGCAGCCCGTCGCCCATGTGCCCGGTCTGGCTCACGTGCGCGCGCAGCGCGTTCACCTTGCGCTCGAAGCGGTCGGTGATGTCGACGTAGTGGTTCACGACGGGACCGCCGCTGATCCACACCTCCCGCGCCGTCCACGCCTCCAGGCCCTCGTCGGCGAGCAGCTCCGGGAACGCGTACGGGTTGCGGGCGTCGGGGTAGACGGCGTCGAGCGCGGCCGAGCCGGCCGCCCGGTGGTCGGGGTGGCTCGGGTAGATCCGCTCGTAGTTGCGCTCCGGGCTCGGCATCAGCACCAGGTCCGGCCGCACCTGCCGGATCACCCGGGCGATGTCGCGGCGCAGGTCCAGGGTCGCCTCGACGCGCCCGTCCGGGTAGCCGAGGAACCGGACGTCGGTCACCCCGACGCACTTGGCCGCCGCGCGCTGCTCCTCCCGGCGCAGCGTCGCCATCTCCGCGCGGGAGACCTTGTCGTCGAAGCCGCCCGCGTCGCCGTCGGTCACCATGAGGTAGACGACCTCGATGCCCCGGTCGGTCCAGCCCGCCACGGTCCCGGCCGCGCCGAAGTCGACGTCGTCGGGGTGCGCCATCACGGCGAGGACCCGCCGCACTCCGCCGTCCTCCGGCCCCGGCCCCGGCCCGCCGCCGTCCAGCGGACGCGCTCCGCTCGGCCCCTCGTCGTCCAGAACGTTGGTCACGGTTTCAACAATAAGGTCCGCGAACGTTCCGGGCACCTCCGGAAGATCAGGTATTCGCGCGCCGCGAAGCCGGAACGCGGCCAGAGCGCGCTCAGAACGAGGTCAGAACGAGGTCAGCGCCGCGAGAAGCCGGTCCTGGAACGCCGCCACGTCGCTGCCGACGGCGACCTTGACCGGGCGGCGGGTGTCCTCGGCGGGCAGCGACCGCGCGTCCCACACGGTCGTGCCGCGCGTCAGCTCGCCCCGCAGCTCCACCCGGACGGGCCGGTGGGCGTACTCGCCGAGACCCGGGTCCACGGCCAGCATCGCGGCGAGCGCGTCGTGGATGACCGCGCCCCGGCGCTTCAGCGTCGGCGTGTAGGCGACCTCGTAGAACTTCAGGATCCGGGCGGCGAAGCGGGCGACCTCGCCGTCGTGCGCGGCGAGCCGGTCGAGCCAGTCGTCGTGGACGGCGGTCGGGTGGGTGGCGTCCAGCGGCACCAGCACGACCGGCCAGTCCGCCGCGAACACCAGGTCGGCGGCCTCCGGGTCGTGCCAGATGTTCGCCTCGGCGTGCGTCGTGATGTTGCCCGGGTGGTCGAACGCGCCGCCCATGACGACGACCTCGCGGATCAGCGACGGGAGCTCGCCGTCCAGCAGCAGCGCCGCGCCCAGGTTCGTCAGCGGGCCGGTCGCGAGCAGCGTCAGCTCGCCGGGCCGCTCGCGCGCCAGCCGGACGATCTGCGCCGGGGCGGGCTCGGCGACCGGCCGTCCCGCCGGTTCGGGCAGGTGCGTGTCGCCGAGGCCGTCCGTCCCGTGCCAGTCCAGGGCGTAGTGGACGTCCTGCGCCATCGGCCGGTCCGCGCCGACCGCGACCGGGACGCCCCCGGTGATCCCGGCCGCCTCCAGCACGCGCAGCGTGTTCAGCGCGCCGGTCAGCGGGTCGATGTTGCCGTGCACCGTGCCGACCGCCGCCAGTTCCGCCTCGCCCGCCCGGACCAGCGAGGCCAGGTAGAGCAGCGTCATCGCGTCGTCGATGCCGGTGTCGCAGTCGTAGAGGAACGCGGGTCCGTTGGTCACGACCGAAAACCTATACGGGCGCGGGCGGTGAAGATCGCGGACCGTCCGCGATTGGGTCTGGGACGCGGCGCCGCACCGGGGTAGAGCAAGAGACATGCGCAAACTCATCAACGCCCCGGCGGACGTGGTCTCCGACGCGCTGCGCGGCCTGGCCGCCGCGCACCCCTCGCTGAACGTCGACCCGGCGAACGGCACCGTCGTGCGGGCGGACGCGCCCCGCGCCGGGAAGGTCGCCCTGGTGTCGGGCGGGGGATCCGGTCACGAGCCGCTGCACGCCGGGTTCGTCGGCCACGGCATGCTGGACGCGGCCTGCTGCGGCGAAGTGTTCACCTCGCCCGTCCCCGACCAGATCATCGCGGCGACGATGGCGGTGAACGGCGGCGCCGGAGTGGTGCACCTGGTGAAGAACTACACCGGTGACGTCATGAACTTCCAGCTGGCCGCCGAACTCGCCGAGGACGAGGACATCGAGGTCACCTCGGTCATCGTGAACGACGACGTCGCCGTCGAGGACAGCACGTTCACCGCCGGGCGGCGCGGCACCGGCGCGACCCTGTTCGTCGAGAAGATCGCCGGCGCGCTCGCCGAGGAGGGCGCGGCGCTGGACGCGGTCGCGGCGGTGGCGCGGGAGGTGAACGAGCGCAGCCGGTCGTTCGGCGTCGCGATCTCGCCGTGCACGGTGCCCGCCGCCGGGACGCCCACGTTCGAGCTGGGCGAGGGCGAGATGGAGCTCGGCATCGGCATCCACGGCGAGCCCGGCCGGGAGCGTGTCGCGCTCGGCACGGCGGCGGAGATCGTGGCCGCGTCGCTCAGCGCGATCGACGCGGACATGGCGCTGTCCGGGTCCGAGGTGCTGGTGCTGGTGAACGGGATGGGCGGCACCCCGCTGATCGAGCAGTACATCGCGTACGCGGCGGCGGCCGAATGGCTGGAGGGGCACGGCGCGACCGTCGTCCGCACCCTGGTCGGCCCGTACGTGACGAGCCTGGAGATGGCCGGCTGCATGATCAGCGTCTGCCGGATGACGCCCGACCTGACCCGCCTCTGGGACGCGCCCGTCGAGACCCCCGGGCTCCGGTGGGGCCGATGAACACGGGCTCGATGAACCCCGGCTCGATGAACGCCGACGACTTCGCCTCCTGGATCCGGCACGCCGCCGAACTGGTCACCGCCGACGCCGAGCGGCTCACCCGGCTGGACGCGGCCATCGGCGACGGCGACCACGGCCACAACCTCGACCGGGGCTTCCGCGCCGCCGTCGACGCCCTCCCGGAGGGCGTCCCGCCCGGCAAGGTGCTGATCGCGGCCGGGCGCGCCATCGTGTCCAAGACCGGCGGCGCGTCCGGCCCCCTCTACGGGACGGCGCTGCGCCGCGCGGGCAAGGCCCTCGGCGACGCCGCCGACGTGGACGCCGCCGCGCTCGGCGCCGCGCTGCGGGCCGCGCTGGACGGCGTCCGCGACCTCGGGAAGGCCGCCGACGGCGACAAGACGATGGTCGACGCGCTCGCCCCGGCCGTCGCGGCCTACGAGGCGGCGCTGGCGGACGGCTCCGGCCTCGCCGGGTGCGTGCGCACCGCCGCCGAGGCCGCCGCCAAGGGCGCGGACGACACCGTCCCGATGCAGGCGCGCAAGGGCCGCGCGAGCTACCTCGGAGCGCGCAGCGTCGGGCACCTGGACCCGGGCGCCGCGTCCACCGCGCTCCTGTTCGGGGCGCTCGCCGACGTGACGGGGGAGGGCTGATGGTCGGCATCGTGATCATCTCGCACAGCCGGACGCTGGCCGAGGGCGCCGCCGAGGTCGCCCGCGCGATGGGCGTCGGCAAGGCCGTCGTCGAGCCCGCCGGCGGCGACTCCGAGGGCCGCCTCGGCACCAGCATCGACCTGGTCGAGCAGGCCGTCGCCGCCGCCGGCGACGGTGACGGCGTGGTGCTGCTCGCCGACCTCGGCAGCTCCGTCCTCACCGCCAAGATGCTCATCGAGGACGCCGACGGCGACGACGTCCTGCTCGCGGACGCGCCCCTGGTGGAGGGCGCGGTCGCCGCCGCGTCCATGGCGGCGACGGGCGCCGACCTCGCCACCGTCCACGCGGCCGCCGAGTCGGCCCGCGACCACCGCAAGACGTCCTGACCTCCGGCCGTGGCGGGCCCGTGCGCGGCCCGCCACGGCCGCGGTCACGTCGTGTCGGGCCCTTGCAGCGTGTCGGGCCCTTGCAGCAGGACGCCGAAATCGTCCGCGCCGCGCCGTAGACTCGCACGTGATGTCGAAGACCGAAGCTCACCCCTTGCTCGATGGCCTCAACCCGCAGCAGCGCGCCGCCGTCGTGCACTCCGGCGGCCCCCTGCTGATCGTCGCGGGCGCCGGCTCGGGCAAGACCCGGGTGCTCACCCACCGCATCGCGCACCTGCTCGGCGAGCGGGACGTGCACCCCGGCCAGATCCTCGCGATCACCTTCACCAACAAGGCCGCCGCCGAGATGAAGGAGCGCGTCGACGCCCTCGTCGGGCCGCGCTCGCGCGCCATGTGGGTGATGACGTTCCACTCCGCCTGCGTGCGGATCCTGCGCCGCGAGGCCAAGCGGCTGGGCTTCCCCACGAGCTTCTCGATCTACGACCAGGCCGACGCGAACCGGCTGATGGCGCTGGTCTGCCGCGAGCTCGACCTCGATCCGAAGCGGTATCCGCCGAAGTCGTTCAGCGCCCAGGTGTCCAACCTGAAGAACGAGCTGATCGACTACGAGACGTTCAAGGACCGCGCCTCGACCCACATGGAGCAGACGCTCGCCGAGGCGTACGAGATGTACCAGGCGCGGCTCCAGCAGGCCGGCGCCATGGACTTCGACGACCTGATCATGATGACGGTCAACCTGCTGCAGGTGTTCCCGGAGGCCGCCGAGCACTACCGGCGCCGGTTCCGGCACGTCCTCGTCGACGAGTACCAGGACACCAACCACGCGCAGTACGAGCTCGTCCGCGAGCTGACGGCCCCGGTCGAGGGGGTCGGCGCGGCGGAGCTGTGCGTCGTCGGCGACGCCGACCAGTCGATCTACGCGTTCCGCGGCGCGACGATCCGCAACATCCTGGAGTTCGAGCGCGACTACCCGGACGCCACGACGATCCTGCTGGAGCAGAACTACCGCTCCACGCAGACGATCCTGTCCGCGGCCAACGCGGTGATCGAGCGCAACGCCGACCGCAAGCCGAAGAAGCTGTGGTCCGACCAGGGCGAGGGCCACAAGATCACCGGCTATGTGGCCGACAACGAGCACGACGAGGCCGCGTTCGTCGCCCACGAGGTCGACCGGCTCACCGACGAGGGCGACGCCCGCCCCGGCGACGTCGCCGTGTTCTACCGCACCAACGCCCAGTCGCGCGTCTTCGAAGAGGTGTTCATCCGCGTCGGGCTGCCCTACAAGGTCGTCGGCGGCGTCCGGTTCTACGAGCGCAAGGAGATCCGCGACGCCCTCGCCTACCTGCGCTGCCTCGCCAACCCCGAGGACACCGTCTCGTTGCGGCGCATCCTGAACGTCCCGAAGCGCGGCATCGGCGACCGCGCCGAGGCGTGCGTCGAGGCGTACGCGTCCCGCGAGCGCATCTCGTTCTGGCAGGCGCTCCGCGTGCCCGAGGACGTCCCCGGCATGGCGACCCGCTCGATCAACGCCGTCCGCGAGTTCGTCACCCTGCTGGACGAGCTGCGCGCCGCCGCCGAGTCGCTCACCCCCGCCGACCTGATCGCCGAGGTGCTCAAGGCCAGCGGCTACCTGGAGGAGCTCCAGAACTCCAAGGACCCGCAGGACGAGACCCGCGTCGAGAACCTCCAGGAGCTGGAGGCCGTCGCCCGCGAGTTCGAGGAGCGCCTCGACGGCGAGTCCGCCGAGGGCCGCCTCCCCGAGTTCCTGGAGCAGGTCGCGCTGGTCGCCGACGCCGACTCCATTCCGGGCGGCGCCAAGGGCGGCCCCGTCCCGCCGGGCGAGCAGCCCGAGGAGAGCGAGCACGGCGTCGTCACCCTGATGACCCTGCACACCGCGAAGGGCCTCGAATTCCCGGTCGTGTTCCTCACCGGCATGGAAGACGGCGTCTTCCCGCACCTGCGCGCCATGAGCAACCCCAAGGAGCTCGAAGAGGAGCGCCGCCTCGCCTACGTGGGCATCACCCGCGCCCGGCAGCGCCTCTACGTCTCCCGTGCCGCGATGCGCAGCTCGTGGGGCGCGCCGCAGGTGAACCCGCCGTCCCGGTTCCTCGGTGAGGTCCCGAAGAGCCTCGTCGAGTGGGAGCGCGAGGCGTCGTCGACGTCCAGCCCGGCGATGTCGCGCATGGCGGCGCGGCCCGGCACCCGCTCACCGGGGAACCGCCCCGTCCCGTCCCTCGCCCCGGGCGACAAGGTCACCCACGACGCGTTCGGGCTCGGCACCGTCGTCTCGGTCTACGACCGCGGTGAGAAGGCCAGCATCGACTTCGGCGGCGAGTACGGGGTCCGCACCCTCGTCCTGCGCTTCGCCACCATCGAGAAGCTCTGACCCGCCCGGCCCCGGTCAGGCGGGGCGGCGGCGCAGGAGGTTCATCGGGAGGGTGTGCAGGACGACCTGGTCGTCCTGGTTGAGGAGTTCGGCCCGGGTGCGGACGATGCCGCGGTCGGGCTTGGAGCGGGACGGGCGCGCCTCCAGGACGGCGACGCGCAGCCGGAGGCGGTCGCCGGGGCGGACGGGCGCCGGCCAGCGCAGCTCGTCCACGCCGGGGGAGGCGAGGCTCGCGACGCGGGACAGGAAGTGGTCGGCGAACAGCCGCATCATGATCGAGCCGGTGTGCCAGCCGCTCGCGATGATGCCCGCGAACGGGCCGGTCGCGGCGAACTCCGGGTCGACGTGGATCGGCTGCGGGTCGAACCGGCGGGCGAACTCGATGATCTCGGCCTCGTCCGGCGTGACGTGGCCGTACTCGTAGACCGAGCCCTCCTTGTAGTCCTCGAAGTAGCGGTCGTCGATCGGGGTGGGGAAGTCGGCGCCGAGGGCCCGCGTGCTGATCGTCATGGCCCCAGCATCGCGCGTTCTCACTCCGCGGGGGAGTCCGGGGCGAGGGACGCCAGGAACGCGTCGAGCATGGCGATCTGCCGGTCGGGCGGGAAGGCCGCGGGGTCGAAGAGGGCGTGGACGACGAGCCCGTGCGCGAAGGCGGCGGCGGACGCGACGACCTCGTCCACGTCGCGGGAGCCGGGCAGCTCGCCGCGGGCGACCGCCGCCGCCACGTGCGGGCGCAGGCGGTCGCGCCAGCCGCCGTAGCGGTCCCGCTGGCGGGCGGCGAGGTCGCGGTCGGCGAGCGAGACGTCCCAGGAGCTGACCCACACGCGGTTCATGGCCGTCGCGGCGGGGGTGAGGGACAGGACGTCGAGGAGGGCGGCGCGCAGGGCGGGCAGGCCCGGCCGCGCGGTGCGGAGCGGGCGGTTCGCGGTGCGCTCGTCGGCGACGTCGAGGGCGTGCTCGACGAGGGCCCGCTTGTTCGGGAAGTAGTGGGTGAGCAGGCCGGTGGAGGCGCCCATCTCGGCCGCGACGGCGCGCAGGGTCAGGCCGCCGAAGCCGTGCTCGGCGAGGACGCGCCAGACGGCCTCGGACACGTCCCGGCGGCGGGCGTCGTGATCACCTCGGGCGGGCATTCCCGTAGGGTACATAACAAATGTTCGGTACGTACCCCCTGGAGGTCCGATGTTCGCTCTCACGCTCGCCGACGGCGCCGAGCTCCGCCCGCTGGAACCGTGGCGGGCGGCGGAGTTCGCCGAGCACGCGCGGGCGGTCCGCGCCGAGATCGACGAGTACATCCCGTGGGCCCGGACGGTCGTGGACGAGGAGACGGCCCGCGCCCTGCTCCAGTCGTACGCGGAGAAGCAGGCCGCCGACCGGGGGCGCATCTACGGCATCTGGGTCGACGGCGTCCTCCAGGGCGGGACCGTCTTCCGGACGTTCGACGCGAGTCAGGGCACCTGCGAGGCGGGCGTCTGGCTCGCGGCGGGGGCGCGCGGGCGGGGGCTCATCACGACGTCCGTCCGCCACATGATCGACTGGGCGTTCGGCGTGCGGGGGCTGCACCGGGTCGAGTGGCTCTGCGATCCGCGCAACACGGCCAGCGCGGCGGTCGCGAAGCGCCTCGGCATGACCTGCGAGGGCGTGCTGCGGCAGGGGTTCACGCTGGGCGGCGAGCGCCGGGACGTCCAGGTCTGGGCCGTCCTCGCCGACGAGTGGACCTCGTGACGCCCCCGGGGACGCCGATAGGGTAACCAGCGATCTCTGATTCACTCCTTACCCCCGGGAGTCCCCGTGCACGCCGAGCAGGTGCTCATGCTGCTGGCCGCCGCCGTCGCGGCCGGCTGGGTCGACGCGGTGGTGGGCGGGGGCGGGCTGATCCAGCTGCCCGCGCTGCTGCTGGCCAACCCGGGGCAGCCGGTCGCGGCGGCGCTCGCCACCAACAAGCTCGGCTCGATCGCGGGCACGGCGTCCGCGGCCGTCGCCTACGCGCGCAAGGCCAAGCCGGACGTGCGCGTCGCCGTCCCGGCGGGGGTGCTCGCGGTGTGCTGCGCGGCGGGCGGGGCGCTGTGCGCGACGGTGATCTCCTCGGACGTCCTCAAGCCGGTCATCATGGTCGTGCTGCTGTCGGTGGCCGCGATCGTGGTGCTGAAGCCCGATCTCGGCCGGGCGCCCCGGCTGGTGCTGCGGACCCGCCGCCGGGTCGCCGCCGCGGTGCTCGTCCCGGGCGTCGCCATCGCCTTCTACGACGGGCTCGTCGGGCCCGGCACGGGGACGTTCCTGGTCGTGGCGTTCACCGCGCTGCTCGGCATGGACTTCGTGGACGCGTCCGCCACCTCGAAGATCATCAACGCCTGCACCAACCTCGGGGCGCTGCTCGTCTTCGCCGCGCAGGGGCACGTGCTGTGGGCGGTCGGACTGGGCATGGCGGTGGCCAACGCGGTCGGCGCGCAGCTCGGCGCGCGCATGGCGATCAAACGCGGCGCGGGGTTCGTCCGGGTCGTCCTGCTCTGCGTGGTCAGCGCGCTCGTCGCGAAGCTCGCCTACGAGCAGTTCAGCTAGGCGAGCAGTTCGGCTGGGCGAGCGGTTCGGCTAGGGGACGGGCAGCGGGCGCTCCAGCGCCGCCAGGCTGAGCAGCACGAGGGACGCCGTCCACCCGAGCGGCGCCGGGCCGGCGGGCTTGCCGGTCGGGCCGACCTTCTCCGGCAGGACACCGAGGGACGTGCGGTGCGCCGCCAGCCAGCTCAGCCGGGAGAGCGCCTCGTCCGTGCGGCCCGCCGCGGCGGCGTTCAGCCCGAACAGGGCCGTCTCCGGGGTCCAGGCGACGTCCGGGGTGCCGGACCAGCGCTCGCCCGGCAGCACGCCCCCGTTCGGCAGCGACTGCTTGCGCGCGGCGTCCCCGATCGCGGCGGTGACCTCGGGGTCCTCCGGCGCGAACGGCGGGGCGAGGAACGTCACGGAGGTGTCCATCAGGCCGCCGGGGACGGGCGAGCGCGGGTAGCCGTAGGGCGCGAACTGCCGGGCCACGGCGTCGGCGACCCGCTGCGCCGCGCCCCGCCACTCGGAGGACTTGCCGGGCTCGCCGCGCATCCCCGCGAGGTCGGCGGCGGCCCGCAGCCCCGCCAGCACGGGTCCGACGACGCCGAGCGTGGGGCGGCGCGGGTCCTGCTCGCGGCCGGGGTCGCGCTCCCAGTAGTCGGACGAGGCGGGCGGCAGGCCCTCGGCGTCCAGCGAGCGGGTCAGGTGGTCGGCGGCGCGCCGCACCATCGGCCACAGGTCGGGCAGCTCGTCCGGCGCGCCGGTCTGCACCCGGTAGAACCAGGCGGCCCACAGCACCCAGCCGAGCGAGTCGAGCTGCGGGACGCGGCCGTCGGTGACGGCCGTCCCGTCGGCGTTGTAGCGCGCGGCCCACATGCCGTTGTCGCTCTGCACACGCGCGAGGAAGCGCAGGACGCGGCGGGCCTCCGACGGGTGCCCGGTGACGGTGAAGGCGGCGACGGTGAACGCGGAGTCGCGCGGCCAGGAGTACCGCCACTTGCTGTACCAGGACGCGAGCGACGCCCCGTTCGGGCGGGTGAGGAGCCGCAGGTCGAGCAGCGCGCGCGCCGACATGTCGCGGTAGGTCTGGCCCTGCCCGCCGGTGGGGACGGTGCCCTGCGCGAGCCAGGCGCTGTCGGACCGGACGGCCCTGCCGACGCGCGGGTCGGACGCGTCCACCGTGATGGGCTTGTCGCCGCCGGACGGGATCAGCCGCACGCGCCCGTCCGCGAGCCGGACGACGGAGCTGTCCGGCAGGTAGGCGGCCCCTTCGGCCTGCTCGGGGGAGAGCGGGACGCCGGTGAACGGCCAGCCGCCCCCGCCGACGAGGCCGGGGCTCGCCCAGCCGGAGCCGGCCGGTTCGGGCGCCGTGGCGCCGCCGGTCGCGATGAGCGCGGCGACGAGCAGCAGGGCGGTGGCGCGGCGGACCTTGCGGGCGCCCGACCGCCTGCGGGAGGAGGTGCCGCGTCGTCCACGGCCGCGTCGTCCGGTGCCGCGATGCTCGGGCCCGCGCCGTGCGGGCGGCACGATGGGAGTGCCCGGTGCGGGCCGTACTTGGACGGAGGCCGTGACGGACGCTGTGACGGACGCGTCCCGTTCCTCCGCCATCGCCATCCGTTCGCCCCCTTCGCCACAGCCCAGCGCAGCGAATTAAGTACATCAAACTACGTCAATTGGTTCATCCTCCTCACGAGCCACTACGTGCCCACACCTCAGGATGAGACACCTCGGGCCCCGCCGCCCTTGCCGCCGGGGAGAACTATCGGTGACATATGGACCCGGCGGCATCACCATGAAGGCGGGTTGACTAGGCTGCATCGACGGAGCGGACCGCAGAGTGCCGGCCGCACGGAAACCCGTGTAGATCGCCGACTCGTGTGGTCTTTGGCTGTCGATCCGTTAAGGACGCCCTCGTGGACCTGTTCGAACATCAGGCGAAGGAACTCTTCGCCGAGTACGGGGTACCGGTGCCCACCGGCAAGGTCGCCCATACTCCCCAGGAAGCGCGCGCCATCGCGGAGGAGCTGTTCTCCGCGGGCAGCAAGAAGGTCGTGGTCAAGGCCCAGGTGAAGACCGGCGGCCGCGGCAAGGCCGGCGGTGTGAAGCTGGCCGACACGGCCGACGAGGCGGAGACGCTCGCCGGCCGGATCCTCGGCATGGACATCAAGGGCCACACGGTCCACAAGGTCCTGGTCGAGGAGGGCAGCGCGATCGCGCAGGAGTACTACTTCTCCTTCCTGCTCGACCGCGCCAACCGCACCTTCCTGTCCATCTGCTCCGTCGAGGGCGGCGTGGAGATCGAGGAGGTGCCGCACGACCGGCTGGCGATGGTCCCCGTCTCCCCGCTGGACGGCGTCGACCGGGCCCAGGCCCGCGCGATCGCCGAGCAGGGCCGGCTGCCCGAGGAGGCCCTCGACGGCGCCGCCGAGCTGATCGAGCGGCTGTGGGCCGTGTTCACCGACGAGGACGCCTCCCTCGTCGAGGTGAACCCGATGATCCTCACCGCCGACGGCCAGGTGAAGGCCCTCGACGGCAAGGTCACCCTGGACGACAACGCCGGGTTCCGCCAGGACCACGAGAAGTACGAGGACAAGGCCGCCGCCGACCCGCTGGAGGCCGCGGCCAAGGCCAAGGACCTCAACTACGTCAAGCTCGACGGCAGCGTCGGCATCATCGGCAACGGCGCGGGCCTCGTCATGTCCACCCTGGACGTGGTCGCCTACGCCGGCGAGCAGTTCGGCGGCCAGAAGCCCGCCAACTTCCTCGACATCGGCGGCGGCGCGTCCGCCGAGGTGATGGCGAACGGGCTGGAGATCGTGCTGTCCGACGCGGCCGTCAAGTCGGTCTTCGTCAACGTCTTCGGCGGCATCACGGCCTGCGACGCCGTCGCCAACGGCATCGTCTCGGCCTACCAGCTGCTGGCCGACCGCGGCGAGGCCGTCGACCGGCCCCTCGTCGTCCGGCTCGACGGCAACAACGCCGAGCTCGGCCGCAAGATCCTCAGCGACGCGGCGCTGCCCGGCGTCCAGCAGGTCGACACCATGGACGAAGCGGCCAAGCGCGCCGCCGAACTCGCAGCGGCAGGTGCATGAGCATGGCCATCTGGCTCACCGAGAACAGCAAGATCATCGTGCAGGGCATCACCGGCTCCGAGGGCACCAAGCACGGCCGCCGGATGCTCGCGTCCGGCGCCCAGGTCGTCGGCGGCGTGAACGCCCGCAAGGCCGGCCAGACGGTCGACTTCGACGGCACCTCCCTCCCGGTGTTCGGCACCGTCAAGGAGGCCATGGAGCAGACCGGCGCCGACGTGTCGGTCGTGTTCGTCCCGCCGAAGTTCACCAAGGACGCCGTCGTCGAGGCGATCGACGCCGAGATCCCGCTCTGCGTCGTCATCACCGAGGGCATCCCGGTGCACGACACCGCGCACTTCTGGGCCTACGCCGAGAAGAACGGCAACAAGACCCGCATCATCGGGCCGAACTGCCCCGGCATCGCGTCCCCCGGCAAGTCGAACGCCGGCATCATCCCGGCCGACATCACCACGCCCGGCCGCATCGGCCTCGTGTCCAAGTCCGGGACGCTGACGTACCAGATGATGTACGAGCTGCGCGACATCGGCTTCACCACGTGCGTCGGCATCGGCGGCGACCCCGTCATCGGGACCACCCACATCGATGCCCTCCAGGCGTTCCAGGACGACCCGGACACCGACGCCATCGTGATGATCGGTGAGATCGGGGGCGACGCCGAGGAGCGCGCCGCCGCCTACATCGAGCAGCACGTGACCAAGCCGGTCGTCGGCTACGTCGCCGGGTTCACCGCCCCCGAGGGCAAGACCATGGGCCACGCGGGCGCGATCGTGTCCGGCTCCGCCGGCACCGCGCAGGCGAAGAAGGAGGCCCTGGAGAAGGTCGGCGTCCGGGTCGGCAAGACCCCGAGCGAGACGGCCGTCCTCATGCGGGAGATCATGCAGAAGCTCTGACCCTCCGCGGGACCACCGAAAGGA
>NZ_VCKZ01000178.1 GCF_005889745.1 Actinomadura geliboluensis
GGGTGGGGATGTCGGCTTGGTAGCCGTCCTCTGCGAACCACTGGTACATCCGTTCCTCGATCGGCTTGGGCGCCAGCCGCGTGGGGACACCGGTCACCTGCTGGTAAGCCGCCGCCACCTGCTCGAAGCTGACGGCGTCCCCGGCGATCGCCAGCCGGGCGCCGAGATAGGCATCGGGTTCGGCGAACGCTTTGGCGGCGATCCGGCCGATGTCCGAGGCCGCGATCATCTGCATCGGGCGGTCGGGGACCACCGGTAGTTCCAGGACGCGTTCGTTGGTGGCGTCGGCGTACCACAGCAGGTTGTCCATGAAGAACACCGGCCGCAGGATCGTCGCCGACGGGAGGGTGGCGGCAATGTGCTCCTCGATGCGGGTCTTGGACTCGAAGTGGTCGATGCCGGTGGCGCGTTCGGCGCCGTCGACGGAGCTGTAGACCAGGTGCGCGACTCCTGCGGCCCGGGCGGCGTCGGCCAGGGCGATCCCGCGGCGGACCTCGGTGGCCAGTTCCTCCTCGGTGACGGCCAGCGGCTGGACGCTGAACACGCCGTGGGCGCCGGCGGCCGCCCGGGCCAGTGACTCCGCATCATCGAGGTCGCCGCGCACCAGGGTCGCGCCGGCGCGGGCCAGGGCGCGGGCGGGGACCGCGTCCGCGTCGCGCACCAGGGCCCGTACGTTCCAGCCGTCGGCGAGCAGCGCCCGGGCGGTGCCACCGCCTTGGTTTCCGGTCGCTCCGGCGACGAGCACGGTCTTGGTCGAGTGCATAGGGTCCTCGTTTCCCTCTCAGTGCGGAGCAATTCGCTCCGCAGATCGAGGACACTACTGCGGAGTCATTCGCTCCGCAAGGTCTAGGATGACCGGCATGGGTGTCTCCAAACAGCAGCAGGCCCGGCAGGCCGAGGTCGCCCGTAACGACGAAGCCCTCCTGCAGGCCGCCCGGCGGGTGTTCGCGCGCGACGGGGTGCACGCCTCGGTCAACGCGATCGCCGAGGCCGCCGGGGTCGGCGTGGGCACGCTCTACCGGCGCTACAACGGCAAGGCCGCCTTGTACGAACGGCTGCTGGTGCTGTCGAACCAGCAGTGGATAGCGACCGTGCGGACGGCCGCCGACCACCCCGACCCGTGGCAGGGACTGCAGAACCTGGTCGTCGAGAGCGTCGAGTACGGCCAGGGCACGCTGGCCCCGCTGGGGAGGCTGACGTCGCTGCCCCCGCAGATGGCCGGCCTCGCGGCCTCGGCAGACCGGGACTTCGCTGTCCTGGTGGACCGCGCGCACGAGTGCGGCGGACTACGCCGGGACGTGACGGCGACCGACGTCCTCCTGCTCATCGAGCAGTTGGGCCGGTCGCCATTGGTCGAGCAGATCCAGGACGTGGACGACCCCGCGCTCACCACCGAAGCGCGGGCCGCCCGGCGCCGCCTGATCGCGATCGCCCTGGGCGGCCTCGCCGCCCAGCCGCGCGCCGACCTGCCCGGGCTGCCCCCCGCGCAACGCCTGCTGACGGCGCGTTGGCGAACCTGATCCGCCCCTCGGCCCCTGCACCGCGCAGGGCCGGGTCGGCTAGCGCTAGCCGGGCTCGTCCTCGGCCAGCGTCCACCGCGTACCCGAACTCCGGCCCTTCCTCCTGCTCATCGAACATCGGTACTCACCCTTTGGTGTGGAGGGAACGAGACTGGCCGTCAGTTCGGCCCGGGCGTCGGGTCGTGGATGATGCGGTGGATGGTGGAACGGCCGACGCTGTACTCGGTGGCCAGGTCGGCGAGGGAGACCTCGCCCTCGGCGTAGCGGCGGCGGATGGAACGCCGCGCTGGCTCGGGCAGCTTGGGCTGCTTGCCCTTCAGCTTGCCGTTCTTCTTGGCCAGGGCCATGCCCTCGCGGGTGCGCAGGTGGCCCAGGTTCGCCTCGAACTCCGCCACCATCGCCAGGGTCTGCAGGAACAGTCGGCCGAACGGGTCGTTCCAGTCGTAGACCGACCCGCCGAGCCCGAACAGCACGCCGCGGTCGGACAGGTCGGTGAGGATCTGGTTGGCCTCGGCCATGTTGCGGGCGAACCGGTCGAACTCGGTCACGGTGAACACGCTCTCGGGCCACACCGCGGCCAGCGCCCGGTCCAGGCCAGCGCGGTTGCGGCGGGTGGTCCCGGAGAAACCCCGGTCGATGTAGATCCGATCCTCGGGCACGCCGAGCCCGAGCAGCTGATCGGTCTGGAGCACGACGTCCTGCTCGTCGGTGGAGCAGCGGGCGTAGCCGACCCGGATCGCGTTCGGCGCGGCGTTGACGGCGTTCACGGGCTCCAGTGTTCCGGATAGGGCCCCGTCACCGGGACAGTTCGCGGAACACTCTTACGGAACAGTTCGACCTGGATGTCCGTCTCGGCTGGCCGGTGTTCCGGTGGGGGATCCCCTAACGGAACAGCGCCGGGTGGGGACTCAGGCAGGCGGTGTACCGAACAGCACGCGCGGTTCCAGGTCCAAGCGCGTGGTCGGGTCTGATCGGGCGGGGTGAGGTTGAGGGTCCAGTTGCCGAACCGGCGGATGGTGTGGTGGTGATGTAGGGCGAGACGGTGGCCAGGTCCTCGGTGTCGACGGGGTGGCCCTCGGCGGCTAGGGCGTTGGCGGCGTCGGTGATGTCGCAGGCGTTGGAGTAGATGACGCAGTTGGCGATCAGCTCGTTGAACGGGGGTTCCCCCCGAAGTGTGGACACCGGTTGTTATGCGGCTTGAGCCACCTTATCGGTCTGTTGTTCGTAGTTGATCGGGCTGGTGTGGCCGAGGGCCGAGTGCCTGCGCGTGGTGTTGTAGCGCGTGACCCACCGGAACACCGCCAGCCGGGCCTGGCGTGGCCCGGACCAGCGCTTGCGGCCCTGCAGGGTCTCTCGTTTCAGGCTGGCGTTGAACGCCACGGCCAGGGCGTTGTCGGCGCTTGTGCCGACCGCGCCCATCGACTGGACGACGCCCAGGCGGGCGCAGGCGGCGGCGAAGTCAGCCGAGGTGTACTGGGCGCCGTGATCGGAGTGGAAGACGGCGCCGTCCAGCCGCCCGCCACGGGTGCGGGCCGCGGCCTCCAACGCGTCGATGACCAGCTCGGTGCGCATGTGGTCGGCGATCGACCAGCCCGCCAGCCGGCGTGAGTACAGGTCGATCACGGTCGCCAAGTAGAGGAACCTGCCGTCTGCGACCGGCAGGTAGGTGATGTCGCCCACGTACCGCTGGTTCGGTGCCGGGGCGCAGAAGTCCGCTTGATCAGGTCGCCCACCTTCTGGTGGGAGGGCTCGGGCACGGTGGTCCGGACCTTCCTGCGCAGGTGCACGCCGACGATGTCGAAGGCGCGCATCACCCGCTCGATGCGCTTGTGGTTCACCCGCCACCCCTGACCGCGCAGCTCGGCCGTGACCCGCGGCGACCCGTAGGTGCCGTCCTGATCGGCGTGGATCCGGCGGATCTGCTCGGCCAGCGCCTCGTCGGCACGGCGCCGCTCGGCCCGGGCCCGGCGGGCCTCCCGCCACCGGTAGTAGCCCGACCGGGAGACTTCAAGGACATGACACAGCCGCTTGACGCTGAACAGCTCACGATGGTCCTCAACGAACTGGAAGCGACTCACCAGTTCGTCTCTCCCGCGAGATACTTGGCCGCCCGACGCAGAATGTCGCGCTCGGCCTCCAGCTCGCGCACCTTGGCGCGCAGCTGCCGATTCTCCTGTTCAAGCACGGCGTCGGAGGCTACCGGGCCAGCACCCGGCTCGGGCCGCCGGGCCGGCCTGCCACCCTCGGCCTGCCGCCCGCCGGTCTGCCCGGCACGGGCCTGCCGCACCCACAGACGCAGCGTCTCCCGGTTGACACCCAGATCCCTGGCCACCGACGCATACGTCCGCGACGGATCCGACAGGTACAACGCCACCGCGTCGGCCTTGAACTCCTCGGAGTAGACCTTCATCCTCACACGGGACCCCTCTTACCCCCAGACCTTCCATGATCCAGGGCGCTCAGGGTGTCCACACTCCGGGGGGAGGGCCCGTGCGGTCTTCGGCGCCGCGGTAACGCTGCGTCGGGTACGGCAGTCGATGTCAGGGGCGGCGCAGCTGGGCACTGTCGCCATTGCTTGCGTCCCCGTACCCCCAGGTCAAGCCTTGGGCTTCCAGCTTGAAAGCCTGCAGAGCCGGGTTGAGTGAACAGCCGGAGGTCCGGCTGATCAAGCGGGTGGCCAGGAAGATGATCGGATCGTCTGCCGAGACGAGCACGCCGGCGGTCTCGCAGGCGGGACCGCCTGGAGCGCCCACCCGGGTCCGAACGGCCTCGGTGCCGACGGCGCCGTCACCGATGTCGAACTCCCTATGCAGACCGTTTCCGTCGGACCCGACCCAGCGGCCGTGGAGATCGGCCGGTACCGCCGTGTGGCGAGCGCGTGAGAGATCGCCGGACACCTTCCCGGCGGCCCAGTGGACCTGCGCGCCTTTCAACGTCATCTTCTGCGGCGGGTCGTCCTCGCATCTGCCCGGCGGGATGCTTCTGGTGAGGCGTGGACGCAGATCGACGGCGGGTGAGCTGGACGCCAGCCTTCCGACGTACTCGCAGAACATCCCGGGCTCCTGGGCCACGATGATCCTGGCGACGTCCTGGCCGAGTGCCCCCTGGGAAAGGGTGATCCGGCGTTGCCACCATGTCTCGGTGCCGGCCTGTTCGACCTCTCCCTCCCACGTCCCGACCATGGCGGGCGGCACGACGCCGTTGACGCTCTCGTCTTTGGTGCCCTGTTCTTTGGTGCCGGTGTTCCGCCCGGCGGTAGCCTCTCCATCATCGCCGGTGAGCGCGATGACCGTGGTCGCCGCGATCACGACGGCCGCGACGGCGCCGAGGGCGGGGTACAGCCGGCGGCGCGGTGCCGGACGGCGCCGGAAGGAGGCCGTGCTGGTGTGGCCGCTCCCGGGAGGGCCGGGGTGCGGGGACGGTGCGGCGTGAGCCGCCTCCAGGTCGGGGGTCTCCAGGTCGAGCAGGCCGGCGGTATGCCGACCCAGTTCGGTGGCGACCTCCCCGGGCAACCAGATCCGCGGGAACGGGGGCAAAGATCTTAGAATCGCCTCGAGTGTGGGGCGATCTTCCGGTGCTTTGGCCAGGCATGCCTCCACCAGGGTGCGAACCGGTCCGGACAGCCTGCCCAACTGCGGGTCTCCCTGCGTGACCTGGAGGAGCACCGCGTGCACGTTGTCGACGTCGGCGCCGAACGGTCGACGTCCGGTCGCGGCGTAGGCCAGCACCGACCCCAAGCTGAAGATGTCGCCGGCCGGGCTCGGTTCCGCCCCCCGCGCCTGCTCGGGCGACATGAAGGCGGGCGAGCCGATCAGGGCCCCGGTGCGGGTCGCCACGCCGGCGTCCACCGACCGCGCGATGCCGAAGTCGATCACCCGTGGGCCGTCGATGGTCACCATCACGTTGGACGGCTTGAGGTCGCGGTGGATCAGTCGATGGGCGTGCACAGCCTGTAACGCGCGGGCCAGCCCCGACGCCAGCGCGAGAACGGAGAGCTCGGGCAGCGGACCGTGCCGCTCGACCGTGTCCGCCAGCGTGGGACCGGGAACATAGCCGGTGGCCACCCACGGCTCATCCGATTCGGTGTCGGCGTCCAGCACCGGTGCCGTCCACTGGCCGCCGACCCGGCGCGCCGCCTCCACCTCGTGCCGGAACCGCTGCCGGAAGACCGGGTCCGCGGCCAGGTTGGCGTGCACCAGCTTCACGGCCACCATGCGCCCGCCGCGGGACCGGCCCAGATAGACCTGCCCCATGCCTCCCGCACCGAGCCGACCAATCAGCCGATAGTCGCCCATCGTCCGCGGATCTTCGAGCTGTAGCGCCTCCATAAATCCCCCTTATTGAAGATCAGCTGAAGACTAATGAGGTGTCCTGTCCGGACGCCACTGGACCATCGACTATTCACCCGCCGGTACCGGCCGACCTTCCCAACCACGAGCCGAGCCGCCTTTTACACTCACGTCGCCGGTGTCAGCCCGGCGTCCACCGCCGACACGGCCGCGGACGAATACTCGGGCAACGCGCGAGGCCCGGCGCGGCTCGGCAGAGAGGTCGACCGGACCGGGCGGCCTTTTGCGGGAGCACGCCCGGCCCGGGGTGCGGTTAGGGGACTACTTGGTGGCGTACTTCGCGATGGCGTCGCTCGCCACGTGGTTGTGCCGCCAGGACGGCAGGTGCTCGTAGATAAGCTCCCCGAACGCTGGTGCGAGCGGCTGGTCGACCCAACCGCGGAGGATCTCCGAGCCGACGGCGAGCCAGTTGACGGGGATCGCGCCGGCCTGAACGAGTCGCATGACCGCCGTGTCGTGTGTCTCTTTGGTGGTCGCCGCAGAGGCGTCGACGACGATGTAGACCTCGTAGCCGCGGTCGAGAGCGGTCAAGGCGGTCAGGGCGAGGCAGACGTCGGTCTGGATGCCCGCCATGATCAGCTTCTTGCGTCCGGCGGCCTCGATGGCCGCAGCGAACTGGTCGTTCTCGAAAGCGTCGAAGACCGGTGGACGGTGGATGACGGGAGTGTCGCCGAGGACCTGCGCGAGCTCGGGGTAGAGAGGGCCTGCGGGAAAGTCCTCGGGAGCGGCGGTGACGATCAGCGGTAGGTTGAACAGCTTCGCGGTTTTGGCCAGCGCGAGCGTGCCGTTGAGGTTCTCATCGATCGTGTGCGATCCGATGAGGTTCGAGAAACCGACCTCGTGATCGATGAGGACGACCGCGCTGTTGTCGGCGGTAAGTGGCGTGTGCGGCATGACTTTCTCCTTGGTTGTTTCCCTTGTGGTCACCGTGACGCGGCTGGTGTCAGTCAGCCGGCCTCTTGTGAGTCGCCACGAGCGTGAGGATGTCGCTCACGGTGGTGGTCACGCCGCCTGCTCCTTCCGGGAGCCGACCTCGCGGCGTACGACGGGGGCGACTTCGGCGCCGAGCAGTTCGATCGCCTTGAGGACGTCCTGCTGCGGCATCCCGCCGAAGCCGATCTGGATCAGGGCGCGGTCCAGGCCGTAGAGCTCGTGGTAGGCCAGCAGCTTCTCGATGACCTCATGCGGGCTGCCGACGACGAGTCCGGCGTTGGGGGCTGGGCTTCGATGGCGGCCCGCGGCATCGCGAACCCGCGGCCACGCTGGTGGTTGTTGGCCATCATGCCCTGCGCGAAGTAGGGGTACATCGTGTCGCGGGCGTCCTGGCTGGTACGCCCGACGTAGCCGTGGAGGTTGATGCTGGTGCGCAGCGTGGCGGGGTCGTGCCCGGCCTGCTGTGCGGCTTCTCGGTACAGGTCGATGGTCTGCTGGTGATTTGGTGCAGGAGCCGCGGCCGGCGATGATCTCGGCCCGGCCTCCGGAGAGCTGGTCGAGTGTGGCGATCTGTTCCCAGACCCGCACCGGGTCGTCGGAGCTGAGCACGGTGACCGCGCTGGTCAGCCTGATGTTCGTGGCGGCCTGGGCGGCTGCGGTCAGGACGACGGAGGGGGCCGAGCCGACGACGTCGGTGCGGTGGTGCTCGCCGACGGCGAACAGGTCGAGTCCGGCCTCGTCGGCGAGCCGCGCCTGCTCGATGGTTTCCCGGGCGCGCTGGTGCGCGGAAGGAAGCGTACCGGTAGCTGGGTCGGCGATGATCTCGGCGAACGTCATGAAGCCGATCTCGAAGGGGGATCGCTCCCCGGCGACTGTGGTGGGCAACGTGCTCTCCATACGGTCCTCGTGCGGATGCCGTTCGGTGTTCTGATCATAACAAGGTGTCTGCGCAGATAGATATTCCTTCCAGTGTACTGCCTGCGCAGACATGTACACCGGGCGATGAGGACGGCGGTCACGGTATGCTGCGGGGGTGGCGACTCCACGTCTGAGCGACCTTGAGAACGAGGCCTGGCGAGGTTTCCTTTATGCCCACGACCGCATCTGGCGTGAGATCGAGGCGGGGATCGCGCCACTGGGCGTGAGCATGGCCGAGTACAGTGTCCTGTCCCTGCTCGGTCGAGCCGGTCGCTCCGGCATGCGGATGTCCGAGCTGGCCAGGGATCGGCTGATGTCCACCGGTGGTTTCACCCGGCTCGCCGACCGGCTGGAGCGCCGCGGGCTCATCGAGCGTCAGCGTGCGGCCGGGGACGGACGCGGCTACGTCGCCGTCCTGACACCCGATGGGCACAACCTCCTGCGCAAGGCATGGAAGCAGCAGCATGCCGACCTGCGCCGACTCTTCCTCGACCGTTTGGACGACGACGACCTGCGCGACCTCACGCGGATCTGGTCACGCCTCGGGCCGGAGAGCGACGAGGGGGCGAGCCCGCGGTGACCGCACCGGCCGCAGGTGAACCGCTTGCCGATCACCTGCGGCCCGGCGGACACCGGCACGGCCTCCGGGTAGGTGTTGCAGCACGCCCGGGCCCTGACTGGTTGGGCGGTCATCACCGCACTGCCGGTGGGGATGGAAACTCAGGCATCCGTTTGCGGCAGTTCCCAGATGTCAGCGACCAGCGGAAAGCCCGCGGGGTCGATGTAGGAGCCGTTGTTCACGATCCTGTTGTTGGCGTGGCCGAGGGTGTGCAGGCTGAAGGCCGCCTGCAGCGCGTTCCACTGGCCCTGGATCTCCAGGGTCTGATTCACGGCCCTCTTGGCCATCTTCAGCCCGGCGGTGGGGCGGGTCGCGATCCGCTCGGCGAGGGCCAGCGTGGCCGACTCCAGGTCGGCTCGGGGGACCACCCGGCTGACCATGCCGATTTCCTTGGCCTCTGCCGCCGTCAGGACGTCGCCTGTGAGCAGCAGTTCCTTCGCACGGCGCGCACCGAACTCCCACGGATGCATGAACAGCTCGACGGCGCTCATCCCGAACGCCGTGACCGGGTCGGCGAAGCGCGCGTCCTCACTGGCCACGATCAGGTCATTGGGCCACGTGATCATCAAGCCGCCGGCGAACACGCGCCCCTGAACCGCGGCGATGCTCGGTTTGGGGAAGTTGCGCCAGCGCCAGTGCAGTTGCAGGAAGACCTCGTTCTCCCAGGCCATATCGCCCTCGACGCCGCCGAGCCCCAGTCCGCCCTCCAGCGTCACCTGGTCCATGCCGTCGGTGCTGAAGAGCCCATCGACGTCGTGCCCGATCGAGAAGTCCTGGCCCTCCGCGGCGAGGACGAACACGGAGATCGAGTCGTCGGCCGCGGCGCGCCGGTAGGCGGCGTCCAGCTGGTAGAGCAGGTGGACGTCCTGCAGATTCCCGGTCTCGGAGCGGGTGAGTGTCGCGCGGGCGACACGCTCGGCGGGTACGTCGTAGGTCACGCGGTCACCGAGCTTCACCGGCTCGGGCAGGGTGCTGTCGGCCATGTCATCCGTCCTTTCACAGTGTTGCGGGCGCTGGGCCCCTCACGGTCACGGTGGCGACCGGCCTCCCGGGCGGGCGCCACCATGCCGCCGGCGTCGGGATGAGCGAGGAGTCCATCGAGATCGCCCTTCCTCATGGGTGAAGTGACGCGAACAACCTGTCTGTGCAGACACTTATTCCGTCATGGCGGCATCACCTGGTCCGGGTGATGCCGGCACGGCGACGGGAAGGGGGCCTGGGCATCCGGCGACCATGTCCCGGTCGTTGATGTCAAAGATCAGGTGCCGCTCGGGGGAGGCGAGCAGCGCGGAGGTTCAGCATGTGGGCGTCACCGCGCAGCTGCACCGTGATCCCTGTGCGGGGTGCATTGCAGATAATTCCGGTTGACTAGGTCGAGAATGCCGGCCATGCTGATCGCATGCACTCTGGGCTCTCTCCGTGGACGCGGCCGCATGTCGATCTGGGACGGCTGGCCGGTGGCCTGTGTCACCGCGCCTTGCCCAGGTGACACACGGCGCAGGATCCGCTGACAGAGGGAGAGCAGGCGATGACGAACATGACCGTTATGGCGGACGACGTGGCGTCCGCGACGTTGACCGAACTGGCGGAGGATTGCTATGCCTGGCTGCCGCGGGTGCGGCTCAGCCCGCAGGGCCGCTGGTACGGGCGGCTGCGCCGGGATGGCGACCACGAGATCTGGCTGATCAACTGGCCGCCGGGTCAGACCACCGGGCTGCACGACCACGGTGGTTCGCGCGGTGCGTTCGCGGTGGCGCTGGGCAGCCTGCAGGAGCGTGACCTCGGCGCGGTGCGGGACGTGACGCCGGGCGGGTCCCGCGCGTTCGGGGCCGAGTACGTCCACGAGGTGCGCAACGTCTCGGCCGCCCCGGCGGTGAGCGTGCACGCCTACTCCCCGCCGCTGTCGTCCATGAACCGCTACGACCTTGCCGACGGCCGGCTGGTGCGGCTGGTGACCGAGGAGGCGGGCCAGTGGTGACGCGGTCGGCCGCGCGCGTCGTCGTGTTGGTGGGCAACCCCCGGCCGCGATCGCGCACCCGCGCGGTCGCGGTCCTGGCCGCCGAGGCCGTCGGCGGGCGCATCGGCCCGGCCGACCAGGAGATCATCGACCTCTCGGCGCTGGCGGTGGGGTTGGGCTCGTCCTCGGTCCCCGCCGCGGTGGAGAAGGCGGAACAGGCGGTCCTGGCCGCGGATGTGCTGGTGGTGGCGAGCCCGACCTACAAGGGCACCTATACGGGGCTGCTGAAGACCTTCCTGGATCGCCTGCCCGGCGCGGCGCTGGCCTCGGCCGCGGCTCTTCCGCTGATGGTCATGGGCAACGCACGGCACGCGCTGGCCGTCGAGGTGCATCTGCGCGCGGTGCTGGTGGAACTGGGGGCGTTCGTCCCGACTCCCGGGGCGGTGCTGCTGGAGGAGCAGGTCGAACGGGCGGGCGAGATCCTGGACGGCTGGGCCGGCCGGGTCGCGCCCCAGGTGACCGCGGTGCTTGGGGGCCGGAGCGCCGTCGCGTGAACCGTGCCGCCGCTGGACGCCTTCGTCGCAAGGCGTGCCTGTCGGCCGATCTGAGCGGCTGGCGGACGACGCCGACGATCTGGTCCGGGCGGCCGCCCTGGAGGCCCTCGCGGGGATCGGCTGCCCCGCGCCGCTGGACGCGGCGGCGGCCACCGCGCTCGGCTCGCTCGTCAAGGCGCTGGACGGCCCGAACCTGGACGTGCGCAAGGCGGCCGTGATCAATCTGGGCCGCTGGGCCGGCACCGAGACCGACGCCGCCGATGCGCTCCGCCGCGCCTGCTCCGACCCCGACGCCGACGTCAGGGCGTACGCGCGGCGGTCACTGACCCCTGCGCCGTGACATCCGGCGGGCCCGCCGCTTCTGGCGGGCCGGGCAACCCTGCGCCGGTGCTCCCGGCCCGCTGCTCGTTTCGTGGTGTGCCGGCGTCGGGGCCGGTCCTCAGTGTGCCGGACGCCATATTCATGTATTTCCTATTGACTTACTAGGAAATATTGGCCAGAGTGACTGCCGTGAGTCCCCTCGTCCCCCTCGTCGCCCGTCTGCACGTCGATCTCCGGCTGCAGGCGAGCGCCCTGTGTCCGCGCTGACGACGCGATCCCGGCAGGCCCGGGCGCACCGCTCCGGCCGCCCGCCTGTTCGCTGACCGACCCTGTCCGCCGACCGGCTTCCCATGAAGGGGCTTGGAGTCCCATGTCCACATCCTCCGTCGATCTCGCGCGCCCGGCCGCCCGGGCGCGCTCCAGACCCCCATCTCCGCCGCGGCCCCGCCCCGGGCTGCGGGTCGTCAGCCCGCTGGCGCTGCTGATCCTCTGGCAGGTCGCGAGCAGCGCGGGCGTCCTGCCCGAGCGGCTGCTGGCGTCGCCCGCGACCGTCGCCGACACGGCGGTGGCCTTGACCGCCGACGGGACGCTCGGCGAGGCCGTCGCGATCTCCTTGCAGCGGGCGCTCATCGGTTTCCTCATCGGAGCGGTCGCCGGGCTCTCCCTGGCACTGCTGGCCGGGCTCAGCCGCCCCGGCGAGAGCGTCGTCGATCCGCCGATGCAGATGCTGCGCGCGCTCCCGCTGTTCGGCCTGATCCCGCTCTTCATCCTCTGGTTCGGGATCGGAGAGACCCCCAAGGTCGTCCTGGTGGCCTTCGGCGTGCTCTTCCCGATCTACCTGAACACCTACGCCGGCATTCGCGGCGTGGACGCCAGGCTCGCCGAGGTCGGGCAGGTCCTGCGGCTCGGCCGGACCGCGCTGATCAGGCACATCGTGCTGCCCGGCGCGCTGCCGCAGACGCTGGTCGGGCTGCGGCAGAGCCTCGGCATCGCCTGGCTCGCCCTGATCGTGGCCGAGCAGATCAACGCGAGCACGGGGCTCGGCTTCATGATCAACGACGCCCGCGAGTTCCTGCGCATCGACATCGTCGTGGTCGGGCTGCTCGTTTACGCGATCCTCGGCCTCGCCACCGACGCCTTGGTGCGGCTGCTGGAAGGGAGGGCGCTGTCATGGCGACGCGGACTGCTCGGAACGTGAACGGCGCCGACGCCGGCCCGCAGGCCACCAATACCGGCACGGCGGATTCCACCGCCACCAGTCCGGTCGTCCGGATCCGGGGGGCTGACCAAGCGGTTCGGGGCCCGCAGCGTCCTGGACGGCGTGGACCTGGACATCGAGCGCGGGGAGTTCGTCGCCCTGCTCGGCCGCAGCGGCTCGGGCAAGTCCACGCTGCTGCGAGTGCTCGCCGGACTCGACGGCGGCGCCGCCGGCGACCTGCACGTCGACGGCACGGCGGCCGTGGCCTTCCAGGAACCGCGCCTGGTTCCCTGGAAGCGCGTGCTGAGCAACGTCACACTCGGGCTGCGAGCCCCCGACCCGGTCGCCGCAGCCGAGCGCGCACTGGCGGAGGTCGCGCTGACCGACCGCCGGGACGTGTGGCCGCTCACCCTCTCCGGAGGCGAAGCCCAGCGGGTCTCCCTCGCCCGCGCCCTGGTGCGCAACCCCGACCTGCTGCTGCTCGACGAGCCGTTCAGCGCGCTCGACGCGCTGACGCGCATCAACATCCACCGGCTCGTGCTCGACCTGTGGGCCAGGCACAGCCCCGGTGTCCTGCTGGTCACCCACGACGTGGACGAGGCGCTGCTGCTCGCCGACCGCGTTCTGGTACTGGACGGCGGCCGGATCGCGCACCAGTCCACGGTCGACCTGCCCCGCCCCCGCCGCCGCGACCAACGCGAACTCATCGACCTGCGCTCCACCCTCCTCGCCCGGCTGGGCGTGACCATCGAAGGAACGACATGACCAGACGGCATGCCGCTGTGCTCCTGCTGACCGCGCTTCTCACGGCGGTGACCTCCTGCTCCTCCGGCGACAAAGCGGCCGAGCCGGGGGAAGTGGTGCTACGCGTCGGAGACCAGAAGGGCGCCAGCGTGCAGGAGATGCTCACGGCCGCCGGCCAGCTCGACGGCCTCACCTACAAGATCAAATGGTCGCTGTTCACCTCCGGCCCGCCGATCCTCGAAGGCGTCAACGCCGGGGCCGTCGACTTCGGCTCCGTCGGCAACACCCCACCGGTGTTCGCGGCGGCGTCCAAGGCCCGCATCATCATCGTCGGCGCCACCGAGTCCCGCCTGACGGGGCAGGCCATCGTGGTGCCCAAGGGCTCCCCGTTGCGTTCGCCGACCGAGCTCAAGGGCAAGAAGGTCGCCGTCGCCAAGGGCAGCTCGGCCAACTACCACCTGCTGTCGGTGCTCAAGAAGAACGGGCTCGGGTTCGGCGACATCCAGACGCAGTACCTCCAGCCCGCCGACGCCCTCGCCGCGCTCACCGGCGGCCGCGTGGATGCCTGGGCGACCTGGGAGCCCTACACCGCCCAGGCCGAACTGGAGAACGGCGCCCGCATCCTGGCCGACGGCCGCGGCTACACCAACGGCTACGGCTTCCAGGTCACCTCCAAAGACACCCTCAAGGACAAGGAGCGGACCGCCGCCCTCAAGGACTTCCTCGCCCGCTACCAGCGCGCGATCCAGTGGTCCAACACCCACCCTGCGCAATGGGCGGGCATCTGGGCGAAACAGACCCGGCTGCCCGTACCGGTCGCCGAGCGCGCCGTCGATCGCCGCCTCGCCGACATCATTCCCATCGACGACTCGGTGATCGCCTCCGAACAGCAGATCGCCGACTCCTTCTCCGGTGTCGGCCTGATCCCCGGCAAGGTCACGATCGCCGACTTCTTCGACCGGCGTTTCAACGACCTCGCCACGGCGGCACGTCAAGGGAAGTGACACGATGACCCTGCGATTCCACTGGTTCCTGCCCACCACCGGCGACGGCCGGACACTCGTCGGCGGAGGCCACAGCGTGCCCAAGGGAGTAGGCGTGCCCGCAGGAGCGGCGGGCACCGCCGACCGCTTCCGCACTCCAGACATCGACTACCTCGCCCAGGTCGCCCGGACCGCCGAGCATCTGGGGTTCGAGGCCGTCCTCACCCCCACGGGCACCTGGTGCGAGGACGCCTGGCTGGTGACTTCGGCGCTCGTCCGTGAGACCCGCCGGCTGAAGTTCCTGGTCGCCTTCCGGCCCGGCCTGATCTCTCCGACCCTGGCGGCCCAGATGGCCGCGACCTACCAGCGCATCTCCGGCGGACGGCTCGCGCTCAACGTGGTCACCGGAGGGGAGGCGGCCGAGCAGCGGCGCTTCGGCGACCACCTCGACCACGATGAACGCTACTCCCGCACCGAGGAGTTCCTGTCGGTCGTGCGGGGCGCCTGGGGGGCCGAGCCCTTCGACTACACCGGCGAGCACTACCGGGTGGAAGGCGCCACCGTGCGGCAGCCTCCCGACCCCGTCCCGCCGATCTACTTCGGCGGCTCGTCCGGCGCCGCGGGCCCGGTCGCGGCTCGCCACGCCGACGTCTACCTCACCTGGGGCGAGCCGCCCGACCAGGTCGCCGCCAAGATCGCCCACATCAGCCAGCTGGCCGAGCGTCAGGGCCGCACGCTCCGGTTCGGCATCCGGTTGCACACCCTCAGCCGCGACACTGCGGAGCGGGCCTGGCGGGAGGCCGGACGGCTGCTGGACAGCCTCGATCCCGCCGCCGTCGCCAAGGCGCAGCAGGCCCTGGCCGCCAGCGAATCGGTCGGCCAGCGGCGGATGCGCTCCCTGCACCAGCGGTACCGGGACGGCGGCGGCGTGGACGCCCGTCAGCTGGAGATCTACCCCAACCTGTGGGCGGGTGTCGGCCTGGTGCGCGGCGGCGCCGGAACCGCCCTGGTCGGCAGCCACACCGAGGTCGCCGACCGGATCGAGGAGTACGCCGCCATCGGGATCGAGGAGTTCATCCTCTCCGGCTATCCGCACATCGAGGAGGCCTACTGGTTCGGTGAGGGCGTGCTGCCCGAACTCCGCCGGCGCGGTAGGACACCCGACCTGCGCGCCACCGCCTGAGTCGGCCACCGGTCGAGGCTTCAGGGCCCCGGCCGGCGGCGGCGAATCTTTATCTCTAATTCCCGTAGGAAATATGAACCATCTCGGTTGGGGCACGAGAACGCGACTCGGGAGGTCGGATGCGGACGGTGGCGATCACCGGTGGCGGAGCCAGCGGAGCGCTGGCCGCCGCGCATCTCGCGCGCCGGACGGCGGGACCGCTGCGAACGGTGCTGATAGACCGGGACGCGCGGCACGGTCTGGGTCAGGCCTACTCGACGACCGACCCGCGTCACCTGCTGAACGTCTGCGCGGGGAAGATGAGCGCCTTCGGCGACGTTCCCGACCACCTGCTGCGATGGGCCCGCTCACGGGGCATGGACGTCGCGGACGAGGACTATCTGCCCCGCATGGTCTACGGACGGTACCTGCGCGCGATTCTCGACGAGCACCGGGACCGGATCCGCCTGGTGACGGGAAACGTGACGGCCCTCGCCCCGCCGTCCGAGGGCAGGGCCGCACGCCTCACCTTCACGGACGGACGGAGCCTCGACGCCGACGCCGCGGTCGTGGCCACCGGGAACCGTACGTCCCCCGGTGCGCGGATGCCGGCGGGCGGTCGCCGCATCCCGGACCCGTGGGCGCCCGATGCGCTCGATGGCGTTCGGGACGGCGCCCCGGTCCTGGTGGTCGAAACCGGTCTGACCATGCTCGACGTCGCCGTGACGCTCGCCGAGGCGCATCCCGGCACGGTCGTCCACGCGGTGTCACGGCACGGTCTGCTGCCGCAACCCCACCACATACATCTACCTACTCTGAAAGTAGGCCGACCTGCGCAGCCCCGCTGGGTCGGCCGACAACCCGCGCACCCGCACCGGCGCGCCGCAACCGCTCGCGGCCGCGGCGCTGTCCGCCGGATGTGGCGGCCCGGCCGCCGAGCCCCGAGCCCGCCGCGCTCGCAAGCTGCTCGCCCGCTGAAAGAGGCACCGGCATGACCATGACGGAAATCGACCTGCGCCGCGTCTACGGCGCCTACCCCACCGGTGTCGCCGCGGTGGCGGGTCTCGTCGGCGGACGGCCCGTCGGCATGGCCGCCAGCTCGTTCGTGCCGGTGTCACTGGATCCGCCGCTGGTGTCGGTCTGCATGGCGCACAGCTCCACTACCTGGCCTCTGCTGCGCGACCTGCCGCACATCGGGATCAGCGTGCTCGGCGCGCACCAGGAGGAGGCGGCTCGGCGGCTCGGCGCCCGCGGCGGTGACCGCTTCGCCGGAATCGCGTGGCGCTCCACGCCCGACGGCTGCGTGCTCATCGAGGGCGCCGCCGCCTGGTACGACTGCGCGGTCGAGCACCGGGTCCGCTCAGGCGACCACGACATCGTGGTGCTGCGGGTCCATGATCTGGATGCCGCCGCCGAGATCCCTCCTTTGGTCTTTCATGCGAGCCGCTTCCGCCGGCTGCCCTGACCCGATGCACCGCCCCGGCGTGTTTCAGAAGATCCTGGTGAGGACGCCGGACTCGACCACGACGAGGCCGCCGATGATGACGAAGAAGGCAGGGACGAGCCAGTGGCCGTAGGCTTTGGCGATCTTCTTGTGGGTGCCGAGCCCCGGAAGCCGCCAGGCACCACGGGGCGACTCCGATGGCGAACACGCGCCGTTGGCGATGGTCACTCGAACTGCACCACTTCGGCTGGAACGCCCGCAGCAGCGCCTTCGCCTACGCCGGCCACCACACCGAGGGGCCGGAGCGGCGTTACCTGCTGCCGCCGGGACTTCGGTCCTCGAACGTGACCCCGCCGGCCTGACCGATGATCCCGGCCCCGTCCGAAGACACCTCGAGCGTGGCATGGCGACCTGTAATCTCCATGTGAAAAGTGCCTTCTGAACTGGCGCGGACAGGACCTCGACAAGCCCTACCCTCCCAGCTCGGAGGCACTTTTCTTGTCTGAACGGTCACTCTCGACCCCCGCGTTCCGCGTAATTCGGCGGGCTGGAGACGCGGATCTTGGCTCTGAGCTGGGCGGAGATGGGTGGGGCCGCCTGGAGGGCGCTTCTCTAGGCGGTGGTGTTGATGCTGGTCAGCGGCGGCTCGTGTCCGGCCTCGCCGCTGGCGGCCGCAGCATCGGGAC
>NZ_VCKZ01000179.1 GCF_005889745.1 Actinomadura geliboluensis
CCGCGACACCGTGCGCATCCACCCCCGGCCGGACCTCGCCCGGCCCCTGCTCACCTGACGGATCGCAGTACCCACCCCCGATCGACAGGAGGCCCGAGATGGCCACCACGTACACCCCGGAGCCCACCGGCACCGGGTTCCGGGCGCACGTCCAGCGCGTCGGCGGCAAGATGGCCGGGATGGTCATGCCGAACATCGGCGCGTTCATCGCCTGGGGCCTGATCACCGCGCTGTTCATCCCCACCGGCTGGCTGCCCAACAAGGAGCTGGGCGAGCTCGTCGACCCGATGATCAAGTTCCTGCTGCCGCTGCTGATCGGCTACACCGGCGGGCGGATGGTGCACGGCCAGCGCGGTGCGGTGGTCGGCGCCGTCGCGACCGTCGGCATCGTCGTCGGCGCGGACGTGCCGATGTTCCTCGGCGCGATGATCATGGGCCCGCTCGCCGCGTACCTGCTGAAGCTGTTCGACGGGCTCGTCCAGGACCGGGTCCGCACCGGGTTCGAGATGCTCGTCGACAACTTCTCCGCCGGGATCATCGGCGGCGCCATGGCGGTCGCCGGGCACCGGGTGATCGGCCCGGTCATGAACACCTTCAGCGAGTGGGCCGGGGACGGGGTGAGCTGGCTCGTCGACCACGACGTGCTGCCGCTCACCTCCCTGCTGATCGAGCCCGCGAAGGTGCTGTTCCTGAACAACGCCGTCAACCACGGCGTGCTCGGCCCGCTCGGCGTGCAGCAGGCCGCCGAGACCGGCAAGTCGGTGCTGTTCATGCTGGAGTCCAACCCCGGGCCCGGCCTCGGCGTCCTGCTCGCCTACTGGTTCTTCGGGCCGCGGCGGCTGCGGCCGAGCGTCCCGGCTGCCGCCATCATCCACTTCTTCGGCGGCATCCACGAGATCTACTTCCCCTACATCCTGATGAAGCCGCGGATGATCCTCGCCGCGATGGCGGGCGGCATGACCGGCGTGGCGATCTTCGTGGCGACCGGCACCGGGCTCGTCGCGACGCCCTCCCCCGGCAGCATCTTCGCCTACCTCGCGCAGACGCCGCGCGGCGTCGGCAACTGGATCGGCGTCTACACCGGCATGCTCGCGTCGGCGGCCGTGTCCTTCGGCGTCGGAGCCGCCCTGCTCGGCTTCGGCAGGCTCGCCGAGCCCAAGGAGGACGGCGCCGAGGACGAGCTCAGAGAGGCCGAGCAGAAGACGGCCGAGAACAAGGCCGCGGGAGGGACCGCCAAGGAGACGGCCGCGTCCTGACCACCACCACGTCCGATGGAAGGCACACCCACCATGAACGGCAAGGACATCCGCAAACTCGTCATCGCCTGCGACGCCGGAATGGGCAGCAGCGTCATGCTCGCCGGGCAGCTGCGCAAGGCGCTGAAGAAGAGCGACGTGACCGTCGAGCACACGCCCGTCGACGCGATCCCCGGCGACGCCGACGTGGTCGTCACCCACGCCGGGCTCGCCGACCGCGCCCGGCGCGGCGCCGGGGACGCCCCGGTCGTCACCTTCGAGGTCTACATCGGCGACCCCGCCGTGGACCGGCTCGTCAAGGCGATCAAGGACGGCGGTGAGGTCGGTGCCTGACCGGGCCGCGGCCCTGCTGGCACCGGAGGCGATCCGGCTGGACGCCCGCGCCGCGGGCCGCGACGAGGCCGTCCGGGTCTGCGGGCGGGTCCTGGTGGAGACCGGGGCCGTCGAGCCCGGCTACGTCGAGGCGATGCTGGAGCGGGAGCGCTCGATCTCCACCTACCTCGGCGAGGGCGTGGCCATCCCGCACGGCACGAACGCGGGGCGCGGCCTCATCCACCGCGACGCCCTCGCCGTCGTCCGGTTCCCCGAGGGGACCGACTGGAACGGCGACACGGTGACCGTGTGCATCGCGATCGCGGCGCGGGGCGGCGGGCACATGGAGATCCTCGCCGAGCTGGCCGAGATCCTCATGGACCCCGGCCGGGCCCGCGCGCTGCGCGAGGCCGCCGAGCCCGAGCAGGTCCTCGCGCTGCTCGCCCCGCCGGCAGAACACCATCGAACGACAGGACAAGGACACACCGTATGAAGGTCGCCCGTTTCTACGCCCCCGGCGACATCCGGCTGGAGGACGCGCCCGAGCCGGCGCCCGGCCCCGGCGAGCTGAAGATCCGCGTCCGGAACTGCTCGACCTGCGGGACCGACGTCAAGATCTCCCGCTTCGGGCACCACCACATCGCGCCGCCGCGGGTGATGGGGCACGAGATCGCCGGCGAGGTGGCCGCGACCGGTGCCGGCGTCGCGGGCTGGACGGCGGGCGACCGCGTCCAGGTCATCGCCGCGATCCCCGACGGCACCTGCGCGGAGTGCCGGCGCGGCCGCCGGACCGTCTGCGCCGCGCAGGAGTCGATGGGGTACCACTACGACGGCGGCTTCGCCGAGTACATGATCGTCCCGGCGAAGGTGCTCGCGGTGGACGGCGTCAACCGGATCCCGGACGGCGTCTCGTTCGCCGAGGCGTCGGTGGCCGAGCCGCTCGCCTGCGTCCTCAACGGCCAGGAGCTGGCGCGGGTCGGCGAGGGCGACGACGTCGTGGTGTTCGGCTCCGGCCCGGTCGGCTGCCTGCACGTGCGGGTCGCGCGGGCCCGCGGCGCCGCCCGGGTGTTCCTCGTCGAGGTCAACGCCGAGCGGCTGGACCGGGCCGCCGCGCTGGTCAAGCCGGACGCCGCGATCGACGCGAGCGTCGCCGACCCGGTCGCGGAGGTCCTCGCGCGCACCGGGGGGCGCGGCGCCGACGTCGCGATCACCGCGGCCGCGTCCGGCGCCGCGCAGGAGCAGGCGCAGCGGCTGATGGCGCCCGGCGGCCGGGTCAGCCTGTTCGGCGGGCTGCCGAAGGACGACCCGGTGATCTCCGTCGACGCCAACCGCGTCCACTACCGGGAGCTGTCGCTGGTCGGCGCGAACGGGTCGAGCCCCGCCCACAACGCGCGCGCACTGGAGCTGATCGGGTCCGGGCGGGTGCAGGTGGAGGACCTCATCACCCACCGGCTCCCGCTGGACGCGCTGCACGACGCCCTGGACCTGGTCACCCGGGGCGCGGCCATCAAGGTCACGATCGAGCCCTGAAGGAGCCATGCCATGCCCGAACGCAGCGTCGTCATCGCCTCGGCGCAGGGCCTGCACGCCCGGCCCGCGCAGATCTTCGTGCACACCGCCGCCCGGCAGCCCGTCCGGGTGTCCATCCGGGTCGGCGACCGCGCCCCCGTCCCGGCGAGCAGCATCCTCGGCGTGCTGTCGCTCGGCGCCGCGCGGGGGACGGAGGTGACGCTGTCGGCCGAGGGCGACGGCGCCGCCGCGGCCCTGGACGAGCTGGCGGACCTGCTCGCCCGCGACCTGGACGCCGAGGAGCCCGACCATGCGTGACCCCGCGCCGGGGCCGGCGGCGGCCCCAGCGCGGACGCGGGAGACCGCCCGCACCCGCCACAATGGGGCGGGACGGGACTGACGCGGGACGGGTGGGACGGTCATGTACGCGGAGGAACGGCAGCAGGCGATCCTTGCGCTGGCGCGCTCGAAGGGCCGGGTGGACGTGGTCGCGCTGTCGGAGGAGTTCTCCGTCACGACCGAGACGATCCGCCGGGACCTGACCGTCCTGGAGCGGGCCGGGACGATCCGCCGGGTGCACGGCGGCGCGATGCCGGTGGAGCGGCTCGGGTTCGAGCCGGAGCTGGCGGCGCGGGACGCGGTGATGACCGAGGAGAAGCAGCGCATCGCCAAGGCGGCGCTGGCGGAGCTGCCCGCCGAGGGGTCGATCATCGTGGACGCGGGCACGACCACGGCCCGGTTCGTCCAGCTGCTGCCGGCCGACCGCGAGCTGACCGTGATCGTGAACTCGCCGCCGCACGCCGCGGTGCTGGCCACCCGCGCCAACCTGACCGTGATCATCCTGGGCGGCCGGGTGCGCGGCCGGACGCTCGCCACGGTCGACGACTGGGTGCTGCGCCCGCTCGCCGACCTGTGGGTGGACGTGGCGTTCATGGCGACCAACGGCTGCTCGGTCGAGCGCGGGCTGACCACCTCCGACCAGGCGGAGGCGGCGGTGAAGCGGGCGATGATCGCCTCGTCCCGGCGGCGGGTGCTGCTCGCCGACCGCACCAAGATCGGGCACGACCACCTGGTGCGGTTCGGCGGGCTGCCGGACATCGACGTGCTCATCACCGACACCGGGCTGGACACCGACCTCGCCGCCGACCTCGCCGCCGCCGGGCCGGAGATCGTCCGGGCCTGAGCCGGTGCCCCCGGAGCCGCCGTCCCGCGCCGGTGGGGCGGTCGCGCGGGACGGCGGCGGCACCCGTCAGCCGGCCGCGGGGATCCCGTTGGCGGGCGCCTGCGGCTGCGGCGTCGTGTAGGGCTGGATCGGCCCGTCGCCGTCGTCGGTGGTGAGCGGCTGGCCCTCGGGCACGACGTTCTCGCCCTGGATCTTGCCGATCACCGCGCCGGTGTACCCGGCGTGCGACTCCTTGCTGTAGGCGAACGGGACGACGCCCGGCCCGGTGAAGTGCGACTTCTCCAGCGCCTCGACGAGGGCCTTGCGGGTCGGGTTCTTCCCGGCGGCCTGCAGCGCCTGCACGAAGGTGTAGGCGACCGACATCCCGTAGACGATGTTGCCGTTGAACGGCAGCTTCGGGATGTACTGGGCGTGGATCTTCTTGAACAGCTGCGTCCAGCTGTTGGAGGCGTCGCCTGGCGCCGCCAGGTACCCGTCGGTGATCATGCCCTGGATGAGCGGGCTGCCCTTGACCTCGGCGCCGCCCTTCTTGGCGAAGCTCTCCAGCAGCCCGGTGAGGGTGATCGGGTCGGACCCGACGTTGCTGACGACGAACGTCGGCTTGTAGTTCAGCTTCAGCGCGGCGAGCCGGAACAGCGCGGTGTAGGTGGGGATGCTGAACAGCACGACCACGTCGGCCTTGGACTGGGCGATCGCCTGGGCCTGCGCGCCGATGTCGGTGCTGCCCGGCTGGTAGGACTGCCGGGACACCACGTCGGCCTTCGGGATGTACTTGTCGAGGCCCTTCACGCCGTCCTGGCCGAAGTCGTCGTTCTGGAAGAAGTAGGCGACCTTCTTGCCGGCGAACGTCTTCTTGATGTGGTCGCCGAGGATCTTGCCCTCGCGGATGTAGTCGACCTGCCAGCCGAACGTCTGCGGGTGCTTCTGCGGCTCGTCCCAGCAGCCGCAGCCGGAGGCGACGAACAGGTCGGGCACCCGCTGGGCGTTGAGGTAGTCGACGACCTTGGAGTGGGTGGGGGTGCCCAGCCCGTTGAAGATCGCGAAGACCTTGTCCTGGAGGACGAGCTTCTGCGTGACGCTGACGGTCTGCGTCGGGTTGTAGGCGTCGTCCACGTACTTGTAGACGATCTTGCGCCCGTTGATGCCGCCGTTGGCGTTGACGTAGTCGAAGAACGCCTTGGACGCCGCGGAGTTGGCGCTGTACCCGGGCGCGGCCGGGCCGGTCAGCGGCTGGTGGCTGCCGATGGTGACGGTGGTGGCGGTGACGCCGGGCGCGGCCGAGTCGCCGCCGTCCCCGCCGTCACCGCCGCAGCCGCTCGCCGCGATCGCCAGGCTCGCCGCGGTCATCACGGCGAGCGCCCTGGTCCGCAGTCGCTTCATCTGCTCCTCCTGGGTGCGTGGTGGTGGGCCCCGATGTGTCGGTCGATGCGGAACCGCGCGGCCCGGGAGCTCGGTCGCGCCTGACGTGCGCGCGGCGCCGGACGGCGCCGCCGATGCCGCGGAGCCCTCCCTGGAGTCCGCGCGGGAAGGCCAGCGTCACCACGATGAGGACGAGGCCGTAGACGGCGAGGGGCAGGTTGGAGGCGATGTTGTGCGACAGGCCGGACGAGGACGACAGGTCGGACGCCCACGTCGGCACGTACACCAGGATCAGCGCGCCCCACACGGCGCCGGCCAGGCTGCCGAGGCCGCCGATGATGATCGCGGCGATCAGCTGGAGGGAGAGCGTGAGCGGGAACGCGCCGGGCGCCGCCAGCGTCGCGACCACCGCGAGCAGCCCGCCGCCGAGGCCGGCGCAGGCGGCCGAGACGACGGTCGCGGCGATCCGCAGCCGGGCGACGCGGACGCCGCTGAGCGCGGCGGCGATCTCGTCGTCGCGGCTGGCCCGCAGCGTCCGGCCGAACCGGCCGCGGGTGAGGTTGGCGAGCAGGAACAGCGTGATGACGGCGCCGAGGCAGGAGATCCACGCCTGCCAGCGCTCCAGCGGGAACGTCGCGCCGAGCGACTCGGGCGGCACCGGCGGGACGAGCGTCAGCCCGTTCTGCCCGCCGAGCAGGTCGGTGAGCGGCGCGTAGTTGGCGAGGCCGGGCAGCCCGACGGCGAACGCGAGGGTGGCGCCCGCGAGGTAGGGGCCGTGCAGCCGGGCGGCGACCGCGCCGACCAGCACGCCCGCGACGGCGGTGACGCCGGCCGCAGCCGCGAGGACGGCGGCGAGCGGCCAGCCCCAGTGCCCGATGACGAGCGCGGCGGTGTAGGCGCCGACGGCCATGAACGCGCCGTGCCCGAGCGAGATCTGCCCGCCGAGCCCGGTCAGCACGGTGAGGCCGGCGACCGCGCAGGTGAGGTAGGCGACCTGCGCGATCTGCAGGTCCCGGTAGGGGCCGACGGCCGTCGTCAGGAAGTACAGGGCGGCGAGCCCGGCGAGGGCGCCGGCGGTGTGCCGGGTAAGCGTCGAGCGGCGCAGCAGGTTCAGGACGGTGTCCACCGCGTCACACCCTTCTCGCCGCGCTCGCGGCGAACAGGCCGTTGGGTCTGACCATCAGGACGGTGATGAGGGCGGCCAGCGCACCGAACGTGACCAGGTCGGAGCTGACGTAGCCGGACACGTAGCTGAGTGCGCAGCCGAGCAGCAGCCCGCCGGTGACGGCGCCGACCGGGCTGTCCAGCCCGCCGATGACCGCCGCGGTGAACCCGAACACGAGCATCGCGTCGAACTGGGCGGGGCCGACGAACACCGAGGGGGCGATCAGCACCCCGGCGAGCGACCCGACGAGCGCGGCGAGCGCCCAGCCGAGGGTCAGCATCCGGCCGACGCGGACGCCCTGCAGCCGGGCGATCTCCGGCGCGAACGCCGACGCGCGCAGCCGCAGCCCGAGGTCGGTGCGGACGAACAGCAGCGTCAGCAGCACCATCACCGCGGCGACGGCGCCGATGACGAACAGGTCGAACGGGGACAGCAGCAGCCGCGTCCCGGCCACCGACAGCCCCTTGATCGTGAACGCGGGCGGGTAGGAGTGCGGCGTGTCGCCCCAGATCATCCCGGCGCCCGCCTGCAGCAGCACGTACAGGCCGAGCGTGACGATGACGGCGTTCAGCGGCGGCTTGTTCTCCACCGGGCGGACCACGACCCGCTCGATGACCGCGCCGAGCACCAGCCCGGACGCCAGCGCGACGCCGAGCGCCAGCCAGTAGGAGCCGCCGTGGTCGATGACGCTCCAGGCGAGGAACGTCGTGAACATCAGCATCCCGCCCTGCGCGAAGTTCACGACGCGGGTGGCCCGCCAGATCAGCACCAGCGCGAGCGCGACCGCCGCGAACACCATGCCGGAGGTGATGCCGGCGAGCGTGAGATTGATGAAGCGCACCATCAGAACCCCAGGTAGGCGTGGCGGAGGCGGTCGTCGGCGGCGAGGGTCGCGGCGGGCTCGGCCGCGACGACCGCGCCGAGGTCCAGGACGATCGCGCGGTCGGCGACCGACAGCGCGCTGCGGGCGTTCTGCTCGACGAGCAGGACGGTGCGGCCGTCCTCGTCGCACAGCCGGCGCAGCACGGCCATCAGCTGGGCGACCACGCGCGGCGCCAGGCCGAGGGACGGCTCGTCGACCAGCAGCAGCCGGGGCGCGCCGGTGAGCGCCCGGGCCAGCGCGAGCATCTGCCGCTCGCCGCCGGACAGGGTGGCGGCGGTCCGCGCCCGGCGCTCGGCGAGCGGCGGGAACAGCTCGTACATCTCGGCGACCCGGCGCGCCAGCGCGGCCCGGTCCCGCCGCCACAGCCCGCCGAGCCGCAGGTTGTCCTCGACGGTCAGCTCGGTGATGACGCCGCCGCTCTGCGGGACGTGCGCAACCCCGAGCCGGACGATGTCCTCGACCGGCAGCCGGGTGAGGTCCGTCCCGTCCAGCTCGACGCGGCCCGCCTTCGGCCGCAGGAGCCCGGAGACCGTGCGCAGCAGCGTGGTCTTCCCGGCGCCGTTGGCGCCGAGCACCGCGGTCACCGAGCCCTCGTCCACCGACAGGTCCACGCCGCCGAGCGCGCGGACGGCGCCGTAGTGGACGGTCAGCCCCTTCACCTCAAGCACCCGCGACCTCCTCGCCGAGGTAGGCGTCGAGGACGGCGGGGTCGTCGCGGACCTCCGCGGGCGCCCCGCTCGCGATGACCTTGCCGAAGTCCAGCACCACGACCTGGTCGCAGACGCTCATCACGAGGTCCATGTGGTGCTCGACGAGCACGACCGCCGGGCCGCCGCGCAGCCCGCGGATCAGCTCGGCCAGCTCGTCCATCTCCGCCGCCGACAGCCCGGCGGCGGGCTCGTCCAGCAGCAGCAGGTCGGGCTCGGCGACCAGCGCCCGCGCCAGCGCGACCCGCTTCTGCACGCCGTAGGGCAGCTGCCCGGACAGCCGGTGGGCCTCCCCCTCCACGCCCAGCTCCGCGAGCCGGGCCATCGCCCGCTCGCGCAGCGCGGCCTCGTCGCGGTCGCCGCGCGGCAGTGCGAGGAGCCCGGACCAGAACCCGGCCCTGGCGTGCCGGTCGGCGCCGACCATCACGTTCTCCAGGACGGTGAGCCCGGGGAAGAGCCCGAGCCCCTGCAGGGTCCGGGCGATGCCGAGCCGCGTCAGGTCATGTGGCCGGTGCCGGCCGAGGACCCGGCCGCGCCAGCGCACCTCCCCCGACACCGGCCGGACGAACCCGCACACGGCGTTGAAGAGGGTCGTCTTGCCCGCGCCGTTCGGGCCGATCACACCGGTGACCCGGCCCTGCGGCGCGGAGAGGGACACACCGTCCAGGGCGACCAGCCCGGCGAAGCGGACGGTCACCTCTCGTAGTTCCAAGTTCGCGGAGGAGCCGGACATAACGCCTCACCTCGCCGATGAAACAGCGTGAATCCCCCGAGGCTGAAATGCACATACCGACTGGTCGGATTCCATGAAGATAGAATCATCGGGCGCTCCCGGTCAACAGCCGGTGCGCAGGTCCCGATACGGCCCCGCGCCCGCGCCGCCGGTAGGCTGTCGGCGATCTGCGGGCGGCCGCCGCCGGGACGGCGCGAGATCCCGGGGCCATCCCGGAACGGAGGTGGAGTGATGACGCAGGCGCCCGTGAACCGGATCCCCGGCAACCTGCCGCTGCCCGACCGGCTGCTCGCCGTGGCGACGCGCATGTTCGCCGAGAAGGGCTTCGAGAACACCTCGGTCCAGGAGATCGTCAACGCCGCGGGCGTCACCAAGGGCGCGATGTACCACTACTTCGGCTCGAAGGACGACCTCCTCTACGAGATCTACCACCGCCTCCTCGGCCTGCAGATGTCGCGCCTGGAGCAGATCGCCGACGGCCCCGGCACCGCCGAGGAGCGGCTGCGCGCCGCCGCCGTCGACGTCCTCAACACCTCGTTCCGCTACCTGGACGACTTCACGGTCTTCTTCCGCTCGACGCACCTGCTCCCCCGCGACCGCCGCGAGGCCGTCCGCGCCGAGCGCCGCCGCTACCACGAGCGCTTCCGCGACCTCGTCGAGGAGGGCCAGCGGGCGGGCGCGTTCCGCAGCGCCACGCCCGCCGACATCGCCGTCCACTTCTTCTTCGGGACCGTCCACCAGATCGGCGTCTGGTACCGGCCCGGCGGCACGCTGGAGACCGAGGCCATCAGCGACCACTACGTGGACCTGTTCCTGAACGGCCTGAAAAACTAGCCGCGCTCACTAAGTCGAATACCGAAGCCCATTCGGTAATGGCGCGGCGCCGCCGGATTCAGGGCTTCTCGATCTGCTCGACCTTCAGCGTCGCGTCCTTGTGGTGGGCCCGCAGCGGCTTCTTGTCGAACTTGCCCACGGTGGTCTTGGGGATCTCGTCGATGAAGGTCCAGTACTCGGGGACCTGCCAGCGGGCGACCTTGTCCGCGAGGAACGCGGCGAGCTCGGCGGCCGTCGCGGCGGCGTCCGGGCGCAGCACGACGCAGGCGAGGGGGCGCTCGTCCCAGCGCGGGTCGGGGATGCCGATGACGGCGGCCTCGGCGACGGCGGGGTGGGCCATCAGGTGGTTCTCCAGCTCGACCGAGGAGATCCACTCCCCGCCGGACTTGATGACGTCCTTGGCGCGGTCGGTGATCTGGAAGAAGCCGCGGTCGTCGATGGTGCCGATGTCGCCGGTGCGCAGCCAGCCGCCGTCGAACTTCTGCGGGGCCGGGTCGCGGTGGTAGGCGCCGGTGATCCAGGGCCCGCGGACCTCGATCTCGCCGACGGCCTCGCCGTCCCACGGCAGCTCGGCGCCGGAGTCGCCGACGATGCGCATCTCGACGCCGGCGGCGACGCGGCCGGACTTCAGCCGCCACCGCATGTCCTCGTCGGTGCCGGGCTCCACGCCGGGCGGCGGGAACGCCATGCCGCCGAGCGGGCTGGTCTCGGTCATGCCCCAGCCCTGGATGATGCGCAGGCCGTAGCGCCGCTCGAACCGCTCCAGCAGGACGCGCGGCGCGGCGGCGCCGCCGGACGTCCCCGCGCGCAGGGACGACAGGTCGATCTCGTGCTGCTCCCCGTGGGCGAGGATGCCGTTCCAGATCGTGGGCACGGCGGACGCGAGCGTGCTGCGCTCCGCCTCGATGAACTTCACCAGGTGCTCGGGCTGCATGAACGGGCCCGGCATGTGGAGGGTCGCGCCGGACAGGAAGGCGCCGTAGGGCAGGCCCCACGCGTTGACGTGGAACATCGGGACGATGGTCAGCACGCGGTCGGCCTCGGTGATGCCGACCATCGACGCCGACTGCACGGCCATCGCGTGCAGGAACGTGGAGCGGTGCGAGTACACGACGCCCTTGGGGTCGCCCGTGGTGCCGCTGGTGTAGCACATGGACGCGGCGGAGCGCTCGTCCAGGTCCGGCCACGCGAAGCCGGGCTCCTCGGCGTCGAGGAGGTCGCGGTAGCGCAGGACGGGCGCGCCGTTGCCGTTGCCCTCCAGCGCCGACGCGTCGCCGTCGCCGACCACCACGAACGCCTCGACGGCGGGGAGCTCGCCGACGACCCGCGCCAGCAGCGGCACGAGGGTGTCGTCCACGATGACGACCTGGTCGTCGGCGTGGTTGATGATGTGCGAGAGCTGCTCGGGGAACAGCCGGATGTTCAGCGTGTGCAGCACCGCGCCCATGGCCGGCACCGCGAAGTACGCCTCCAGGTGCTCCTGGTCGTTCCAGCAGAACGTCGCGACGCGGTCGCCGCGCCGGACGCCGAGCCGGGCCAGCGCGGCGGCGAGCCGCTCGGCGTTGCGGGCGATCTCCGCGAACGTCGCGCGCCGGGGCGGGCCGCCGCCGGTCCAGGTCACGCACTCGCTGCGGCCGTAGACGCGCGCTCCGTGCCGCAGGATCGCGGCGACCGACAGCGGAAAGTCCTGCATCGTGCTGGGGATCATGGCAATTCTCCGAAAGACGCGCGGCGGCGAACGGCCGGCGAAGGGAATGGACATCGCACATACCGACCGGTCGGTTCACCATAATTTCCGCGGTGCGCCGCCGTCAACGCCCGGGGCGCGGGCGGCCCGCCGTGATCATTTATGCGGGCCGGCGCCCGGGGAGCCGTCCCGCAGCGCGGCGAGGCCCGCGCGCAGCAGCGGCTCCACGGCCGCGCCGACCGCGCCGAACCCCTCCCCCACAGTCTGGCCGCGCAGGTACCGGTAGTGGATGCCCTCGGAGATCACCGCGAGCTTGAAGCAGGCGAGCGCCACGTAGAAGCCGATCGAGGACACGTCGCGGCCGCTCCGCGCGGCGTAGCGGGCCACCACCTCGTCCGGCGCGGGGAAGCCGGGCGCGCTGGAGGCGTCCCGGCCGCCGGGCGCCGGCGCGCCGCGCCCCATGTAGACCAGCAGCAGCGCGAGGTCCGTCAGCGGGTCGCCGAGCGTCGCCATCTCCCAGTCGAGGACGGCCGCGATCCGGTCGCGGGAGTCGACGAGGAGGTTGTCGAGCCGGTAGTCGCCGTGCACGATCGCGGGCGCCGACCCGGCGGGCGGGTCAGCCGCCAGCAGCGCGTGCAGCTCGTCGGCGGCGGGCAGGTCCCGGCTGCGCGAGGCGTCGAGCTGCTTCTTCCAGCGCCGCACCTGGCGGGCGAGGAACCCCTCGGGGCGGCCGAAGCCGGCGAGGCCGGCCGCCGCCGGGTCGACCGCGTGCAGCGCCACGAGCGTGTCGATCATCCGGTCGGCGATCCGCGCCACCCGGTCCGGCCCGAGCTGCGCCAGTTCGGCGGCGCTCCGGTACGGGACCCCCTCGACCATCTCCATGACGTAGAACGGCGCGCCGATCACGTCCGGGTCCTCGCACAGCGCGTAGGTCTCCGGGACGGGCACGGCGGTGCCGGCGAGCGCGGTCATCACCCGGTACTCGCGCGCCATGTCGTGGGCGGTCGCGAGGACGTGCCCGAGCGGCGGCCGCCGGACGATCCACGAGGAGCGCCCGTCGGTCACCTCGTAGGTGAGGTTGGACCGCCCGCCCTCGACGACCCGCGCGCGCAGCGGCCCGGCCGCGGCGCCCGGCCGGACCCGCTCGAAGTACGCCCCGAACCGGTCCAGCGCCAGCCCGGGGACATCGGACTCCTCGAATACCCGCATGGTCTCTCCTCGCCGTCCGAAAGCCTTGTACCGTCCGGTCGGTATGGCGCAGGATGCCGGAGGGCCGCGCGCTGCGAACGGGCATGGCAAGGGTCCGGCACACGCCGCCCCCGGGCAGGTATCCGCACGTAGATAAGACCATACCGACTGGTCGGTTTTCAACGGCGCAACTTATTGCCATTCGAGCGCGGCGGGATTACCGTGACCGCACGACGGACGGCGGAGCGGTGCTCCACCGCCGGTCGGGACCGGTTTCTCGGGGGAGAACAGCGCCCGGAGGAGTTCCTGAATGCCCGTTTCCTCGTCCACCGACGCCGGCGCCGCCGAGGGCGCCGCCGCGCCGGGCCTCGCCGCCCGGCTGTGGCGCCGCGACCTGCCGCACTACCCCGAGACGGGGCGCCGCTACGGCTATCTCGCGATCGTGGTCGTCACCACGATCGTGCTGTACTACCTGCTCTACATCCAGTACGCCGTCGCGACGTCGATCATGACGCACTACTCGATGTCGTTCGGGTACTTCATCCTGCTGTCGGTGATCGGCAACGCGATCGGCGCGTTCGCCTCGCTGCTCGCCGGGCTCGCCGACCGGTGGGGCCGGGCGAACCTCGTCGTGTACGGGCTGCTGGTCGCCGGCCTGCTGGTGCTGGCGCTGCCCTCGGCGCCGGGCAAGCACACGTTCCTGGTGCTGTTCGCGCTGCTCAGCTTCATCGAGGGCATCGTGCTGGTCGCGACCCCGGCGCTCATCCGCGACTTCTCCCCGCAGCTCGGCCGGGCCACCGCGATGGGCTTCTGGACGATGGGCCCGGTGCTCGGCAGCCTCGTCGTCACGACGGTGACCAGCGCGACGCTCGACACCTCCAGCTGGCAGGACGAGCTGCGCTACTCCGGGTACGCCGCCCTGGCGGTGTTCGTCGTGGCGCTGTTCGGGCTGCGGGAGCTGTCCCCGGCGCTGCGCGACCAGATCATGGTGAGCATGCGCGACCGCGCGCTGATCGAGGCGCGCGCCAAGGGCATCGACCCCGAGCGGCAGGCGTCGGGCCACTGGCGGCAGATGATGCGGCTGGACGTCGTCGGGTCGGCCTTCGCGATCAGCGTCTACCTGCTGCTGTACTACGCGGCGGTCGGCAACTTCGTCATCTACTTCTCCGCCACGTTCGGCTACAGCGAGCAGCGCACCAACGGGCTCGCGAACTGGTACTGGGCGGCCAACGCGGTCGCGCTGGTGGTGGCGGGGCTGCTGTCGGACAGACTCGGCGTCCGCAAGCCGCTGATGCTCGCCGGCGGCATCGGCTCGGTCGCCGCCACGGCCTACTTCGCGCAGCTGGCCGTCCACCCCGACACCGGCTACTACACCTTCGCGTGGCTGTTCATCGCCATCGGCGTGTTCGGCGGCCTGGCGTACGCGCCGTGGATGGCGGGCTTCACCGAGACCGTCGAGAAGCACAACCCGGCGGCGACCGCGACCGGGCTCGCCGTGTGGGGCTGGATCCTGCGGCTCGTCGTGGCGGGGTCGGCGGCGTTCGTCCCGCTCGTGGTGACGTCGGTGACGCCGCTGGTGGAGCACGGGCACGAGGTGCAGGCCGCGTCCAAGGAGGCGGCGCCGGCGCTGGCCATCGTGAACCAGCACCCGCAGCTGTTCGCCGAGCTGGGCAAGTACCCGGCCGGGCAGGCGCCGCCGGAGCTGCAGGCGCGGGCCGCGAAGGAGGTCGGCCTGCCCGGCCTCGCCACCGTGCAGAAGGCGCAGCCGCAGCTTGCGGTGCTCAAGGAGCACGGCGCCGAGGTGCAGAAGGCGTCCGAGGAAGGCCCCGGCCAGTGGCGGACGTGGTGGTACGTCTGCCTGGGCGGCCAGCTGGTCTTCCTGCCGTTCGTCTTCATCATGACGGGGCGCTGGAGCCCGAAGCGCGCCCGTGAGGACGCCGAGGCGCACCAGCGCGCGATCGAGAAGGAGCTGGCGGCGCTCGCGAAGGAGTGACCGCCGCCGCGGGACCACCGCGGAACACGAGCCCCCGGCCGGGCCCCTCCCCCCGGCCGGGGGCTCGCCGCGTTCCGGCCGCGCCGCAGGCCGGCAAGATACTTAGTTTGACTAACATATAAGCCGGTGATACACCGGAATCCGGTTCCCCCCCGCACACTCCGACCGACCACCAGAGAGCCGCGTATGAAACCAGCCATGCAGGGCGGGGCGGGCGCGCAGAGCCCGTTCCGCCAGCCGAAGGCCGTCTGGGCCGTCGCGTTCGCCTGCGTCATCTCGTTCATGGGCATCGGGCTCGTCGACCCGATCCTGCCCGCGATCTCCGAGGACCTGAACGCCTCCCCCAGCCAGGTCACCCTGCTGTTCACCAGCTACCTGGTGGTCACGGCGGTCGCGATGCTGGTGACGGGCTTCGTGTCCAGCCGCATCGGCGCCAAGCGCACCCTCGTCGCGGGCCTGGCCCTGATCGTGGTGTTCAGCGCCCTCGCCGGGACGTCCGGCAGCATCTCCGGGATCATCGGGTTCCGGGCCGGCTGGGGGCTCGGCAACGCGCTGTTCATCGCCACCTCCCTCGCCGTCATCGTGGCGTCGGCGAGCGGCGGGCTCGGCGGCGCGATCATCGCCTACGAGTCCGCGCTCGGCCTCGGCATCGCCGTCGGGCCGCTGCTCGGCGGGGTCCTCGGCGACATCAGCTGGCGCGGCCCGTTCTACGGCGTCGCCGCGCTGATGGCCGCCGCGCTGATCGCCACCGTCGTGCTCGTCGAACCGCAGCCGAGACCCGCGCGCAAGACCTCGATCGCCGACCCGCTCAGGGCGCTCCGGCACCGCGGCCTGCTGATCATGAGCCTGACCGCGCTCTGCTACAACTGGGGCTTCTTCACCGTCCTCGGGTACGCGCCGTTCCCGATGGAGCTGAGCGCGATGAGGCTCGGCCTGGTCTTCACCGGCTGGGGGCTGCTCGTCGCGGTGTTCGCGGTGTTCGGCGCGCCGCTGCTGCAGCGCCGGTTCGGCCTCGCCCGCACCCTCTACGGCAACCTGGCGCTGTTCGCGGTGAACGTCGCGGTGATCGCGGTCTTCGTGAACTCGCAGAAGGTGCTGGTCATCGCGGTGATCGTCGCCGGGATCTTCATCGGCGTGAACAACACGGTGACCACGCAGGCCGTCATGATGATCGCGCCGGTGGAGCGGCCCGTCGCGTCCGCCGCCTACGGGTTCGTCCGGTTCATCGGCGGCGGCCTCGCGCCCTACGCGGCGGGACGGCTCGTCGAGCACACGAACATCCACGTCCCGTTCGCGATCGGCGCGGGCGTGGTCGCGCTCGGCATCGGGGTCCTCGCCCTCGGGCACCGCGACCTCGCGGCGGCCGAGCGCGGCCAGGCCGAGGTCGACGCGGAGGCCGCCCGCGGCGAGCCCGGCGCGGAGATCACCGAGGCCGCGGAGACCGGCTCGGGGTCCGGCTCGTAGCACGGCCGCCCGCTACGCACCCGCGCGCCAAAAAGCGCCGATCCTTTCTGCGCGCGGGTGCGTAGCGGCGCGCGCGCACCAAGCGTTAGATCGGGTGCCATGAAGATCGCCGCGCGGGCGGCGACGATCGTGGCAGTGCTCGCCGCGCTCGTCGCCCACCCCCTGCCCGCCGGGGCCTCCGAGGACGCCCCAGGAACGTCGGAGCACACCATCGCCATGGGCTTCTGGAACCGGCCCTACCTGCTGCACCTTCCGCCCGGCCGGCCGGCCGGGAAGCCGCTGCCGCTGATCGTCGCGCTGCACGGCGGGCTGAACGACCCCGAGTACGTCCGCAGGCAGAGCGGGCTCGACGCGGTCGCCGACGCCCAGGGCTACGCCGTCGCCTACCCCGAGGGGTTCCTCGGCACCTGGAACGCCGGGGCGTGCTGCTCGTTCGCCCGCTGGGCGGGCATCGACGACATGTCGTTCCTCGACAAGCTCATCGAGACGCTGGTGAAGCAGGGCGTCGCCGATCCGCGCCGGGTGTTCATGACCGGCTTCTCCAACGGCGGCGGCATGGCCTACCGGTACGCCTGCCAGCGCGCGGAGCGGCTCGCCGGGATCGCCGTCGTGTCGGGCGCCCTCGCCATCGGCTGCACCCCGGCGAAGCCGGTGTCGGTGCTGGCGTTCCACGGGACGCTCGACCCGTCCGTGCCGTACACGGGCGGCGGGAACATGGACGCCGACGTCCACTTCCCGTTCTTCGCCGTGCAGGTCGTCATGGAGTTCTGGCGCTGGGTGAACAAGCTGCCCGCGCTGTCGTGGCCGGTGCCGGGCGGGCCGGACGGCTGCGTCGGCACCGGGCCCGGTCCGCTGCTGGTCGCGCTGTGCACAGAGCAGGGCGGCGGCCACGAGTGGCCGTCCTACGCGAGCCGGATGATCGGCGAGTTCTTCGCGGCCCGGCCGTCCCTGCCCGCGAGCTGACGGCGCGCGGCGGGGCGGAGGCGGGCTCTTATACACATCTGACGCTGCCGACGACGGAGAGAGTGGAGATCTCTGTGGTGG
>NZ_VCKZ01000180.1 GCF_005889745.1 Actinomadura geliboluensis
GCGTGGGAGCGGGGCCGTGTGAGCGGGGTGCGGGGTCAGCCGGCGGGCTCGGCGACGGGCCCGGCGCCGGCGCCGATGAGCGCGCGGGCGGCGGCCAGGTGGTCGGGCGTGGTGCCGCAGCAGCCGCCGAGGACGTCGAGGCCGTACCGGTCCCGCCAGCCGGCCATCAGCTCGGCGAACTCGTCCGGGCCGACGGCGGCGGGCAGCGCCCGGTCGGTGTGCTCCCAGCGGCCGAGCGAGCCGCGGTCCTCCAGGTTGGGCGCGACGCCGATCGGGCCCGAGCACCGTTCCCGGAGCCGGTCGAGCGCGGCGGGCACGTCCGCGAGGGCGGTGCAGTTGACCAGGACGGCCTCCGCGCCGTCGCGTTCGGCGGCGGCCGCCGCGTCCCCGACCCGCTCACCGGACGGCAGCAGCCCGTCCGGCCCGCAGACGAAGCTCACCCAGGCGCGGCCGCCGCCGGCGAGCGCGGCGGCGAGCGCGGTCCTGGCCTCCCGCTCGGTGTTCATGGTCTCGATGAGGAACAGCTCGACGCCGGACCGCCGCGCCTCGGTGACCAGCCACGCGTGCTCGGCGGCCAGTTCGTCGGCGGGCGGCACCAGGTCGGGCCGGTAGCAGTCCTCGACGGGCGCCATCGACGCGGCGATCACGGCGTCCGGGCGGCGCGCCTGCTCGCGGGCCGACTGCGCGACCCCGACGGCGGCGTGCACCATCCAGGCGAGCCCGGCGGCGTCGAGGCCGATCCGGCGCAGCGTCCGCAGGTTGCACCGGAAGGTGTTGGCGGTGAGCACGTCGGCGCCCGCCTCCAGGTGCGCGCGCTGCACGGCCCGCAGCTTGGTGCGGTTGGGTTCGCCGTTCAGCGCGCGGACCGTCCACCAGGGGCCGTCCACCGCGAGCCCGGCGCGCTGCAGCTCGGTGGCGGTCGCGCCGTCCAGCCACAGGGGCCGCCGGCCGTTCGTCGTCGGTTCCATGCTCTGCCTTCCCTTCGGTCACAGGGCCGTGCGCAGGTCGTCGAGCAGGTCGGCGGGGTCCTCGATGCCGGCCGAGATCCGCACCAGCCGGTCGGTCACGCCGAGCCGCAGCCGGGCGGCGCGCGGCACCCGCGCGTGGGTCATCGCGGCGGGCACCTCCACCAGGGAGCGGACGCCGCCGAGGCTGACCGCGCAGCCGAACAGCCGGAGCCGGTCCATAAACGCGGCGGGGTCGCCCAGGTAGTCGAAGCTGACGATCGTGCCGGGCGCCGCCATCTGCCGGGCCGCGACCGCGTGCTGCGGATGCGCCGCGAGTCCCGGGTAGCGGACCGTCCCGACCCGCTCGTGGCCGTCCAGCGCGGCGGCGATCGCGGCGGCGTTGGCGGCCTGCCGGGCGGTGCGCAGCGCCAGGGTCTGCACGCCCCGGTGGACGAGGTAGCAGTCGAACGGCGAGGGGACGCCGCCGGTGACGGTGCGGTCGGCGGTGAACCGCCGGTGCAGGTCCGCGTCGTCGGTGACGAGCGCGCCGCCGATCACGTCGGAGTGGCCGGCGATGCCCTTGGTGGTGCTGTAGAGGGTGACGTCGGCGCCGTGCCGCAGCGGCTGCTGGAGCGCGGGACCGGCGAAGGTGTTGTCGACGACGGTGGGGATCCCGGCGGCGCGCGCCGCCCCGCACACCGCCTCCAGGTCCACGACCTTCAGCAGCGGGTTGGTGGGGGTCTCGATCCACACCAGCCCGACGTCGTCGCCGAGCGCGGCGCCGAGCGCGCCGGGGTCGGACAGGTCGGCGTACCGCACCTTCACGCCGTCGCGCTCGGCGCGCATCGCGAACAGCTCGTGGCTGCCGCCGTACACGTCGTCGCAGGCCAGCAGGGTCCGGCCGGGTTCCAGCAGGGCGAGCGCGGCGACCGCCGCCGCCTGCCCGGACGAGAACGCCGCCGCGTGCCGGGCGCCCTCCAGCGACGCCAGGCAGCGCTCCAGCCGCTCCCGCGTCGGGTTCTCCCCGCGCGAGTAGAAGTAGCGGGGCGGGTCCTGGACGCGCCGCTCGTAGGTGACGGCGAGGTGGATCGGCGGGACGAGCGCGCCGGTCGCGGGGTCGGGTTCGTGGCCGGCGTGCACCAGCCGGGTGTCGAAGCGCATCACAGGAACCGGGTCGTCGGGTGCTCGGCCGTCCACACGCCGGGCCGCACGGTGGCGAGCGCCTCGGCGACCCGGTCCAGCTCGGCGGCGGTGTTGTAGACGCCCAGCGAGACGCGGACGGTGCCGAGCAGCCCGAGCGAGTCCAGGAACGTGCTCGCGCAGTGCACGCCGCTGCGGACCGCGATGCCGTGCGCGTCCAGGTGCCCGCCGACGTCGTAGGGGTGGACGCCCTCCACCACCAGGGAGACGATGCCGCCGCAGCCGGCCGCCGGGTCGCCGACGACCCGGACCCGGTCGATCCGGCCGAACGCGTCGACCGCGTGCCGCACCAGCAGCTGGTCGTGGCGGCGGATCCGCGTCCAGCCGAGCCCGGCGAGGTAGCCGGCGGCCGCCGCGAGGCCGACCGCGCCCGCGATGTCGGGGGTGCCCGCCTCCATCCGCGCCGGGACCGGCACGTAGTGGACGGGCTCGTCGTGGGCGACGCCCTTCACGGTGCCGCCGCCGACCTGGTAGGGCGGCAGGTCCGCGAGCAGGTCGCGGCGCCCGTACAGCACCCCGGTGCCGGTCGGCCCGTACATCTTGTGGCCGGAGAAGCAGTAGAAGTCGGCGTCCAGCTCCCGCACGTCCACCGGCCGGTGCGGGACGGCCTGCGCGCCGTCCACCACGACCGGGACGCCCTGCCGGTGCGCGGCGGAGACCAGCTCGGCGACCGGGTTCACGGCGCCGAGCACGTTGGAGACGTGCGCGACCGCCGCCAGCCGCACCCGGGGGCCGAGCGCGGTGGTGAAGTCGGCGACGGCGGTCCGGCCGGACGGCCCGGCGGGCACGACGACGAGTTCGGCGCCGCGCGTCTCGCACAGCCGCCGCCAGGGCAGCAGGTTGGAGTTGTGCTCCGCGCCGGTCACCACGACCTGGTCGCCGGGGCCGACGACGCGGGGGCCGAACGTGGCGGCCAGCAGGTTCATCCCGTCGGTGGTGCCGCGGGTGAAGACGATCTCCTCGGGGTGCGCGGCGTTCAGCATCGCCCGGACGGTCTCCCGCGCGTCGTCGTAGCGCTCGGTGGAGGCCATGCTCAGCCGGTAGTAGCCGCGCCCGACGTTGGCGTTGGCGGTGGAGTAGTAGCCGACGACGGCGTCCAGGACGGCGCGGGGCTTCTGCGTGGTGGCCGCGTTGTCGAGGTAGACCAGGGGCCCGTCGCCGCCGGCCGTGCCGCCCGCGTCGAAGATCGGGAAGTCGCGCCGGACGTCCTCCAGCGGCGGGCCGGCCCGCCGCGAGCCGAGCCGTGCGGTGTCGGTCATCCGGACTCCTCCCCCGGCCTGGGCCGGAACATCTGGCGGAAGCTGTCGAGGAACCGCTTCGGGAACAGCAGGACCTTCTGCTCGGGGAACGGCCTGCGGCTCGCGGGCACGTCGCGGTGCGGGCCGTAGTAGAACCAGCAGATCTGCGCGATCTGCTCGGTGAACAGCACCGGGTGCGCCTCCTCCGGGTAGAGCTGGAGGTGGCCGTGCGCCGCCAGGAACTCGCCCTTCGGCCCGAACCCGGTGTCGAACGCGACGTGCCCGAGCAGGTCGTGGACCGCCCGGAACACGTCGTTGTGGCAGAACTCCACGCCGTCCACCCGCAGGCCCGCCGGCTCCCGCATCGGGTGGAAGCCGCGGACCGGCCCCGGCCCGTGCCCGCGCGCCGTCAGGTGGACGTAGAGCCGCCGGGTGCGGCGCACGCGGTCGCGCAGGACGCGCGAGTTCGGGTAGGGGCGCCCGTCCCCGAGCCACGGGCGGATCTCCACGCCCGCGTCGGTCAGCGCCTGGAACTGCGCGAGGTTGTGCCGCTTCAGGCGGTCGTAGCGGCGGCGCAGGTCCGCGCCGTAGCCGGGCTCGGGCGCGGCGTCGTAGTAGGCGGCGGTCCGCCGGCCGAAGTCCTCGTCCAGCTCGACGCCGGTACCGGCCGCGATGCGGGCGACCGCCGCCGCGCGCTCCCGGGTCGGCGCGAGGGCGCGCGCGACCGGCAGCAGGTCCAGCCCGGCGGCGCCGTCAGCCACCGCCACGCCTCCGCGCGGGCGGATGCCGCAGGACCTCGGCGAGCCGCACCGACTTCAGCCGCCGCGCCTCGAAGTCGCAGTACCAGAGCTGGTAGCCGTCCCACGTCAGGCCGGTCGGGTGCCCTTCGAGGGTGACCTCGGCGACGGGCTCCCCGGTCGTGTCGTCCACCGCGCGCAGCACGCCCGTCTCGAACTCGGCGTACAGGACGCGCCCGCCCGCCCAGGTCAGCCCGGCGGGCTCGCCCTCGATCGGGAACTCGCGCAGCACCTCCATCGTGCGCGGGTCGCGCAGCTGCGCCACCGACGGGGCGCGCAGGCACAGCCACAGGCCCTCGGGCGCGGCCTCGACGCCGGTCACCCGGCCGCTCGGCGGGTCGACGGGCTTCTCTCCGACCTCCTGCCCGGTCTCCGGGTCGATCAGCACCAGCCGCTTCGGCCGCCCGCCGATCTGGTGCAGCAGCCCGTCGTGGAAGGCCAGGTCGGCGCGGACGCGCGGGTTCGACACCTCGCGGACCATCTCGCCGTGCGCCGGGTGCACCGCGAAGAGCTTCCCGGCCTCCTGGTCGGAGTGCCACAGGTACCGGCCGTCGTGGGTCAGCCCGCACAGGTACCGCCCGGGGGCGGGCACCGACCGGGCGACCGGTATCGCCGGCGGCCGTCCCGGCAGGGTGAGGTCGAGCCGGACGGCGGCGAGGTCGGGGGCGTGGTCCTGGACGGGCATCGCCACCGCGCCGCGGACCCGGTCCCCGGCGGCGCGGGGCACGGTCCTCGCGACGGCCAGCAGCGGCACGACCGGGGCGTCCGCCATGGCGCGCCGGTCGATCTCGCGCCAGGCGGCCCGCGCCCGGTCGGGGTCGGTGACGCCGATGGCCTCGTCCATGGCCCGGTCGAGGCCGGGGTCGAGGTAGCGGCCGTGGTTGGCGACGCCGGGCACCGGCCCGCCCCGTAGCAGCGGCTCGACCGTGGCGCGGCCCCGGTCGTCGGGCCATTCCGGCGCCCAGGCGGCGAGCGCGAGGTCCCAGCCCCCGGTCTCGGCCACGATCCGGCGGTACGCGGCGAACGGCCGCGGTTCGACGCGGACCGCGATCCCGGCGCCGGTGAGGTCGGCGGCCACCGACCGCGCCATCGCCGGGTGCGCGCCGGCATCGGAGTGGATCAGCACCAGCTCCTTCGGCGGCGCCGGGGACCCCGCCACCGGGACATCGGCGGGCTCGGCCCGCACTTCGTCCGGGGCGAGCAGGCTGTGCGCGACCCGCACGGACGGGTCCAGCCCCAGATCGCGGTGGATGCGCAGCAGGGCCCGCTTGTCGATGGCCGCCGCGATCCTCCGGCGCAGCTCGGGCGCGTCCAGCACGGGGGACGCGGCGAGGTTGAAGACGAGGTAGGGGTCCAGGACCTCGTCGCGCACGTACCGGTCGCCGCGCGGATCGGCCGACAGGTCGGGCACCGAGAGCCCCCAGGGCAGGTCGGCGCGCCCCGCCCCGATGACCCGGCGCAGCGCGCCCGCCGTCGCCGGGGCCGCGGTCACCTCGACGGCGTCCACGTGCGCGCTCCGCAGCGGGTCGGTCTCCGGCCGCCACACCGGGTTGCGCTCCAGCCGCAGCGTCGTGCCCGGCGGGGCGGGCACGACGCGGTACGGGCCCGTCGACCGCAGGTGGCGGGGCGCGGTGCCGTCGCCCGGCACGAACGCCTCGTACTCGACGGGGACGGGAGAGGCGGCGGGCAGCGCGAGCAGGTGCAGGAACTCCGGGTCGGGCCGCTCCAGCTCGAACACCAGCACGTCGTCGTCCACCGCGAACACGCCGGGCAGCTCGGTGGACCGGTGGAACTCGGCCAGCTCCGCCGCCGTCGCCCCGCCGGGGAACGCGGCGGCGCACGCCCGCCGGTACTCGGTGAAGCCCCGGATCGTCCCGGCGAAGTAGGCGGCGCCCGCCATGCCCGGCACCGGGGAGCACAGCCGCTTGAAGGCGCGCACGAAGTCGCCGGCGGTGACCTCCCGCGGCGGCGAGGCGTCCCACCGGACGCCGCTGCGCAGCGTCACCGTGTAGACCTTGTGGCTCGCGCTCATCCCGGCGTTGTAGGTGGACGGGACGTCGGCCGCGAGGTCGGGGACGGGCGCCGCGATCCGCCAGTCGGCGGGGTCGGCGACCGGCGCGTAGCCGAACAGCTGCCGGGTGCACAGGCGGGTGATCTGCCGGGCCGGGGCGCCGCCGGCGCGGGCGGGGTCGAGGTCGCCGCTCTCGCCCGGCCCGTACAGCCGCAGTACCCCGCCGTCCGGCGGCCCGTCGTCGGTCATGGCTTCACCGCTCCGTAGCTCGTCCGCCCGCGGGGCGTCCGCCCCGCGGGCTGCCTGCGGCCCCCGCGTCCCGCGCGGCGGCCCCTCCGGTCACGACAGCTCGTCGGCGAGGCGGCCGATGGCGTCCACGGCACGGTCGACGTCCTCGCGCGTGTTGAACAGGTGGGTGCACAGGCGGGCCGCGTAGTGCAGGTGCGGCGAGCCGGGCACGTCGAACTCCACCCAGCGGATCCAGATCCGGTGCTCGGCCTCCAGCCGGTCGACCAGGATGTTGATCTTCTTGGGGTTCCAGGCGTCCGCCGGGTCCCGGAACGGCTTGAAGGCGACCAGCGGCGAGCGCAGCCGGGCGTCGGCGGACGGCGAGTACAGGGAGTCCTCGCCGAACCGCTCCGCGACCCGCTCCCGCGCGTAGTCGCCGAGGTCGAGGATGTGCCGCTCGATGCGGCCGCGCCCGATCGCGTTCCAGATCTCGCACGCCTTGGCTAGCGCGGCGGCGCGGGCGGTGCCGGCGCTGCCCGCGCTCTGCAGGTAGTCGCCCATGTTGCAGGTCTCGACGCCGGTCGTCGTGCGCGGCGGCATCGGGCCGAGCAGCGGGTACCAGGTGGAGATGACCGGCCAGAAGCGCGGCAGCGGCAGCGGGTTGTGCTCGGGGACGACCTTGTTGCGCGCGTACAGCAGGCCGGTGCCGAGGGGGCCGCACTGGAACTTCGAGCCCGATCCGCTGGCGAAGTCGAGGCCGAGGGCGCGCAGGTCCACGTCCAGCATCCCGGGGACGAGGGCGCCGTCCATGGCCGTGATCAGGCCGTGCCGCTGGGCGAGGTCGCAGAGTTCGCGGACGGGCATCCGGGTGCCGGTGAACAGCGTCACCCCGGCGAAGAACAGCGCCTTGGTGCGCGGGGTGATCGCCGCCTCGAACAGCTCCACGATCTCCTCGGCGCGCACGTCCGGGCCGGACGGCGGGGTGACCTGCCGGACGGTCAGCCCGTGGCGGTCGCGGACGAGGTTGAGGTTGGACAGCACCGAGAAGCACTCGTGGGTGGTGGTGACGACCTCGTCGCCCTCGCCGAAGTCGAGCCCGGCGACGATCCGCGCCATGGCCTCGGTGGAGTTGTGGCAGATCGCCAGCTCGTCCTGGTCGATGCCGAAGTCGCGGGCGATGGCGGCGCGGTAGTCGGGGTAGAGCGTCGGCGGGTAGATGTCGCCGAGGCTCCCGGCCCATTCGCGGGAGAGCCGCTCGTGCACGTCCAGCACCTCGTGCGGCGGCGCGCCGACCGTGCCGGTGTTGAGGTGGGTCGTGCCGTCCCGCAGGGCGAACAGCTTGCGAACGGCGTCCCAGGACGCCTCGGACAGGTCGGTTCCGGATCGGCTGACACCCGCTGCGAGCTGGTCGGACACGACCGATTCCCCCTCGGGAGAGAGTCACCGTCAACTCGGATCACAATATATTATTAAAGTGAAAGCCGTCAATCGCGACACAACCGGCGAATCCTCCCGAGCACGCGCCGGCCGGGCCACGTGCTCGGGAGGCGGCGGTCCGGCGGGTCAGCCGCGGGCCCGGCCCGGGTAGTCGTTGTCGGCGTACCAGTCGCCGCGCCCGCCGGGCGTCAGGTCCAGCACGTTCCACACCGGCGACAGCAGGTCGATGCCGCGCTCGGTGCCGTCGAGGTGGTTGGCGGGCAGCGAGTAGAAGTGCCGGATCCCGGCGTCCTCCCTGCGCAGGACGCTGAACACCGGCCGCTGCACGCCGCCGGCCCGCTCGGTGTTCATGTCCCGGTTGAACGTCGTGCCGTGGCTGGACAGGATCCGCAGCCCGTCCCAGCCGCGCCGCCGCGCCCACGCGCGCAGCTTCGGCAGCGGCGCCTTGCTCACCACGACGAACGCGCCGTGCCGCGCCAGGTGGTGCGAGACCCCGTGGAAGCCGTCGACCCACATCGAGCACATCGAGCACGCCTGGTCCTCGTCGGGGTGGAACATCAGGTGGTAGGTCAGCAGCGTGTCGTGCTCGCCGAACAGGTCGGCGAGGTGCGGGGCGGTGACGGGCTCGTCCGCGGCGAGGTCGCGCGGACCCTCCGCGAACACGTAGTCGTCCAGCAGCCTTCCCGGCGGCATCCGGCGGCGCGCGGCGGCCACCGCCTCGACCTGGTCGCGCAGCCTCCGCTCCGCCCTGGCCAGCTCGATCCTGGCCGCGATGTAGTCCTCCCCGGCGCCCTCCGGCCACATGGGCTCGATCTCGCCGCGGTCCACCTCGGTCATGCGCGCACCCCTCAGTCTCCGGTCTGACGTCTTCCGGTCCGGTCTCCCGTGGACGCGCTACACAATATGCAAGTATCAGTGCGCCGGGGCGGTGTTGACGATGTCCTTGCCGAGGCGCGCCGGGAGCAGCGGTTCGGCCAGCAGCCGCCGGAACCGCCGACGCGGGTCGCCGAGCGCCGTCCAGGCGGCGACGAGCCGGGCGCCCTCGATGTAGGTCGTGGTGTGCGCCCGCCACAGCGGATCGGTCAGGAAGGCCGTCATCCGGCGGGCCCGCTCCTCGCCCAGCAGCAGCCACCGCCGCAGGTGGGCGACCGCCGCGTCGGTGCCGGCGCCCCGGTCGTGCAGGAGGAGCGCCGCGTCCTGGCGGGCGGGCAGCAGCGTCCTGACGTGCCGCATCACCTGCTCGACGCGCTCGCCGTCCATCCGGACGCCCTCCGCGGCGAGGATCTCCGCCGTCCAGGCGCCCCAGCCCGCGGGCATCACGGCGGCGAGCGCGTGCTCGGCGATGCCCTCCGCCATGAGCGACTGCGGGGTGTTCACCAGCGCGATCGCGTGCTCGTGCTGCCCGTCCGCCACCAGCTCCGCCTCCTTGAGGCTGCGCTCGGTGTGGTGCCCCGGGTAGCACTCGTGCGCGGCGATCAGCGGCAGCGCGCCCAGGTCGGCGCCCGCCGGCTCGTTGAGCGAGACCACCGACCGGTACCGGCCGAGGTAGCGGTTGAAGGCGTTCCACGGCCGGTCCCGCACCACCTCGTACGTCACCTCTTCGCCGGGGGGCAGGCCGTAGCGGTCGCGGACGAGCACGCGCAGCGCGTCCGACACCGCGCGGACGGCCCGGTGCAGCGCGTCCGGCGGCACCGCGTTGCGCGCCCGGAACTCCTCCAGCCGCGCCCGCAGCGGGCCGGCCCCCGGCAGCAGCCCGGCGAGCGCGTCGTGGGCGGCGGCGTACCGGTCGGTGTCGCCCATGCCGATCCGCACCTGGAAGTAGGTCTCGATCTCCTCGACGAACGGGACCTGCTCCCCCGCCAGCCGCCGCGCGCCGCACTCCAGCGCGGCGAGTTGCGCCGTCAGGAAGTCCCGGCGCTCCGCGGCGAGCCCGCTGTCGGCCGCCTCGCGGCGCAGCCGGGCCGCCCGCCGGGCCAGGGCCGCCGGGTCGGCGGGCGGCTCGGCCTCGACCCGCGCCTGCAGCGACGGGTCACCGGCCCAGGAGTCGACGAACCCCGGCACGTGCCGGCCGAGCCGCAGCCCCAGCAGCAGGTACTCCAGGACGACCGGCTCGGTGCCGGCGCCGCCCGCCGCCGCCGCGCTCACGCCGGCGTCCGGCGGCCGAACAGCCCGCGGTTCAGGACGGGCTTGGCCGTCTCCTGGAAGTCGATCGACGGGTCCAGCTCGCGGATCGTGCCCTCGATGACCAGCAGCGACAGCAGCGGGAAGATCAGCTCGGCGGCGGCGTGGATGCCGAACCGGCGCTGCAGGTCGAACATCTCGGCGGCGAAGGCGATCAGGCTGAACTCGCGGGCCGGGAGCCCGTGGCTGCGCTCCACCAGGTCCGCCATCCGGACGGTGAAGCCCTCCAGGTCGGCGTCCGGGCGCACGCCCGCCGAGCTCTCGATGACGATCTCGGCGCAGCGCCGCCCCCGGCCGGTGGCCATGTTGAGGAAGAACTCGGCGAACAGCCGGCGCAGCCGCTCCGAGAGCTGCACGCTGAACCCTGCGTCCAGCACCACCACCTGCCCGCCGCGGGTGAAGTAGAGGTTGCCCGGATGCAGGTCGCAGTGCACGAACCCGGTGACGAACAGCATGTGGTAGATCGCGGTCAGCGCGGACTCGGCGAACCGCTTGCGCATCGCCGGCGGGCACGACTCGGCGGCCCGCACGTCCAGGTCGGGGATGAAGTCCATCACGATGCAGCGCGGCCGGGACGCGTCCAGGTGCACCTTCGGCACCCAGACGCGCGGCACCGTCGCCAGCGTGTCGCGGAGCCGGTCCAGGTTCGCGGCCTCCCGGGCGAAGTCGAGCTGCCCGAGGACGGCCCCGCACATGCTGTCCACGACCTCCGCGACCGGCAGGCCCCGGAACGGCGGCACCCGCGCCGCCAGCCGGGCGCCCGCCCGCATCAGCGCCAGGTCGCGCCGCATCGGCGCCTCGATGCCGGGCCGGCGCAGCTTCACCGCGACCCGCGCCCCGGACGGCAGCGTCGCCTCGTAGACGCAGGCGACGCTGCCGCTCGCCACGGCGGTGACGTCCGACGCCCGGATCGGCGCCCCGCCGCCCCGCGAGTCCACCGCGCGCCCGTTGCCCGCGTGCCCGTTGCCCGCGTGTCCGTCCACCGCGCGCCCGTCCACCACGGGCCCGTCCACCACGGGCTTGGCCGGGACCGGGCCGTACGCCTCGGCGAGGCCGCGGCGGGTCTGCTCGGGAGTGAGCGGGCCGACCGAGTCCTGGAGCAGGGACAGCTCGTCGCACAGCGCGGCGGGCAGGACGTCCCGGCGGGTGCCGAGCACCTGCCCGGCCTTGACGAACGTCGGCCCGAGCGCCACCAGCAGCCGGGTGATCCGGCGGTACAGGTGGCGGCGGCCCGCCGCCGGGCCGCGCAGCAGGGTCAGCCCGACCGTCCCGGGCAGCGCCGCCGCGCCGAGCACGACGACCGTGGCGAGCACGCGCGCCGCCCGCGCCGCGAGCAGCACCGGGTCGTCGCGGCGCGTCATCCCGCGATCCCCAGGATCTCCACCGCCCGGAGCTGGAGGGTCGTGTAGTCGCAGTACCAGATCAGCGTGCCGTCCCAGGTGATGCCGGTGGGGTTGCCCGCCACCGACACCGCCGCGAGCTCGGCGCCGCGCTCCAGGTCGAGCAGGTTCAGCGTGGCGGCGCGGTGGTCGGCGTAGGCGAGGAACCCGTCGGAGACGGTCACGCCCGCGACCGGGCTCCGCACCGGGTAGCTGCGGATCAGCCGCAGGTCGTCCGGGTCGCGCAGGTCGACGACGCGCAGGTCCTCATAGCCGAGCCACAGCCCGTGCCGGGTCGCCTCCAGCCCGCACAGCAGCGCGCCGGGGCGCGGGTTGGGCCGCTCGGCGAGCACGTCCCCGGTCTCCGGGTCGAGCGTGCGCAGGACGCGGTCCGGGCCGGCGATCTGCACCAGGTTCCCGTCCATCGTCGTCAGGTCGGTGCGGACGTCGGCGCAGGGCACCCGCTGCCGGACCTCGCCGGTCATGGGGGCGAGCGCCATGATCTGGTTGGACACGGCCTCGGAGAACCACAGGCACTCCCCGCTCCAGGTGAGACCGCACAGCTTGAGGGCGCGCACGGGGATGTCGCGCACCGAACCGGCCGCCATGGGCATGGTCAGCTCCCTTTCCTCAGCCCGCAGTCCAGCCGCCAGCCGGTGACCTCGCGGACGTCGCCCGCCGGGCGCGGCACCACCCGCAGCCGGTCGCCGGGCGCTACGTCGGTGTGCCGCAGCGGCCACACCCACACCGCCCAGTTGCAGCCGGGATAGGACGGCAGGTTCGACAGGGTCGTGTCCTCGGTGAGGGTGGCGGTGAAGTAGCCGATGACGGCGTGCAGGCGTCCGGGTCTGGTGATGGTGAGGGTCCGGCCGCGCGGCGGCGCGGCCTGCCCGCGCGCGGGCCGCTGGTCGGCGACCTCGGCGGGCTCGCTCAGCAGTGTCGGCGGGCGCTGGAAGAAGTGCAGCTGCGCGGCGGGCGCCGCGCTCTCGGCCACCGCGTCCAGCCGGAAGCCGTGGAAGTCGTCGTCCCACAGGCCCCAGCCCTCGCCGTCGAACTGCACGGCGGCGAGCTGGGTGACCAGGCGGCTCGGGACGACCGTGCCGCCGGCCGCCAGGTTGTGCCGGGCGAACTCGCCCAGCACCTCCATCATCTGCTCCTCGGGGCCGAGGTTGCCCATCATCTCGGACACGACCACGTCGGCGCGCTCCGGCAGCCGCACCGTGCGGGCGTCGCCGCGCACGACGGTCAGCCGTCCCTTCAGGTCGTTGCTCTCGGCGACGCGGGCGGCGACGGCCGCGGTGGCGGGATCGGCCTCCACCGCGTAGACGTGCTCGGCGCCGTGCCGCAGCGCCAGCAGCGACAGCGCGAGCACCCCCGCCCCGACGTCGGCGACGACGGCGCCGTGCGCGAGGCCCGCCAGGGCCCGGTCGTAGGCCGCCAGCCGGGGCCGGTCGGCGAGCATCGCCTGGTGCATCTGGAGCTGCCGGGGGTCCAAGCCTTCTCCCACCTGTCGCGCGGCGTGCCCGGGACCGGGCGCCCCCGGGAGGAGGCGCCCGGCACCGGTACTACTGGTTTTTCAATCTGACTCGCTCCGGTGACCGCGTCAAGCCGCGGCCGCGGACCGGATCAGATGTTCACCGCGGCGGTCTCGCCCACGTAGGCGTCCCGCATGACCAGGCGCGCCCCGGTCAGCCGGGCACGGGGAGTGCCGCCGTCGGTGAGCAGGGCCGCGTCGGTGCCCTGCATCGACAGTTCGGTCCCGGTGGGCTCCAGGTCGCGCAGCTTGCCGGCGACGTGCACCGGGCTGGCCGCGTACAGGTTGCCCTGCGGGGTGGACAGTTCGAACTCGGCGTCGATGTGCAGGTCGCCGGGGTAGCGGACGCGGCTCAGGCTCTCCTCGCTACCCGTGCCGAGGGTGCCGCCGGACGGCCGCGGCCAGCTCGCGCGGAGCATGACCCGCCCGCCGAGGGCGTCGCTGGTGCCGACCATGGCGACGCGCGCCATCTGGGCCAGCACACCGGTGCCCTCGTCGTGCTTCTCAGGGCCGAACAGCAGGATCTCGGTGCCGGCCGCCTTGCGGTGGTCGCCCGCGAGGTCGATGGTCTCGGTCCGTCCGTCGACCTCGATGTCGATGGAGCCCTCCAGCGACACCTGCATGATCATGGACGGGTCGACCAGCATGGACATGCAGGGCCCGGCGCTCGCCGCGAAGAACACGGTCGGGGTGATGCCGACCGGCTCGTTCTCGTCGTTGGCCGGGTACCACGCCTCGGGGAGCGTCGTGCCGACGGCCACGTTCGGCGCCTGCACGACCTCGAACGGGCCGTCGCCGCGCGGGCTGCCCAGGTACGGGCCCGTGAGCGGCTTCTTGTAGGGGGGAATGTTGTCCACCACGCCGTAGATGTCGATGACGTTGCGGTGGGCGAGACGCAGCGTGCTGGTCTCCAGGATGCCGAAGCGGCGGATGTAGAACTCCGCGGGGAAGTTCTTGCCGGGGACGATCTGGCGCACGTGGCCGGTGTTCGGCAGGAAGGGGTTCGACAGCACCTGGATGCGGTCGTCCAGCTCGTAGCTGTAGCCCTTGATGCCGACCTCGGGCGCGCTGATGAGCTCGGTCTGGAGCTCGGCGTAGCCGTTCTCGTCCACGCGGTGCTCGAAGCCCGGCATCGGCCACTTGTTCAGCTGCACGAACCCGGAGAGGTTGATGGTCTCCCGGCGGCCCGCGTAGTAGTCGTCGCCGAAGACGATCGTCGCGGCGGCGAGGATGTGCGGCCGGATCGGCTTCGGCTCCAGGTTGAGGGATTCGTATGTCTCGCGGAGTGAACTCAAGCCAGACACCTCCAGCGTCTGTCGAGATCGTTTCGGGGCCTCGGCCCGCGCGGCTCCCGATGGCACCCTTGGGCCTCTCACTATAAGTTTTTAAAGTGAGAAGTCAATGGGCTCCAGCGGCTCGCCGGCGGCCCGCGAGGCGGCGGGCCGGCCGGCGGGGTAGCCGGCCGGGACGCCCTCGCCCCCCGGGCCGGACGGCATCCGCCCGGCCCGGGCCGCGGCGGCGTTCTCCTCGGCTTCGCAGTCGTTGTGGACGTCGGTGTAGACGTCGACCATGAGGTGGTTCTCCAGGGACACAGGCTCCTCCGCTCGGGTCCGCGGTGCCCTGCGGCGCTACGCCGGTAGTGAACGCGCCTTGCGCAACGGCACCGGACAATCCACTTTAGAAACATAGAGTTAAATGTCCAGCGCCCGGAGATGAGGCGAGGAGATGTTCGAGAGGTTCACCGACCGCGCGCGGCGTGTTGTCGTCCTGGCTCAGGAGGAGGCCAGGATGCTCAACCACAACTACATCGGTACCGAGCACATCCTCCTTGGCCTGATCCACGAGGGTGAGGGTGTCGCCGCGAAGGCTCTGGAGAGCCTGGGTATCAGTCTTGAGGCGGTGCGGCAGCAGGTCGAGGAGATCATCGGCCAGGGTCAGCAGGCGCCGTCGGGGCACATTCCGTTCACTCCGCGTGCCAAGAAGGTGCTGGAGCTGTCGCTGCGTGAGGCGCTGCAGCTCGGCCACAACTACATCGGCACCGAGCACATCCTCCTTGGCCTGATCCGTGAGGGCGAGGGCGTCGCGGCGCAGGTGCTGGTGAAGCTCGGCGCCGACCTGAACCGGGTCCGCCAGCAGGTCATCCAGTTGCTACATGGCTACGAGCAGGGGAAAGAGCCGATGTCGTCGTCCGGGGCCTCGTCAGACTCCGGGCCGTCCACGTCGCTGGTCCTCGATCAGTTCGGTCGGAATCTGACGCAGGCTGCGCGTGAGGGGAAGCTTGACCCGGTGATCGGCCGGAGCAAGGAGATCGAGCGGGTCATGCAGGTGTTGTCCCGCCGTACCAAGAACAACCCGGTCCTGGTGGGTGAGCCCGGCGTCGGTAAGACCGCCGTGGTCGAGGGGCTGGCGCAGAAGATCGTCAAGGGCGAGGTGCCCGAGACCCTGAAGGACAAGCAGCTCTACACCCTCGACCTCGGCGCACTGGTCGCGGGGTCCCGCTATCGGGGTGATTTCGAGGAGCGCCTGAAGAAGGTGCTGAAGGAGATCCGTACCCGGGGCGACATCATCCTGTTCATCGACGAGCTCCACACGCTGGTGGGTGCGGGTGCGGCCGAGGGCGCGATCGACGCCGCGTCGATTTTGAAGCCGATGCTGGCGCGGGGTGAGCTGCAGACCATCGGTGCGACGACGCTGGATGAGTACCGCAAGCACCTGGAGAAGGACGCGGCGCTGGAGCGGCGGTTCCAGCCGATCCAGGTGGCCGAGCCGTCGCTGTCGCACACGATCGAGATCCTGAAGGGGTTGCGGGACCGGTACGAGGCGCACCACCGGGTGTCGATCACCGACAGCGCTTTGGTGGCGGCGGCGCAGCTGGCCGACCGGTACATCAGTGACCGGTTCCTGCCCGACAAGGCCATCGACCTGATCGACGAGGCCGGGTCGCGGATGCGGATCCGGCGGATGACGGCGCCGCCGGACCTGCGCGAGTACGACGAGAAGATCGCCGATGTCCGCCGGGACAAGGAGTCGGCGATCGATGCGCAGGACTTCGAGAAGGCCGCCGCGTTGCGGGACTCGGAGAAGCAGTTGCTGGGGCAGAAGGCGCAGCGGGAGAAGGAGTGGAAGGCCGGCGACATGGACGTGGTCGCCGAGGTCACCGACGAGCTGATCGCCGAGGTGCTGGCCACCGCGACCGGGATCCCGGTGTTCAAGCTGACCGAGGAGGAGTCGACCCGGCTGCTGCGCATGGAGGACGAGCTCCACAAGCGCGTCATCGGCCAGGAGGACGCGATAAGGGCGCTGTCGCAGTCGATCCGCCGCACCCGCGCCGGGCTGAAGGACCCCAAGCGTCCCGGCGGCTCGTTCATCTTCGCCGGCCCGTCGGGGGTGGGGAAGACCGAGCTGTCCAAGACGCTGGCGGAGTTCCTGTTCGGGGACGAGGACGCGCTGATCCAGCTGGACATGTCGGAGTTCATGGAGAAGCACACGGTCTCGCGGCTGTTCGGGTCCCCGCCCGGCTACGTCGGGTACGAGGAGGGCGGCCAGCTGACCGAGAAGGTCCGGCGCAAGCCGTTCTCGGTGGTGCTGTTCGATGAGATCGAGAAGGCGCACCAGGACATCTTCAACAGCCTGCTGCAGATCCTGGAGGACGGTCGTCTCACCGACGCGCAGGGGCGTGTGGTGGACTTCAAGAACACCGTGATCATCATGACCACGAACCTGGGGTCCAAGGACATCTCCAAGGGCGTGTCGATGGGGTTCGCGCGTCAGAACGACGAGCAGGGCTCGTACGAGCGGATGAAGGCCAAGGTGTCGGAGGAGCTCAAGCAGCACTTCCGGCCCGAGTTCCTCAACCGTGTCGATGACACCGTGGTGTTCCACCAGCTCACGCCGAAGGAGATCATCCAGATCGTGGATCTGATGATCGCCAAGGTCGACGAGCGGCTCCGCGACCGCGACATGGGCATCGAGCTGCGGCAGGAGGCCAAGGACCTGCTCGCCCTCCGCGGCTATGACCCGGTGCTGGGGGCGCGGCCGCTGCGCCGCACGATCCAGCGGGAGATCGAGGACACGCTGTCGGAGAAGATCCTCTACAGCGAGCTCAAGCCCGGCCAGATCGTGATCGTGGGCACCGAGGGCTTCGACCCCGACAACCCCGACACGGCCGAGA
>NZ_VCKZ01000181.1 GCF_005889745.1 Actinomadura geliboluensis
ACAGGCTCCCGGCGTACGGGGCGTCCTCGAACCCGCCGGGCTCCGGGTCGGCGGGCTGCTGCTCGGCGGGCTCGTGCGCGTCCGCCGCGGGGCGCTCCGGCTCCTGAGCCTCCGGCTCGTGGTGCTCCGGCTCGTGGTGCTCCGGTTGGTGGATCTCCGGCTCGGGGGCGGCGGTCTCCGGGAGGAACGGGATCAGCTCGTCCTGTTCCTCAGGGAAGGGGGCGTGCGGCTCCGGTGCGGTCTCGGCGGGGGCCTCCAGGGCGAGCGGGGGCGCGGCCGGCTCCAGCACCTTCACGTGGCCGCGCTGCTGCGTCTCCGCGGGCGCGCCCGGGTCCTCGGCGGCGGGCCGGGCCACCCGGATCTGTTTGAACATCGTCAGCCACAGCCAGAGCGCGATCACCAGCATGACGTGCGGCGCCACGGCGATCCCGGCCTTCACCGCGTCGTCCGGCAGGGACGCGTAGCCCCACACCGAGTGCTGGACGTGCAGCGCGGCGCCCCCGGCGACGAGGGCGAGCAGCAGCGCCCAGCGCAGCAGCCGCGTCCACCAGCGGGCGCCCCGGGTGACGACCAGCGACAGGATCGTCATCGCGACGAGCGTGTCGGCCATCACCGGGTACAGCGGCGCCCAGCGCCGGCTCACCCCGCCGGCGAGCGCGAGTTCGCGGAGCACGGCGTAGGTGAGAACGTACGCGCCGGCCGCGAGCGCGGCGACGACGAGGCCGGCGAGGGCGGTCAGCAGCCGCCGCTGCCCGCGGCTGTAGGCGGGCCGGGTCCGATCAGTTGGCATCGAGTCTCGTTCCGGGGGAGAGGGCGCCTGAGGTCCTGAGCCGAGATTAACCAGCCCGGACCGCGCCGAACCGCAACTTCTTGGTGATCACTTTGTCGCTGTGCACCATAAGTGGGGAGACGTACGGTATGGACGACGACACCCCGAGGGGAGGCTGCGATGCCGTACGGCCGTTTCGTGGACGGAACGCGGGCCGGGCAGGCCCGGTAGCGCGGCGTGGCGCCGCCTCATGATCGGCTGGGCGAGCCGATCCGGACGTTCGACGGCAGGGCCGCGGGCCGCCGCACGTGGCTGTGGCTGGGCCTGCTGAGCCTGGCGTCGCTGGCGCTGATCCCCGGCGCCGTCTCCTACCTGCGCGACCGCGTCTGGTGGGTGGGGATCCCCGCGCTGCTGCTCGCGATGGGCTACGCGGCCGCCGCCGGCTGGATCGCGGGCCGCGACCGCCCGCGCCTCCGCCACCGGGTCGCGCGCCTCTACTCGGGCGGCCTCTCGGTCACCGGGCCGGACGGCGAGGCCGCCTACGCCTGGGACGAGCTGGCGTCGGTGACGGTCTCCGGCCGGAGCGGCGGGCCGCGGACCCGCTGGCGCTTCACGATCGTGGCGGAGGACGGCCGCGTGCTGCGCCTCGAAGACGACATCCCGGACGTCCGGGCGCTCGGCGTCGCCGTCGCGGAGGAGGTGACGGCCCGGCTCGTCCCGCGCCGCCTGGCGGCGGTGCGGGCCCGGGAGCCGGTGCGGCTGGGCCCGTTCACCGTGGACCTCGACGGGGTCGAGAAGGACGGCGAGCGGCTGCCGTGGAAGGACGTCCGCGACGTGGTGATCGAGAACGGGATGGTGGCCGTCCGGTCGCACTCCGGCCGGACGGACCTGATGGCGGTCGCCTCCCAGGTGCCGGACGCGCCCGCGCTGGCGGCCCTGTGCCACCGGCTCGGCGACGAGATCTGATCCCGCCGAAGAATTTTTCGCGGATCGCGGCGGGGGATGTCGAGAACGTGTCCGCGGCTCCGATCGTTCTGTGACGAGCGGCCGCCGCGGCCGCCCGGAACCGCGAACAAGAGGAGCACCCGTGAAGTACATGCTGCTGATCTACAACCGTCCCGGCTTCGTGGAGGAGCTGACGGAGGCCGAGCGCGAGGCGCTGTTCGGCGAGGTCGACGCGATCATGGCGGAGCTCACCGAGTCGGGGGAGATGGTGCAGGGCAACGCCCTCGCCGACGCGACCACGGCGAAGACCGTCCGGGCGAGGGACGGGCAGCCGGCCGTGACCGACGGGCCGTTCCTGGAGGCCAAGGAGCACTTCGCCGGCTACATCATGGTCGACTGCGAGTCGCAGGAACGGGCCGTGGAGATCGCCTCGCGCTGGCCGGACGTCCGGTACGGCGGGTACATGGAGGTCCGGGCGGTCATGACCGAGGCCGGGACGGAGATGTGAGGACGCCCCCGGCCGTCGAGGACCTGCTGCGCGCGCTCGCGCCGCAGGTGCTCGGCACGCTCGTGCGGCGGCACGGCGCCTTCGACGCCTGCGAGGACGCCGTGCAGGAGGCGCTGCTCGCCGCCGCCGTGCAGTGGCCGGGGGAGGGCGTCCCGGAGAACCCGCGCGGCTGGCTGCTCACCGTGGCGACGCGGCGGCTCACCGACCAGTGGCGCAGCGAGCGGGCCCGGCGCGACCGCGAGGCGGCCGTCTTCGCGGAGGAGACCGCACTGGCGGGCGAGGCGGCCGCGCCGGGGCCGGGGGAGGACCGGGCGGCCGACCGGGACGACACGCTGACGCTGCTGTTCCTGTGCTGCCACCCGGCGCTGTCGCCGCCCTCACAGGTCGCGCTGACGCTGCGCGCGGTCGGCGGCCTGACCACGGCGCAGATCGCGCGCGCGTTCCTCGTCCCGGAGGCGACGATGGCGCAGCGGGTCAGCCGCGCCAAGCAGAAGATCAAGGCGGCGGGGGCGCGGTTCGCGATGCCGCCGGCCGGGGAGCGCGACGCGCGGCTGCGGGCCGTCCTGCACGTGCTGTACCTCGTGTTCAACGAGGGGTACACGGCGTCCAGCGGGCCGGACCTGCAGCGCACCGACCTGACGGCGGAGGCGATCCGGCTGGCGCGGGGGGTGCGCGCGCTGCTGCCGGGGGACGGGGAGGTCGCGGGGCTGCTCGCGCTGATGCTGCTCACCGACGCCCGGCGCCCGGCCCGGACGGGGCGCGGCGGCCTGCTGATCCCGCTCACCGAGCAGGACAGGACGCTGTGGCGGCGGGACGCGATCGAGGAGGGCACGGCGCTGATCACCGAGGCCCTCACCTGGTCGCCGCCCGGCCCGTACCAGCTGCAGGCCGCGATCGCCGCCGTCCACGCGGAGGCGCCGCGCGCCGAGGACACCGACTGGCGGCAGATCCTCGGGCTGTACCGGCTGCTGTCGCATTTGTCCCCGAACCCTATGGTCACCTTGAACGAGGCAGTGGCGCTCGCCATGGTGGACGGCCCGTCCGCCGGGCTGGAGCTGCTGCGCACCCTGGACGGCGACGCCCGGATGGCCGGACACCACCGGCTCGCCGCCGTCCGGGCCCACCTGCTGGAGATGGCCGGCGACCCGGCCGCGGCGCGGGAGGCGTACCGGGAGGCGGCGCGGCGCACGACGAGCCTGCCCGAACGCCGCTACCTCGACTCCCGCGCCTCACTACTCAACGGATCCGATGGAGAAGACGATGACGACGCTTGACGTTCCCGGTGCGACCCTCTACTACGAGGTGCGCGGGTCGGGGCCCGTCCTGCTGCTGATCTGCGGCGGGATCTACGACGCGGCGGGCTACGCCGGGCTCGCCGGGCTGCTCGCGGACCGGTACACGGTCGTGACGTACGACCGGCGCGGCAACTCGCGCAGCCCGCTGTCCGGCCCGCCGGAGCCGCAGAGCGTCGCGGTGCACGCCGACGACGCGTCCCGGCTGCTCGCCGAGGTGGCGGACGGGCCCGCGTTCGTGTTCGGCAACAGCTCGGGGGCGCAGATCGCGCTGGAGCTGGCGGCGCGGCACCCCGAGCAGGTGCGCGCGCTGGTCGCCCACGAGCCGCCGCTGTTCGGCCTGCTGCCGGACGCGGCGCGCTGGGAGACGGTCGTCGCGGACGTGGAGCGCGCCTACCGGGACGGCGGCGTCGGCCCGGCGATGGGGGTCTTCGGCGCCGCGATGGGCATGAGCGACGATTCGGACGGCGGCTCGGACGGCGGCTCGGACGGCGGCTCCGGCGAGGAGCAGCAGGCGGAGCAGCAGGGCGAGCCGGACCCCGAGATGCTGGAGATGTTCGCGCGCTTCGAGAAGAACACCGGGTTCTTCGTCGGCTACGAGGTGCCGGGGTTCGGGCGGCAGGTGCCCGATGTCGAGGCGCTGCGCTGGTCGTCCGTCCGGATCGTGGTGGCGGCGGGGGAGCAGTCCGCAGGCGAGCCGCCGCACCGGGCCGCCCTCGCGCTGGCGGACCGTCTCGGCACGTCCGCCGAGGTCTACCCGGGCGACCACGGCGGTTTCGGCGCCGAGGCGGAGGCGTTCGCGGACCGGCTGGACGCCGTGTTCGCCAAGGCGTGACCCGGTCGCATGACGCGATCGGCACCGGCATGACGCGAACCGCATAGGCCGATGGCGTGCCGCGCGTCGCGCGATGCACGACGCGCGGCACGCCTGATCCAATAACCTGAACCTGTGAGCCTGCGCTTCTACGACACCGGCACCCGTACCGTCCGCACGTTCGAGCCCCTGGAAGAGGGCCGCGTGGGGATGTACGTGTGCGGTGCGACCCCGCAGGCGTCACCCCACATCGGCCACCTCCGCTCGGGCGTCATCTACGACGTGCTGCTGCGCTGGCTGCGCGCGTCCGGCTACGAGGTGACGTTCGCGCGCAACGTCACCGACGTCGACGACAAGATCATCGCGGTGGCGGCGGAGCAGGGCGTGCCGTGGTTCGCGATCGCCGAGGGCAACCAGCGCGTCTTCAACCAGGGCTACGACCTGCTCGGCTGCCTGCCGCCGACGGTCGAGCCGCGCGCCACCGGGCACGTCCCGGAGATGATCGTGCTGATCCGCCGGCTGATCGAGAAGGGGCACGCGTACCCCGCGGGCGGCGACGTGTACTTCGACGTCAAGTCCTGGGCGGACGAGTACGGCGCGCTGTCCAACCAGCGGCTCGACAACATGCGGTCGGCGGGCGACACCCCCAACGAGGACGCCAAGCGCGACCCGCGCGACTTCGCGCTGTGGAAGGGCGCCAAGCCGGGCGAGCCGGCCTGGGAGACGCCCTGGGGCGACGGCCGCCCCGGCTGGCACCTCGAATGCTCGGCCATGGCGACGAAGTACCTCGGCCCGGCGTTCGACATCCACGGCGGCGGCGTCGACCTGATCTTCCCGCACCACGAGAACGAGATTGCGCAGTCGCGCGCGGCCGGTGACGGCTTCGCCCGCTACTGGCTGCACAACGGGCTCCTCACCGTGGACGGCGAGAAGATGAGCAAGTCGGTGGGCAACGTGGTCCTGCTGCCCGACCTGCTGGGCAAGGCCCGTCCGGTGGAGGTGCGCTACTACCTGCTCTCGGCGCATTACCGCTCCCTGATGGACTACACGGACGCCGCCCTGGCCGAGGCCGTCTCCGCCTACCAGCGGATAGAGGGCTTCGTGACGCGCGCCGGCGAGGTGTTGGGCGACGTACCGGTGTCCTCTGTGCCGTCCGCGTTCAAGGAGGCGCTGGACGACGATCTGGGCGTCCCGCAGGCGCTGGCCGTGCTGCACGAGACCGTCCGGGACGGCAACAGCGCCCTGGCGTCCGGCGACCGGGACGCGGCGCGCGAGGCCCTCGCCTCCGTGCGGGCGATGGCGGACGTCCTCGGCATCGACCCGCTGTCGCCGCAGTGGAACCGCGCCGGCGAGGCTGACCTGCGTCCCGTCGTGGACGCGCTCGTCGCCGTCGCGCTGGAGCAGCGGCAGGCGGCGCGCAAGCGCAAGGACTACGCGTCCGCCGACGCCATCCGCGACGGCCTGGCGGAGGCCGGGATCCTCGTCGAGGACACCCCGCAGGGCCCGCGCTGGGAACTGAAACGGGACTGAGCCGGGCGATCGACGGGACTGAGGGGCGCCGCGCACCGGATAAAATCGGAGGTTCGCGGGGGGTTCGCCAGTGCGCCGCAGGCGCCGTCCCGCTGAGATCTTGAGCCGCCCGGCAGCCGCGAGGGCGAGCACGCAACCGTCGCGAGGGGCGTAACCGACAATGGCCAAGCGCAAGGGCAAGGGACCCACCCCCAAGGCCGAGGACCGGCACTGGCACGCCAAGCGCCAGAAGGCCCGCGCCGTGAAGAGCTCCAAGCGCACCGGCACGCCGACGCTGGGCCCGGGCGCCCGCGCGAAGGGCGCCGCCGCGCCGTCCGCCGGGGGCCGCCCCGCCGGTGCGCGCCGCGCCAACGGCGAGGTCCCCGAGCTGGTCACCGGGCGCAACCCGGTGGTCGAGGCGCTGCGCGCGGGCGTCCCCGGCACGGCGCTGTACGTGATGTCCAGCACCGACGAGCGGGTCCGCGAGTCGATCCAGCTGGCCGCCGACCGGCGCGTCCCGCTGCTGGAGACCGGCAAGAACGAGCTCGACCGGCTGACCGACGGCGCCGTCCACCAGGGCATCGCGCTGCAGGTCAAGCCGTACCGGTACGCGCACCCCGACGACCTGCTCACCGGGTCGTCCCCGCTGGTCGTCGCCGTTGACGGGATCACCGACCCGCGCAACCTCGGCGCGATCGTCCGGTCCGCCGCGGCGTTCGGCGCGAACGGCGTCGTGGTGCCGGAGCGGCGCGCGGCCGGGGTCACCGCCGGGGCGTGGAAGTCGTCCGCCGGCACGCTCGCGACCTGCCCGGTCGCGCAGGCCACCAACCTGACCCGGCAGCTCAAGGCGTACCAGAAGGCGGGCTGCTTCGTCGCCGGGCTGGACGCCGCCGGCGGCGTGACCGTCGGCGACCTGGAGGTCGCGTCCGGGCCGTTCGTCCTGGTCGTGGGCTCGGAGGGCAAGGGGCTCAGCCGCCTGGTCGCCGAGACGTGCGACATGCTGGTGACGATCCCGATGCCGGGCAGGGCCGAGTCGCTGAACGCGGGCGTCGCGGCCGGCATCGCCCTCTACGAGGTCAGCCGCCTGCGCGCCTGATCTCCGCCGCGCCCCGAGCCGACTTTTCTCAACGGGAATAATCTCAACGTTCAGATAATTGACGTTCGCGTACCTGTTGGGATCGTCCGGTTCGAGGTGATCGTCCGTGACCGCCACCGCGGCATCCGCGACGCGGCGCAGCCGCTACGCGTCCGACCTGGCCCTGGCCGCCTTCGCGCCGGCGAGCTGGGGCACCACCTACGTCGTCACCACCACCCTGCTGCCCGCCGACCGCCCGCTGCTCGCCGCGACCCTGCGCGCCCTCCCCGCCGGGCTGGTCCTGCTCGCCGCCGGCCGCCGCCTCCCGCGCGGCGACTGGTGGTGGAAGTCGATCATCCTCGGCATGCTGAACTTCGGCGCCTTCTTCCCGCTGATCTTCTTCGCCGCCTACCGGCTGCCCGGCGGGGTCGCCGCGACCATCGGATCCGTCCAGCCGCTGGTCGTGGCGCTGCTGTCGCTCGGCATCCTGCGCGTCGCCCCGGCCCGCGCCGTGCTGTACTCGGCGCTCGCCGGCACCGGCGGCGTCGCGCTGCTGACGCTGACCGCCGACGCCCGCCTCGACCCGCTCGGCATCGCCGCCATGCTCACCGCGACGTCCCTGATGGCCGTCGCGATCGTCCTCGCCAAGAAGTGGGGACGCCCCGAATCACCGCTGGTCATGACGGGCTGGCAGCTCACGGTCGGCGGCCTGGCCCTGCTGCCGCTCACGCTGCTCACCGAAGGCGTCCCCGCGTCCGTCACCGGCGAGAACGTGCTGGGCTTCGCCTACCTCGGCATCGTCGGCACCGCGATCGCGTACGCGCTCTGGTTCCGCGGCATCGACCGGCTGCCCCCGACCTCGGTGTCCCTGCTCGGCCTGACCAACCCGATGGTCGCGACCCTCGCGGGCCTGCTGATCCTCGGCCAGACGCTCACGTTCTGGCAGGTCGTCGGGTTCACCATCGCGCTCGGCGCGCTGATCGCCGGCCAGTCCCTCAGCCGGAGGCCCGCACCGCCCGCCGCGGACCCGTCCCCAGCCGACGCGGCTCCGCCCGTCCCGCAGCCGGCGGGACGAGCCTGACCTCAGCGCCGCTTCTGCAGGAACGCGATCTCCACCGGATTCTCCGCCCGCTCGATGGCCGCGTCGTACGCCGCCGCGGCCTCCGCGTCCCGCCCGAGCCGCCGCAGCAGATCGGCGCGGACGGCGTGGAACAGGTAGTACCGGTCGAGGTCGAGCCCGTCCACCAGCGCCAAACCGGCCTCCGGACCCTCGACCTCGGCCACCGCCACGGCCCGGTTCAACGCCGCCACAGGGGTCGGCGCCACGGCCATCAACTGGTCGTACAACCGCAGGATCTGCACCCACCGCGTGCCCCCGGCCGCCGCGTCACTGTGGACCGCGTTGATGGCCGCCTGGATCTGGTACGGCCCCGGCCGGTCGATCTCCAGGCACCGCCGGACGAGCGCCTGCCCCTCCTCGACGAGCCCGCGATCCCACAACCGGCGGTCCTGGTCGTCCAGCAGGACGAGTTCACCGCCCCGCACCCGGGCGGCCTTCCGCGACTCGACGAGCAGCATCAACGCCAGCAGACCCAGCACCTCGGGCTCGTCCGGCATCAACTCCCGGAGCACCCGCCCCAGCCGGATCGCCTCGGCGCCCAACTCCTCCCGGCCGCCATAGCCCTGGTGGAACACGAGATAGATGACGGCCAGCACACCGGACAGCCGCTCGGGCAACTCCCGCTCCTCCGGCACCCGATAGGGGATCCGGGCATCGCGTATCTTCGCCTTCGCCCTGACCAGCCGCTGCGCCATCGTCTTCTCCGGCACCAGGAAGGCCCGCGCGATCTCCGCCGTCGTCAGGCCCCCGAGCAGCCGCAGCGTCAGCGCCACCCGCGCCTCCTGCCCGAGCGCCGGATGGCAGCACGTGAAGATCAGCCGGAGCCGGTCGTCCGGCACGGCGCCCACCTCGACCGGCTCCCGCACCGTCATCGCCTCCGCCTGCTTGCCGGCCCGCAGCGCCTCCCGGCGCAGCCGGTCGATGGCCTTGTTCCGCGCCGTCGTGATGATCCACCCGGCCGGGCTCGGCGGCGTCCCGTCCGCCGGCCACCTCCGGACCGCCTCCGCGAACGCGTCCTGCACCGCGTCCTCGGCGACGTCGACATCGCCGAAGACCCGGACCAGGACGGCCACCGCCCGGCCGTGCTCCTCCCGGAAGACCCGGTCGATCACACCTCGCCCTGGAACGGCCGCACCTCCATCGGCAGCCCCGTCACCTTGACGAACCTGGCCGCCACCCGCAGCGCCGCGTCCAGATCCTCCACCTGGATGATCGTGATGCCGCCGATGTGCTCCTTGCCCTCCGTCCAGGGCCCGTCCGTCGCGACGCAGTCGTCCCCGCGCGGCCGCACCATGGTGCTCGCCTCGGGACCGTGGAAGCCCCGTCCGAACACCCACGACTCCTCCAGCTCCAGATCCCGCCGGATCTCCGCGATGTCCGCCATGATCTTGTCCAGCACCTCCGGCGGCGGCGGATCGCCCACCGGCTGGATCATGTTCAGCGCGTAGAGCTTCATGCTTCCTCCTCATCGCGTCCCCTACCCCGGTGACCCCGTCGTTCCCGTCGACGGCCCGCGAGCACCTCCGGACGCTCTCACCCCCTACACGAACGCCACCCCCCGAAATCGACACCCGACGCGAGAAAATCCTCCGCACGCCGCCGCTAGAGTTCGGCGAGTGATCGTTTACCGGCAGAAGCCGCTGACCGCTTTAGCGCTGGCCCTCCTGACCGTCGGCCCGGTGGCCGCCTGCGGCGCCGACACCGAGAACGCCAAGGTCGAGTGCGCGCGGACCACCATGGGCCGCGCCAAGAGCCCCTGCACGGTGACCTTCGACCGCGAAGGCCCCTCCACCGCCTCCGTCCTGGGCCGCGACGTCGAACTCCTGAACACCGAACCCGCCCGGGTCACCCTCAACGTCGCCGCCACCGGGATCACCGTCTCGCTGAACGACCGCGAGGCCCAGGAGGCCAACCTGAACATCACCATCGAATCGATCGGCAAGGAGAAAGTCGTCATTCGCTTCTCCGAAGTAGCCGTCTGACATCAGCCCCCCGCAGCGGGCGCACCGATCTCAGCCCGAGCTTCGCGCCGGCGGCACGACCTCGCCCACGGCACCCGAGGTCTCCAACCGGACGACGGTCGGGCCGCGCTCGCACTCCCATGTGGTGACGTTGGCGAATGTCGTCTCCGCGTGGCGCCAGAGGCCCCCGTCCTGGTGGATGTGACCGAACAGGTGAAGTTTGGGACGCACCTGCCGCACCCGGGCCAGCAGATCCGCGCAACCGTGCCGTCCGGGGTAGGCGTTCGCGTCGCCGATTCCCAGCGGAGGCCCGTGCGTGATGAGCACGTCGACGCCGTCCGGAATCAAGGCCCATTTCTCCGCCAGGGGACGTCCTCGGGGCAGATTGAACGCCCACTCGTTGAACTCCGGCTGCCACGGGCTTCCCCAGAACGTGACGCCGTCGATCTCCGTCCCGTCGTCCTCCAGGTAGCGGATGCCGCGATCGGCCAGGACGGCGCGGGCACGTGCGGGCGCGTCCAGGAACATCCAGTCGTGGTTGCCGGCGACGACCACCTTCGTTCGATGTGGAAGGCCGTGCATCCAGTCAGCGGCGTCCTCGAGTTCCCGAAGATCCTTGCCGCGTCGGCACAGGTCACCCGCATGCACGAAGACGTCGCCGTCGGGAACGGTGAGCTCGCGATGAAAGGTGTGCGTATCGGCAACCGCCACAATCCGCATAACCCAAGCGTACTGAGCCCGCCCTTGCCGCACCCGTGAGCAAATGGTCTCGGACGGCCCCGACCACAAGTGGCAGCGCCCCCAATTCGACGGATCGCTGAGAAATCTCGCCGGGCGACTAGTTCGCGTCGAGGCGGCTGAGCGGGACGCTGTCGAGTTGCTTGCGCGAGCTCATGTTGAGCTTGGCGAAAACCTTTCTCAGGTGGTACTCCACCGTCCGGGGGCTGATGAACAGCTGGGCGGCGATCTCGGGATTGGACTGGCCCTCGCGGGCCAGCCGGGCGATCTGCGCCTCCTGCGGTGTGAGTCCGCCGTGGGTGCCGGCGTTGCGCTTGCGCACGGTCGCTCCGGCGGCCTGCAACTCGCGGCCGGCGCGGGCGGCGAACGCCCGCATGCCGATGTCGGTGAACATGTCGTGCGCCTCGTGCAGTTGCCTGCGCGCGTCGTTGCGCCGTCCCTCGCGGCGGAGCCACTCGCCGTACAGCAGGTGGGCGCGGGCCAGTTCGGACCGGAAGCCGATGCGGTCGAGCCGGTCGATCGCCTCGCGGTAGCGGCGCTCGGCGGCCTCACCCTCGCTGAGCAGCGCCTCGGACCGTGCGTAGATCCCTTGCGCCCAGTCGGTCTGGGCGATGCCGGTCGCCTCGTTGAGCCGGCCGAGGGCGTCCGTGGCCACCTGGGTCTGCCCGCTCCTGTCGGCCGCCTCGATCAGCTCGGGCAGGGCCCACATGGAAAAGTACAGCTCAGGCGCCGTTTCGGCGGCCCTCTGCGCTTGCACCAGCGCTTCGTCGTGGCGGCCGAGCCCGTTGAGGAGGACGGCGGACACCCACTGCGACAGCTGCACTCCGAGCTCCTGGCCCGCGGCGCGAGCGGCGGCGGCCGCGGTCTCGATCAACGGGGCGTCCTCGGTCTCGTCCCCCCGGAATCCGGCGAGGATCAAGGCCGCGAGGCGGCCGAGGCCGGCGCCGGTCAACGCCGCGAGCTCCTTCTCCTCCGCGGCCAGCGAGACGGCCGCCGCGAGATCGCCGCGCCAGATCGCCATCACGGCCATCGGAGCCATGAAGAGCGCCAGCTGGGTGAGCATGCCCGTCTCTCGGCAGATCTGGACATCGCGGGCGAGAATCGCGCGGAAGTGCTCCTCGTCCCACACCAGTGCCGCGGCGGGCAGCGCCACGCGGCCGCACTGGAGGCGGTCCGCCAGCGGGATGTCGTCTTCGGCGACGACCCGCACCGCCCGCCTCAGCGCGGGTGCCGCCTTGGCGCGCCCCTCGGTGATGAGGAGGGACATCCCGTCCAGGAGCAGGTCCCGCGGGTGGGGCTCGCCCGCGGGCGACGGGGCGGACCGCGCGGCCCGGGACACCTCGTGCAGATCGTCGGCGCCCGCGGACCGTCCGGCGTAGAGGGCGGCGAGCCACGCGTCGAGGTAGGTCTGGCGCGCGAGCGCGACGTCCAGTGCCTCAAGCTGCTTGGCCGCCTTCAGCAACAGGGCGGGGGCGTCGCAGCCCTGGCCGGAGGCGAACGCGAGGCGTCCGCGCAGCAGCGAGGCGCGGGCCTGCTGAAGCTCATCGAGCGGCTCCACCCGCGCCCTGGCGAGCAACTCCGCCGCGGCGCCCAGCGCACCCGCGTGGAAACTTCCCTGCGCCGCCCGCAGGACGCGCTCGGACCGCTGGACGGGCTTCTCCGTCAACTCGACCGCGCGCCGCAGGAACGCCGCCGCCGCGGCCACCGCGCCACGGGCCTGCGCCCGGTCCGCCGCACGCTCCAGCTCCGCGGCCACCTCCTCGTCGGGGCCGGACGCCGCCGCCGCGAGATGCCACACCAGCCGGTCCGGATCACGGTCGCGGTCGATCACCTCGGCCATCGCCCGGTGCGCCGCCCGCCGCTCCGGCAGCGACGCCGCCGAGTAGACCGCCGACCGCACCAGCGGATGCCGGAACCGCATCAGCATGCCGGTCTGCAACAGCCCGTCGGCCTTCGCGGCCTCCGCCGCCGAAGCCGGGATCCCGAGCCGCTCGGCCGCCCGCCAGATCAGCACCGGATCGCCGGCCGCCTCCACCGCCGCGACGAGCAGCAAGGACCACGTCTCGGCCGGCAACGCCTCCAGCCGGCGGCGGAAGTCCAGCTCGATCCGCGTGGGCAACGCCTGCGACCCAGCCGGCCCGAGCCCGGCGTCCAGCCGCGCCGGATCCAGCCCCCGCGGCAGCTCCAGCAGCGCCAGCGGATTGCCGTTCGTCTCGGCCAGTATCCGGTTCTGAACCGGCTCGTCGAGCCGGAACCGGACCACCGACCGCAGCAGCGTCCGGGCATGCTGATCCGGTAGGCCCCGCACCTCCAGGTCTTCGACGCCACGGAAGTCCTCGCCCGGCTCACGCGCGGCGAAGAGCAGCCCCACCGGCTCGGCCAGCAACCGCCGCGCCGCGAACACCAGCGCCTGGGCCGACGCCCGATCCAGCCACTGGACGTCGTCGATCACGCACAGCAGCGGCCGCTCCTCCGCAGCCTCCGCCAGCAGCGTCAACACTCCCAGGCCGACCAGGAACCGCGCCGGCGGGGCACCCTCCTGCAGCCCGAACGCGACGCTCAGCGCGTCACGCTGGGGGTCCGGGAGCGTTCCAAGGCGGTCCAGCAGGGGCACGCACAGCAGATGGAGGCCGGCGTAGGTCAGCTCCATCTCCGTTTCCACGCCCGCCGCCCGGAGGACGCGCATGTCCGCGGCCGCGTCCACCGCGTACTCCAGCAGCGCCGTCTTACCGACCCCCGTCTCGCCCCGCACCACCAGCGCCGAACCGCGCCCCGACCGCAGACCCTCCAGCAGGTCGTCGAGCGCCGCGCGCTCCGCCTCCCTGTCCAACAACGCCGACATCGACTCGGGTCCCGTCCGCATGCCGTTCTCCCTACGCAGTTCGAAGCCAGGCCGAAGCGGGGCCGAGCAACGGAGGACTCAGGCGCTCTGGATTGCCGGCGACATCGCATCCCCGCAGGCCAAACCACCCAAGGACAAGTTATAGCCGCTGATGTCGCCATGGCTGTCACAAATGAGGGGGACGCCTTGTCTTAGCAGGCGGCCCGGTGCGCGGAAAAGCGCTCCCGAAAACGGAGGGGCCGACGATGAAAATCGTGGTCATCGGCGGTATGGGGCTCATCGGGACGAGCTGGTGAAGAACCTCGGTGAGCGCGGCCGCCACGAGGCCGTGCCCGCACCTCAACTGGCAACCTGCCGGAGGCGGAGACGGCAGCGGGGGCGTGGGCTGCCACGTCGCGGTAGCGATCGTGTCCTGAACGGGCGCTCACTGGTACCGGGGGAGGCGCGCACCTAGGCACCATCACCTACCGCGACTGGCTCGACCAATCCACCGCGAAGTAAGGGCCGCGCCATGGACAACGGCTCACGGCCCACCGCCACCCCCGGCGCTGTACGAGCCGGGCCAGCCGATAACCACCCTGGTGGACGAGTCCGAACTGAACGCCTCCGCCGACAAGACGGAGGGCATGATGCAGCGCACCAACACCCACAAGCCCCGCGTCCGGCGTCCCTGGCCAATCCCTTCCACCGGCTGCCCAACTCCACACCAGCGACGTAAGAGGCTCACCATGCCCCCCAATGAGCCGCAGCCGCGACCCTCTTACCAGCGGACGTCCCCGCACACACGATGGCAATGCGGCTGGGTCACGCAGACCCGCGATCACCTTGACCATCGGAGGGGCGACGCTGCGGCGTAGAAATTGCCGACAGCAAAGGCCCCTCACAGTGATCGCGAGGGGCCTCTGACGTGGAAGCCGGCGCGGGGACTTGAACCCAAGATGGTCACTCGCACCCCAGGCAGCTCCGTGCGCGTCGTCGCCGATGCAAGCAGCTGCAAGCCTCTGTCGCTGTACTTCCATGCTGTGCTGCTGCAGACGGCCCGCCGGGCGGGCTTGGCCTCGTCCACGCGATGCCTACATGGCGGGGCTCGTCACCATGGGTCTTCGCAGGCGGTCGGGCGCGCCCTCAGCGCTCTGAGGAACTCGGCGGCGGCCCGGCGCCCTTTCACGAGATGGATGTCGGGAACGGTGGACTCGTCCTCAATGCCCTCGTCCGCCAGCTGGATTCATCCCGACCGACCCGCCGCACCATGCCGCCCGGCCCATCGTCTGTGCTCTCGGGGTTAGGAGCCCTCGGCGAGTTGCAGGCCGATCACGCCGACCACGATCAACGCGAGGAACAGCAGCCGGGCCGGCGACGTGCTCTCGCCGAACGCGATCATCCCCGCCACCGCGACGCCAACCGCGCCCAGCCCGACGAACACCGCGTACGCGGTGCCGACCGGCAGCGTCCGCAGCGAGAGCGACAGCACCACAACGCTGAGCACCGCCACCGCCAGCCCGATCACGGTCGGTCCAAGCCTGGTCAGGCCGTCGGACGACTTCAGCGCCGTCGCCCACGCCAATTCCATGAGCGAGGCGACCAGCAGCAGCACCCATGCCATCAGGCCGCGTACCCCCCGTCCACGGCGATCGACGCGCCGGTCACGTAGTCGCCGCCCGGGCCGGCCAGGTGCGCGACCATCGCGGCGACCTCCTCGGCGCGTCCGTACCGGCCGAGTGCCGTGAAGCCGCGCTCGAACTCGGCGTCCGGGGAGTCGGCCGGGTTCATCTCGGTGTCGGTCGAGCCGGGCTGGACCACGTTCGCGGTGATCCCGCGCGGTCCGAGGTCGCGTGCGAGGCCCCGGGTGAGGCCGGTGAGCGCGGACTTGGTCATCGCGTACAGCGTCCACCCCGGGTAGGGGACGCGTTCGGCCATGCTGCTGCCGATGTTGATGATCCGTCCGCCCGGGCCGAGATGGCGGACCGCCGCCTGCGCCGTCACGAACGCGGCCCGGACGTGAAGGTCGATCGTCTGGTTCAGTTCCTCGGCCGAGACGTCCTCGACGGGCCCGAACGGCGCGATCCCGGCGTTGTTGACCAGGATGTCGAGGTGTCCGAACTCGGCTGCGGCCCGATCCACGGCGCCCGCCGCCGCGGCGGGGTCGGCCGCGTCCGCCGCGATCGCCAGGCCGCGCCGGCCCGCCGCCTGGATCCCGCGGACCACGTCCGCGGCCCGCTCCGCAGCTCGCACATAGGTCACCGCGACGTCCGCGCCGTCCCGCGCGAGACGCAGCGCGATCGCGGCTCCGATACCGCGTCCGCCACCCGTGACCAGGGCCGTCCGGCCCTCCAGAGCAGTAGCCATCCCATCCTCCAAGGCGCTAACAGGAAAAATTTCCGCTTAGGCAGGTTAACCGGAGCAGTCTCCGGATACAACTCCGTCAGGCTGCCGTGTACGCCAGAGGGGACGCGATGCGGTCCTGCAGTCGTCGGAAACCCACCCGCCGAACGCGCCGACGCCGCACTCAACCGTTGCGACCATCAACCCTCGCCCGTCCCGGGCCGGGGTCGTGACCGACCGTAGGACGAGACAGTGCGAGGGACAGGTCCGCGCGGGAGCGCTCACCGACTCCCTGGACCGGGGTCGCGAGACCCCGGCAGCGCTGATCACTGCCGAGTAGCATCCCGATGATCGACCTTGGTAGCCAGGGAGCGTGATCATGCCTCGTCCGCCTGCACCTCCTGGAGGTCGCCCGCGGGCGATTGCGGCATTGCTGCTGTCCGCGTTCTTCTTTCTGCTGATCGGGTGCGGGGCGACGATGGTGTTCATCGGAGCTCACGACCTTTATGTGGCCGACCGGCCGATCAAGTGCGGCGGCGAGGTGATGAACCCGGACGGCCCTTACACGTGCTTCACCGGTCACGGTCCCCGCAACTACAGCGATCTCGTGAGGGAAAGACGCGCTGGACAGGATCGGGCACCGTACATGCTCGCGTTCGGGGCGTTGGCCGTGGTGATCGGTGTACCCGCCCTCAGGCGCGCTCTTCGTTACGTGGGGCGCGTCCAGCGATGGACGACCTCAGGTGAGTGGACCGAATGAGCCTTCGTGCCCCCGGTCGGGCCTGCCATTGGCCACCACGCCCGCGACGCCCCTTCAACTTCCGGGCGTCCCCGCACACGTCGTAGCTGCACAGCACGGGCACGCGGACCCGGCCATCACGCTGCGCGTCTACGCGCACGCCGTCAACGAGCAACTCGCCGAAGCGCCCACGATCTCCGCCGCCCGGATCGGCGGTGCCGCGTAGACCCTGCTGTCAGCAAGACCGCTGGCAAAAGCCCCCTTGTGATGATCGCAAGGGGGCTTTGAGTTGCGAGCCGGCGAGGGGACTTGAACCCCTAACCTTCTGTTTACAAGCAAGATCAGCACCGTCCACGGACGTCCCCACGGGTCCCCTGACCAGCGCCGAACCCGCCCGCCCGTCCACACCCGTCCAAGGG
>NZ_VCKZ01000182.1 GCF_005889745.1 Actinomadura geliboluensis
ATCGCCAGCAGCCGCTCCACGGCGGCCTCCAGGTCGTCCACGTGCCAGTACATGATCGCCCCTCCGGGCCCGGCCGCCGCGGGGCCGCCGGGCCGGAACCGGGCGTCGATCAGGCCCAGCTCGTGCTCGGGCCTTGGCGTACTTGAGTTGATGCGGCCGGACACGCCGAGGTCGTCCTTGAGGCCGGTGGGCCACATGCGGCGGGGGGCGATGTCGACGCCGGGGCGGTGCAGGCGGTCGCGGGCGCGGGTCGCGCTCTCCTGGGCGACGTCGGTGGGCCAGTGGCGGCCGGTGCAGTTGTCGCAGCGGCCGCAGGGGGCGGCGGCCGGGTCGTCGAGCTGGCGGCGGAGGTACTCCTCGCGGCAGCCCGTGGTGGAGATGTAGTCGAGCATCGCCTGCTGCTCGCGGCGGCGCTCGGCGGTGACGCGCTCGTAGCGTTCGCGGTCGTAGGTCCAGGGGCGGCCGGTGGACGTCCAGCCGCCCTTGACGCGGCGGGCCGCGCCGTCCACGTCGAGGACCTTGAGCATCATCTCCAGGCGGGCCCGGGTGAGGTCGACCATCGGTTCGAGGGCGCCGGTGGAGAGCGGGCGGTCGGCCGAGTCGAGGACCTCCAGGGTGGTGCGGACCGTCTGCTCCGGAGGGAACGCCAGGCTGGCGAAGTAGGCCCAGATGTCGCGGTCCTCCCGGCCGGGGAGGAGGATGACCTCGGCGCGGTCGACGCCGCGGCCCGCGCGGCCGATCTGCTGGTAGTACGCCACCGGGGACTGCGGCGCGCCCATGTGGACGATGAAGCCGAGGTCGGGCTTGTCGAAGCCCATGCCGAGGGCGCTGGTCGCGACGAGGGCCTTGAGCTTGTTGTCCTGGAGGTCCTGCTCGGCCTGGAGGCGTTCGGCCTGCTCGGTCTGGCCGGAGTAGGCGGCGACCTCGTGGCCCCGGTCGCGGAGGTAGCCGGTGATCTCGTGGGCGGCGGCGACGGTGAGCGTGTAGATGATGCCGGAGCCGGGCAGGTCGGCGAGGTGCTCGCCGAGCCAGGCGATGCGCTGCTCGGCGGTGGGGAGCGCGGCGACGGCGAGGTGCAGCGACTCGCGTTCCAGCGGGCCGCGCAGGACGAGGGCGTCGTCGCCGGCGAGCTGCTCGGCGACGTCCTGGGTGACGCGGGCGTTGGCGGTCGCGGTGGTGGCGAGGACGGGGATGCCGGGCGGGAGCTCGGCGAGCAGGGTGCGCAGCCGCCGGTAGTCGGGGCGGAAGTCGTGGCCCCAGTCGGAGATGCAGTGCGCCTCGTCGACCACGACCAGCCCGGCCCCGGCGGCGAGCTTCGGCAGGACGAGATCGCGGAAGTCGGGGTTGTTGAGCCGTTCGGGGCTGACGAGCAGCACGTCGACCGCGCCCGCCTCGACCTCGGCGAAGATCTGCTCCCAGTCGCCGGTGTTGGACGAGTTGATCGTGCGGGCGTGGATGCCGGCCCGGTCGGCGGCCTCGATCTGGTTGCGCATCAGCGCCAGCAGCGGCGAGACGATCACGGTGGGGCCGGCGCCGCGCTCGCGGAGCAGCCGGGTCGCCACGAAGTACACCGCCGACTTGCCCCACCCGGTGCGCTGCACGACCAGGGCGCGGCGCCGGTCGACGACGAGCGCGCTGATCGCCGTCCACTGGTCGTCGCGGAGCCGCGCGTGGTCGCCGGCGAGGGCGCGCAGGCAGCGCTCGGCATCGTCCCGGAGCCCGTCTGAAGTGCTCATGTGTCCTTGGTACCAGCGCCGCGGAAGACACCGCACCAAAAACGCGTTCTGTGGAAAAGGCGGGTGGGAGCCGGGGCGTTGCGGCCGCGAGTGCGTGGGTAGCCTGCTGGTCAAGATCAGGTGACGGCGGGGAAGGAACACAGCGGGGGCAATGCGCGCTGCCGAACGATTGCGGCGGACCTGGCAGGTCCTGATGGACGGGCATCCCCCGGAACCGCCAGAGGAAGAGCCCGGTGAGGTCGTCGACCCGCGTGCGGTCGATCTCGTCCTGCGCGTCGGTGAACTGCTGCTGGCGAGCGGCGAGACCACCGAGCGCGTCAACGAGGCGATGCTCAGCCTGGCCGTGGCCTATGAGCTTCCCCGGTGCGAGGTCCAGGTCACGCTGACGAGCCTTCTGGTGTCGGCCCACCCGGGCAAGGGTGCGCCGCCGATGACGGGGACGCGGGCCATCCGGCGCCGTACCCCGGCCTACTGGCGCCTTACGGCGCTGCATGATCTCGTCCAGGACGCCTCCATCGGCATGTTGGAACTGGACGACGCGCACAAGCGCCTCGCGGGGATCAAGAGCGGGCGCGCGCCCTATCCGGCGTGGCTGATGGTCGTGTCGCTGGGCCTCATCGCCGCGTCGGGCAGTGTGCTGTCCGGCGGTGGGCCGCTCGTCGCGACGACCGCGTTCATCGCGACGGTGCTCGGCGACCGCACCGCCGCGGCGCTGGCGCGGCGCGGCATCGCGGAGTTCTTCCAGCTGACGGTCGCCGCCGCGATAGGAGCGGGAGCCGCGGTCATCGTGGTGGCCCTGGGCAATCCGAAGGACGCCTCCACCATCGTCACGGGCGCGATCCTGGCGCTGCTGCCGGGACGCCCCCTGGTCGCGAGCATTCAGGACGGCATCACCGGCGACCTGGTGAGCGCCGGGGCGCGGGTCCTGGAGGTCTTCTTCATGATCGCCGCGATCGTCGCCGGGCTCGGCGCGGTGGTCTACCTCGCGGTCAATTTGAACGTCCCCATCGACGTCAAGCATCTGCCCACGCCGGCGGCGGAGTTGCGGCCGGTCGCGGTGATCGCGGCGGCGGCGATCTCCGTGACGTTCGCGATCTCCCTTGCCGCGCCCAAGCAGGTCCTGCTGGCGGCGGCCTTGGGCGGTGCGCTCATCTGGGTGCTGTACGTCCTGTCGCGCGGGTGGAACGTCCCCCCGGTGCTGGCGGCGGCGGTGGCGGCGACGGTCGTCGGTGTCGCGGCGAACTGGCTGGCGCGAAGAAACCAGCAACCCGTCATGCCCTACGTGGTCCCGGCCATCGGCCCTCTGCTGCCCGGGACCGCGCTGTACCGCAGCATGGTGGAACTCAACACGGGCTCCCCGAACACGGGTGTGCTGAGCCTCATCGGGGCCGTGTCCGTGGCGCTGGCCTTGGGCGCCGGCGTGAACCTCGGTGGTGAGCTGGTCCGCGCGTTCCAGCGCGTCGGCCTCGGCGCGTCCGGACGGTGGGCCCGTCCCGCGGCCCGCCGTACGCGCGGTTTCTGAGCCCTCGTTCTGTCGGTGGCGGACGTTACGTTCGCGGCATGTACCGACAGGGAGACATCCTGATCCTGCCCGTGTCCGAGGAGGCGGTCCCGCGGTCCGTGCGCGACCTGCCGTCCGCTCCGCGCGACGGCCGGGGACGCATGGTGCTGGCCCTCGGAGAGGCCACCGGGCACGCGCACGCGCTGACCGCGCCGGGCTCGCTGCTGCGCACCCCCGACCCGCTCGCCCCGGACCATCTGCACCTGCCGTCCGGCGGGCGGCTGGTGCATGAGGAGCACGCGGCGATCACGCTGCCCAAGGGGTGGTACCGGGTGGTCCGCCAGCGCGAGTACGTGCCCGGCGCCGTGCGCGTCGTGGCGGACTGAGGGGGCGGGATGGTCACCGGAACCTTGCGCGAGACCCATTTCGTGGTCGGCGACTGGCAGGCGGCGGCGTTCGGCACCGGCCCCGCCGACCGCGCCCAGGCCGAGGCGGGGGTCGCCTCCGCCTACGCCTCCGCGGGCCTGCCCGCCCCTGAACGGTACGTGTGGGTCCCCTCCCCCGCGCGCGGCGCCGTCGCGGCGGCCGTCCTGGCGGGGCACGGCGACGCGCTGAAGGCGGCGGGGTTGGACGAGCTGGTCGAGCAGGCCCGCGCCGACCTCGGTGAAGGGCCGGCGGGCGGGAGCGTCCTCGCGGACGTCCGCACCCGCCCATGGGAGGCGATGCGTGCGGCGGCCTGCTCCGAACAGGGGCCGGAGCAGTGGCCGCGCACGTGGGCCGAGACGGGCGGCCTCCTGTGGGACCAGGTCCAGTCGCTGGTCACGCGGGTGCGCGCGGCCATCGGCGAGCAGGCCCACGCCGGGTCGCTCGCGGCCGGGAACGAGCGCCCCGCCCCGGATCAGGAGCAGGTGGCGTCCCTGCTGCGCGCCGCCACGCTCGACGCCGTACTCGGCCAGCACGACGCGCCGTGGCTGGCGCTGTTCGAGTCGCTCGGACGGCTGGACGGCCCTCTCGCGGGCCTTGCCGAGGTCGCCCGGTCGGCCGGCTGGTGGTGGCCCTACGAGCGGCTGGTGATCCTGTCGGAACGTCCGAGCGAGCTGCACCGCGACGAGCCCGGGCGGCTGCACCGCGGCGACGGCCCCGCTCTCGCCTACCCGGACGGGTTCGCGCTGCACGCCTGGCGCGGCATGCCCATCCCGCCCGACTTCGTGGCCTCGCTGACGGGACTGACGGCCGACCGGATCTCGGCGGAGGCGAACGCCGAACTGCGCCGGGTCATGCTGGAGATCTTCGGATACGACCGATACCTGGCCGAGACGGGCGCGCGTCCCCTGCACCGGGACGAGACGGGCGTCCTGTGGTCCATCGACCTGCCCGGCGATGAACCGGTGGTCATGGTCGAGGTGGTCAATTCCACCCCCGAACCTGACGGGACGTACCGCACCTACTATCTGCGCGTCCCGCCCGGCACCCGCACAGCGCGCGCGGGCGTCGCCTGGACGTTCGGCGTGGACGAGGCCGACTACCACCCCGAGAAGCAGACCTGAGCCCGCGGGCGTCCCTTGGTCGCACTTCCCCAGTCACCAAGGGACGCCCGTCTTTAACGCTCCAGCAGGGCCGGGATCCGTTCCAGGACGCCGCCGGCGAAGGTGTCGTAAAGCCCGAGGGGCTCCAGGTGGACGTAGCCGATGTGGCAGTCGCAGACGTCGAGCGGGCAGGGGCGCGGGGCCAGCGCGTCCCGGAACGTGCCGTCGTACAGGTTGCCCAGCACGGCCGGGACGAAGTGGCAGCGGCGGACGGTGCCGTCGCCGTCCACGGACACCACCGTGTCCCCCGTCCGGCAGGGGAGGCCGCGGCTGGCGTGCGGGCGGCGGCTGAGCGGGAAGAGCGGGTCGATCTCGGCCCAGGTGGCGGCTTCGGCGTCGTCGTAGACGCGCCCCTCGGCGGCGTTGACCCACAGGTAGGTGCCGGTGGGCAGGTCGGCGCGCAGACGGCGGGCGGCGTCGAGGTGTTCGGGCTGGCCGACAATGCCGACGCTGTACCGGACGCCGCGCTCAGCCAGGTCCCGGCACTTCCCTAGGAAGCGTTCATAGGGAACTTGGCCGGGATGGTAGGTCGCCCACAGCGCAAGCCGGGTGAGGTCGGCGTCGGCCGTCCACGACACGCGGTGGCTGAGGTTGGTCTGGATCGCGACCCGTTCGACATGCGGGAGATGGCTCAGCATGGTGAGCGCCTGCCGGTACCAGGAGCGCACCAGCCCCTCGCCCCACGGCGTGAACAGGACGGAGACGGGGTGCCCGCAGCCGGCGACCCATTCCGTGAAGCGTTCCAGGGCGGCGCGGTCGGCGCGCAACTGGTCCGGTGTGTCGCGGCGCTTGGCGAAGGGGCAGTACGGGCAGTCGTAGTCGCAGCTCGCGAGCGGCCCCCGGTAGAGGATCGTCAGGTGCCGCCCCATCAGCGCGCCTCGTAGGAGTCCATGAGGCCCTCGACGCGGGACGAGAAGAGCGCGGGGCCGATGGCGTCGGAGTAGGCGAGCCCTTCCGGCGTGAGCCGCACCGTGGTGTCGGACGTCTCCAGCCATCCGCGCTCACCGAACGCTGCGAAGTCGGCCGCGAAGTCGTCCAGTGGGTCGCTGTCGAAGCGCGCGCGGTACTCGGCCCGGTCGACCCCGGCCGCCTGCAGCAGGGACTGGAGCAGATGGCGGCGGCGTTGCTCGTCGCCGTCCAGGGTGAACCCGACACGGGCGGTGGTGAAGTCGGTCTCGCTCACGTAGGAGTCGATGATGGAGCGCACCTGCCCGGCGCCCACCGCGTACTCGAACGAGTAGTGCAGGCGGGAGGTGTAGGAGCGGGCTCCGCAGCCGAGCCCGACCATGCCGTCCGTCTGGCAGCAGTACTCGGTGCCGTTGGCGGTGTCTCCGGGGAGCCGGAACATCCGCATCGACACCTGCTCGTAGCCTTCGGCAAGAAGGTGGTCACGGCCGATGCCGTACAGGGTGAGGCGCTGGTCGTCCCAGTCTTGGGCGCGGCGGCCCAGACCCGTCAGCGGACGGACGTAGAGGGGGTACAGGTAGACCTCCTCGGGGCGCCATGCAAGCGCGGCGTCCAGGGAGTGCAGCCATGTCGCGGGCGTCTGGCCGTCGATGCCGTAGATGAGGTCGATGTTGAGGGTCGGGAAGCCCACGGCCCGGATGCGGTCCAGCGCGGCCTCCACTTCGGCACGCTTCTGAGGCCGGACCGCCGCGCGCGCCTCCTCGTCCAGGAAGCTCTGCACGCCGATCGAGATGCGGGTGGTTCCGCGTTCGGCGAGGACGGTCAGGCGGTCGGTGGTGGCGGTGGCCGGGGACGTCTCCACGCCGAGCGGGATCGTCCCGAAGCCCTTGAAGCGTCCGGCGATGTCGCAGAGGCGCTCCAGCTCCGGGGCGGTGAAGTAGGTCGGTGTGCCGCCGCCGAACGCGGCCGTGGCGAAGGCGGGGCCGTCCAGGGCGTCCAGTACGGCGGTCGCCTGCCGGTCGAGGGCGTCCAGGTAGGCGCCGGTCAGTTCTTCGGGCGCGCCCGTGCGCGTGAAAAGGTTGCAGAAGCCGCACCGCATCTCGCAGAAGGGCACGTGGAGGTACAGGAAGAGCGAGTCGAGCGGCTCCCCCGCCCACACGTCGCGCAGTGGAGGCGCCGGGTCCAGCGGACGGTAGGCGGTCTTGTGCGGGTACGCGTACACGTATCCCTGGTAAGGCTTCACTGTAGAACGAACTCCCCGTACGGAACGGTCCAGACGACCTCGTGGCCGATGCGGTGCCCGGTGTGGCCGTCCTCGCCGTAGGCCGTTCCGTGGTCGGAGCAGACGATGACGAAGCAGGGGCGGCGCATCAGCGCGAACAGGCGCCCGATGTGGGCGTCGACATGGCGGAGGGCGGCGGCGTGGCTGGCGCGCGTGTCGCCGTCGTCCCGGGTGGCGCCGGGCAGATAGAACCAGTTGGGCTGGTGCAGCGACGCGACGTTCACCAGCAGGAACAGCCGCCGGTCGGACGGCAGCCGCGCCATGGTCTCGGCGACGCGGTCGATCTGGTTGGGCAGCGCGTCGGGGTCGGTCACGCCGAACGCGGGCTCCCAGTGGCTCTCGGCGAACAGGGACGGCAGCGCCGACCCGAGCGGCGTCAGCTTGTTGAAGAACCCGACGCCGCCCACGCAGACGGTGTGGTAGCCGGCGGCGGCGAGCCCGGACGGCAGGTCGGCGGCGTCGAACGTCCACGTGTGGGGCGCGGTCGTCTCGCTGCCGGGGAACGCCCCCGCGAAAAGACGCGGGTGCGGCCCAGGGGACGCGGGGGTCGGCATGAACCCGGCCAGCATCGCGGCGTGCGCCGCATAGGTGAAACTGCCCGGCGTGTGGCGGCGCTCCCAACGGCCCCCTGGGAGCAGCCCGGCGAGTGTGGGCGTCTCCCCTGCCGCGGCCAGTTCGGCGGCCACGTCGTAGCGGAGCGTGTCGAGAGTCACCAGCAGCAGATCGTGGGTGCCGACGATGGCGTTCATGTCGTGCGACACGCCTGTACCCATGTTCGTCACGCCGCCGCCCCCGCCGCGTCCTGGAGCAGAGCGACCTGGGCGCCGTACGTGTCGAGTCCCTCGGCCGGGCTACCGGGTAGACCGGTAAGCCCGGGTAGCAGGTCGCCGAACGCGTTCACCTCGCAGACGGCGAACCGCTTCAGGCCGATCCCCACGAGCAGGTCGACGCCGACCATCGGGCTGCCCGGGAAACAGGACGCGGCCCGCGCGCACACGTCGAGTGCCCGCCGCCATCTGGTCTCGCCGAGCACGCGCTGCACGGCTCCCAGGTCGCCCCTGGCGCCGCCAAGATGCAGGTTGGTCATGGGCGTTCGGCTCGTCCGGACGACCGCGTGCGTGGGTTCGCCGCCGATGACGACGACCCGCAGGTCGAACACGCGGCCGTTGATCGTGGCCTTGGGCAGCCACCGCTCGACGTGCAGGCCGTCCGGCGCGAGCAGGTCGATGAGCGCGGCGACCTCCTCCTCGGTCTCGTAGGAGCGGACGCGCAGCGAGTTGACCAGCTGCCCGTCCGCCATGGACGCCGAGGTCACGGCCCTGATCCGGTCCGGCGGCGCGGTCTGCAGCGCCACCACCCCGGACGCGGACGAGCCGTGCGCGGGCTTGACGAACACGCGCCGCTCCCCCGCCTCGTCCATCCGGGACCGGAGCGCCGCGTAGCCGGAGACGCCCGGCAGCGCGGCCGGGACGGGGACCCCGGCCGCCAGCAGGCGGGCGTGCGACCGCCGCTTGTCGAACATGACCGCGATCTCCTCGACGTCGCCGAGCAGGCGGGCGCCCGCCGCCGACGCCTCCCCGGACATCCGCCGCAGCGCCGCCGTGAACGTCCGGTGCCAGCGGGCGCCGCCGCCCACCCGGGCCGGTTCGCCGGGGCCGCGCAGCAGCGCGTCGGCCTCGCGGTCCTCGCCCGGCGAGTCGACGCGCACGAGGTCGCCCGCGGCCAGGCCGAGCGGGGCGCCGCGCAGGACGTCCGCCCAGGGCACGACCCGCGGTTCGGGCAGCCCGGCGGACCGGCACGCCGCCGCGAACAGCACGGGGCGCCGGTCGCCGGGCGTCCCCACGACGACGAGGCTCATTCGGCGACCGCGATGTAGGAGCCGCTCATGTCGAACTCGAGCCGGCGCCACTGGGGCTTCAGCCACTCGGGGAACCCCTGCGGATCGTCCAGGTTCACCCGGACGCCCGGCAGCGCCTCCCGCACCCGCGCGCCCATCTCCTCGGTCAGGAAGTGGTGGTGCAGGTCGAGGTCGGCGAGGTGGCCGAGCGGCCGGCCGGCCAGCAGCGCCTCCGCGCCCGCGTCGGTGAGCGTGCCGAGCGCGAGGCTCAGCGACTCCAGCCGCGCGATGACGGGCGCGTCCGCGACGGCCTCGGCGATCCGGTCGTGGCCCGAGGCGTTCTCCAGCCCGAGGTGGCGCAGGGCGGGCAGCCGCTCCCCCGCGAGGATCGGGGCGAGGTCGTCGAGGGAGGCGAGCCAGTCCAGTTGGCCGCCGCCCAGCCACAGGTCGAGGTGGCGCAGCCCCGGCAGGTCGCTCTCGGCCACCGACCGGACGATCTCGGCGGGCAGCATGGCCGCCTCGAACCGCAGCGTCCGCAGCCGGGCGCCGGCGCGGGCGTCCAGCACCGGGAACAGCAGCCCGTCGGAGCCGCGCACCTCGAAGTGCTCCAGCTCGGGGAACGCCTCGAACAGCGGCGCGACGTCGGTGTGCTTGATCCATGAGAGGTGCAGGTCCCAGTCGCGGATGTCGCCGAGGAACAGCGCCCGGAGGCGCGGCAGCCGGTCGGCGGCGGCCACCAGCCGCTCCACCGGGTCGAACTCGGTGCAGTCGAACCCCCAGAAGCCGATGATCAGGTGGGTGACCCGCGCGGTGTCGACCTCCTGGAGGAAGCGGTCGAAGTTCTCGGGGACCTCCGCGCCCCACACCCCGTTGTCGTGGATGTGGTGGTAGATCCCCCAGGCGACGTCCCCGGCGGCGGGGAGCGGGCCGCCCTCCGGGTCCCCGTCGAACGCGTGGACGGGGAGCCCGGCGAACGTCGAGAGGCGTTCCTCGATCATTCGGACACCGCGATGTAGCGCCACTCGCCGTCCGGCTTCTCCTGCTCGTCCAGGTCGACCTCGACGCCGGGCAGCGCGGCCTTCACCCGCTCGATCATCGCGTCCGACAGGAAGTGGTGGTGCAGGTCCAGCTTGCGCAGGTGGGTGAGCGGCTGCCCGGACAGCAGCGCCTCGGCGCCCTGGTCGGTGAGGATGCCCATGGCGAGGCTGAGCGACTCCAGGCGCGCCACGACGGGCGCGCCCGCGACGGCCGCGGCGATCTCGTCCTGGATCTCGCTGTCCTCCAGGCCGAGGTGGCGCAGCGCGGGCAGCCGCTCGCCGCCGAGCAGCGGCGCGAGGTCGGCGACCGCGGTGTCGCCGCCGTAGTTCTCCTCGCCGAGCCACAGGTCGAGGTGCTCCAGGTTCGGCAGCTCGCTCGCGCCCACGGCCCGGACGATGCGGGCCGGGAGCCCGCCCGACTCGAACCGCAGCACCTTGAGCCGCTCGCTCTTCACCGGGTCGAGGGCGAGGTTCTGCGCGCCGCGCACCTCGAGCCGCTCCAGGTCCGGGAACGCGGTGAACAGCGGCGTGATGTCGGAGTGCTCGATCCAGGAGATCTCCGCCTCCTCGCCCGTGATGTCGCCGAGGAACAGCGCCCGCAGCTTCGGGAAGGACGCGGCGGCCTTGGTGAGCACGTCGACCGGGTCGGCGGCGCCGGAGTCGTAGTCCGCGCCCCAGTAGCCGATGATCAGCGCGGTGATCTCGGCGGTGTCGACCGTCTGCACGAAGCGCGCGAAGACGTCGGCGAAGTCCTCCTCGTCGAAGGCCGTCCCGACGTACCAGGCGGCCTCGCCCGCCGCCGGGTACTCCTCACCGGTGACCGGGTCGGTGCCGGCGTCCCCCGCGTCGCCCGTCTCGGTCTCGTGGTTGAACGTGGCCACCGGCAGGCCGGCGTATTCCTCAAGGTGCTGATAAACGCCCATGGGTCCCCTTCGCGAGTTCGTCGGCACCATGTCCTATCAGGACCGACGGACAAACCGCGCGGTTTCCGGCGAGGGCCCCGGCGGCGGGCGCCCCGGTGCGGGGCGCCCGGCACCGGCGTCAGGAGGCGATCAGCACCGACCCCTTGTACTTGTCCTCGACGAACTTCTTGACCTCGGGGCCCTGCAGCAGCTGGACGAGCTTCTTCACGCGCGCGTCGTCCTTGTTCTCCGGCAGCGTCACGATGCCGTTGGCGTACGGGTTGCCCTCGGCCTTCTCGGCGGCGAGCGCCTCCTTGTTCGGCGACAGCCCGGCCTCGATGGCGTAGTTGCCGTTGATGACCGACAGGGCCACGTCGTCCAGCGACCGGGGCAGCTGCGCGGCCTTGACCGGCGTGAACTTCAGGTTCTTGGGGTTGGTCGCGATGTCGCGCGGGGTCGCGGTCGTCGGCGCGTCCGGCTTCAGGGTGATCAGGCCGTTGTCGGCGAGCAGCTTCAGCGCGCGCCCCCCGTTGGCCGGGTCGTTCGGGACGGCGACCTCGGCGCCCCGCGGGACGTCCTGGAGGTTCTTCACCTTCTTGGAGTAGACGCCGAGCGGCTCCAGGTGGACGGGCGCGACGAACGTCAGCTTCGTCCCCGACTGCTTCTCGAACTCCTCCATGAACGGGACGTGCTGGAAGTAGTTCGCGGTGACCTGCTTCTCCTTCAGCGCGGTGTTCGGCTGCTGGTAGTCGCTGAACTCCACGATCTCGATCTTGAGCCCGGCCTTGTCGGCCAGATTGTCCTTGACGTAGGTCAGGATGTCGCCGTGCGGGACGGGGTTGACCGCGACCTTCAGCGGGGCGTCCGGATCGTCCGACGCCTCCGACGAGCCGCAGGCGGTCAGCCCTACGAGGAGACCGACGGAGGCCAGCGCGACAGTGAGCTTGCGAAGCACGACACGTGCCTTTCTGTGGGTTAGCGGTGGGTCAGGCGGCGGGCGACGAGGTCCCCCGCGGCCTGGATGAACAGGACCAGGACGACGAGCAGCGCCACGGTCGCGAGCATGACCTTGGTCTCGAAGCGCTCGTAGCCGTAGACGACGGCGAGGTTGCCGAGCCCGCCGCCGCCGACCGTCCCGGCCATGGCCGTGTAGCCGATCAGCGCGATGACGGTGACGGTCAGGCCCGACACCAGGCCGGGCCGGGCCTCGCGCAGCAGGACCTTGCCGACGATCTCCCGGCGGGTGGCGCCCATGGCGTCCGCCGCCGCGAGCACGCCCGGGTCGACCTCGCGCAGCGCGATCTCGACGAGCCGCGCGTAGAACGGGATGGCGCCGATCGTCAGCGGGACGATCGCGGCGGCGTTGCCGATGCTCGTGCCGACGACCAGCCGGGTGAACGGGATGATCGCCACCATCAGGATCAGGAACGGCAGCGAGCGGCCGATGTCGACGACGACGCCGAGGGCCCGGTTCACGGGCTGGGCGGGCAGCAGCCCGCCGCGCTCGGTCACGACCAGCAGCACGCCGAGCGGCAGCCCGAGCACGACGGTGAACAGCGTGGCCACGCCGGTCATGTAGAGGGTGTCCACCGTGGCGGGCCACAGCAGCGGAGCGACCTCGTCCCAGGTCATCGGACGTCCTCCCGGTCGTCGTCGGCGGCCCGGCCGGCACCGCCGGGCGGGGTGGCGGGGTCGCCGGCGTGCTTGACGTCGACGGTCAGCCCGGACTCGCGCAGGAACGCGAGCTGGGCGGCGTTCGCCGCGGGGTCGCCGGGCAGTTCGAGCTGGAGGCGGCCGACGCGCTCGCCGCCGACCGTCTCGACGGCGCCGCCGAGGATGTTCACGTCCAGCGAGTACTTGCGGGCCAGCGCCGACACGAACGGCTCGTCGGTGGCGCCGCCGGTGAAGGTGACCTCGACGAGCGTCCAGCCGTCGCGGGGCTCGGCCGGCGGCAGCGGGAACAGGTCCCGGGCGAGCTCGGAGCCGGGCCGGGCAAGCAGCCGGGTGACGGGCCCCGACTCGGTGATCCGGCCGTCCCGCATGACCGCGGCCGAGTCGCAGATGCGCTTCACCACGTCCATCTCGTGGGTGATCAGCAGGACGGTGAGGCCGAGCCGCCGGTTGAGATCGCGCAGCAGCTCCAGGATGGACGCGGTCGTCTCCGGGTCGAGCGCGGAGGTCGCCTCGTCCGACAGCAGCACCTTGGGACGGCCGGCGAGGGCGCGGGCGATGCCGACGCGCTGCTTCTGCCCGCCGGAGATCTGCGCCGGGTACGCCTTCGCGTGCTCGGTGAGCCCGACCAGGTCCAGCAGCTCGGCGACGCGCTCGGCCCGCTCCGCGCGCGGGACGCCCATGACCTCCAGCGGGAACGCGACGTTCCCGGCGACGGTCCGGCTGCCGAGCAGGCCGAAGTGCTGGTGGATCATGCCGATGCCCTGGCGGGCGCGGCGCAGGTTCCCGCCGCGCAGCGCGAGCAGGTCCTGCCCGCCGACCACGACGCGGCCCTCGTCCGGGCGCTCCAGCAGGTTGACGCAGCGCAGCAGGGTGCTCTTGCCGGCGCCGCTGCGGCCGAGGACGCCGAAGACCTCGCCCTCGGCGACGGTCAGATCGACCCCGTCGACGGCGATCACCTCGCGGCCGCGGTCGCGGTAGCTTTTTCGAAGTTTCTCGATCTGGATCACAGGAAAACATCCATGCGGGCACGGGCGCCGGACGAGCGGCGGCGGTCAGCGGGACGGCGAGCGGCGCGGGCGAGCGCGGGCGGCACGGCGCGGCGTGCGGCATGCGGCGTGCGGCATGCGCGGCGCGCGAACGCTCGGGGGGAACGCCTGCAAGGCGCCTGGGAAGCGCCTACGAGGGCAGGCGCCTAGGAGCGGCCGGGCGGGAACGGTGCGTGGCTCAGCAGGTGGCGTTCGAAGAACATGGGCGACTCAGGGGTGTGGCGGACAGGCTCGCTTCGGGGCGCGAGACGCAGGACGGCAGGGGCCCTCAGCGGCCACACATTCGCCGGCAACACGTAGCCCGCATGGCCCGCCGCATCGGCGGGCGGTGCTCACGGCACGGGCGTACGGAAGACATGTCAGCAGTTAACCGGCTTCACACCAGTGACCGCAAATCCGGCGGGTGTGATGTCCATCGCGCTGAGTGGCGGACGCCGACGGGGACGTCCGCGCTCAGTCGTCGCGGTAGTCGATGTAGGTGCTGCCGGACCCGCTGTGGACGGAGATCGACCGCGCGGCGCCCTCGTCGACGACGGCGGGGTTGAGGTGGGTGCCGCCCGAGCCCGTCCCGGCCCGGACGCGGTAGCGCGACCCCGGCGGCACGATGATCTTCGCCGTGCCCGACCCGGCGGACGCCTCGACGGCGCCCGGCGGCTCGGCGTAGCGCAGGTCGAGGGAGCCGGACGACACCCGCGCCCGGGTCTTGGCCGCGGCCAGCCCGGTCCCGGTGATCGCGCCGGACCGGGCCTCCAGCCGCAGCCGGCCGCGCACCCCGGCGACGCCGATCTCGCCGGACCCGGTGCGCAGGTCGAGGTCGCCGGTCAGGCCCCGCACGCTGATCTCCCCGGATCCGGACACCGCCGACACGCGCGTCCCCGCCGGGACCTGGACGTCGATGTCGGCGCCGCAGCCGCCGAGCACGTCCGAACTTCCGCAGCGGAACGTCACGAACAGCACGTCGTCCACGAGGGATTCCGTGACGCCGGGCCGGTCCAGGCCCCAGCGGAGCCTCGTGTAGACGCGGGCCTCGCCGTCCGGGCCGGGGCCGACGGAGACGGCGGCGCCGTCCATGTCGAGGCGCAGCTCCCTGATCACGTGGTGGTAGGGGGTGACGGACGCCGAGGTCTGCCGGACGGCCCGTCCGAGCGCCGCGAGCAGGACGGGCGTCACCACGGCCAGCGCGGTCGCGATCGCCAGCGCGATCCATACGCCGCGCCGCCGGGGCCGGCCCGCTGCGGTGGCCTCCTCCTGCCCGGCGGTCATGTGTCGCCGTCCAGGAAGCGCAGCACGGCGAGGACGCGCCGGTGGTCGCCCTGGGCGTCCGGCAGGTCGAGCTTGGCGAAGATGCTGTTGATGTGCTTGGCGACCGCGCTCTCGCTCACCACCAGCGCCGCGGCGATGCCCGCGTTGGAGCGGCCCTCCGCCATGACGGCCAGCACCTCCCGCTCGCGCGGGGTGAGCCGGCCGAGCGGGTCGGCGTGCCGGCGCAGCAGCAGCTGCGAGACGACCTCGGGGTCCAGCGCGGTGCCGCCGGCGGCGACGCGGCGCAGCGCGTCCAGGAAGACCGAGACGTCCGCGACCCGGTCCTTGAGCAGGTAGCCGATGCCGCCGGCGCCGCTCGACAGCAGGTCGGCGGCGTAGCGCTCCTCGACGTACTGCGACAGCAGCAGCACCGCGACCTCGGGCGCCTCCCGCCGCATGACGAGCGCCGCGCGGACGCCCTCGTCGGTGAAGCCGGGCGGCATCCGGACGTCCACGATCGCCGCGTCGGGGCGGTGCGCGCGGACGGCGGCGAGCAGCCCCTCGGCCTCGCCGACGGCCGCCGCGACCTCGAACCCGGCGGTCTCCAGCAGCTTGATCAGCCCGGCCCGGAGCAGGACCGAGTCCTCGGCGATCACAACGCGCACGGCAGCTCCACGGTGACGGTCGTCGGGCCCCCGGCGGGGCTGGTGATCCGGAACGCGCCGTCCACCGACCGGACGCGGCGCGCGAGCCCGGTCAGGCCCGTCCCGGCGGACGGGTCGGCGCCGCCCGCGCCGTCGTCGCGCACCGTCACCCGCAGCAGGTCGCCCCGGCGGACGACCTCGACGTCCACCTCGGCGGCGCGGGCGTGCCGGACGACGTTGGTGAGGGCCTCGGACACGACGAAGTACGCGACGGCCTCGACGGTGGAGGAGGCGCGCGGCTCCACCTCGACCCGCAGCCGGACAGGCAGCGGCACGCGGGCGGCGACGCCGGACAGCGCGGCGTCCAGGCCGCGGTCCTCCAGCACGGCGGGGTGCAGGCCGCGGATCAGCGTGCGCAGCTCGGCGAGGGCCTCCTTGGCCTCCTCGTGCGCCTCGACGATCACCCGCATGGCGTCGTCGGGGACGCCGGTGAGGGTCTCGCGGGCCAGGCCGAGGTTCAGCGCGAGGGACACGAGGCGCTGCTGCGCGCCGTCGTGCAGGTCCCGTTCGATGCGGCGGCGTTCGAGGTCGGCGGCGTCGACCACGCTGGCGCGCTTCTCGGCGAGGTCCTCGACGCGGCGCCGCAGCTCCTCCGCGCGGTCGGGGCCGAGCAGCCCGGCGGCGGCGCGGGCGTCCAGCCGCCGCACGCCCGCCGCCGCCCAGGGCGCCGCCGCGAGGAGCAGGACGCCGGTCACGACGAGCGCACCCGATTTGACCGGGTTGCCGAACACGCCGACGTGGGGCAGCGCCCACGCGTAGAGGGGCACGGCGCTGAGGACGGCCCCCGCCGCCCACATCATGATCACGGCCAGTCCGCCGAGCGCGAGCGGCGGGCCCGCGACCAGGTGGTACTGCAGCTTCCGCCACACCTCGGGCGAGCGCACGTCGCGGAGCGGATCCCACGGGCGCCCGTCGGCCAGGTCCGGCATGGGCGGAATGTGCAGGCCGAGCACGGCCCAGCACCGCTCCCGCTGCCACGCCGTCAGCGGACGCAGCGCGAGCAGCGGAAAGGCGATCGTCGCGGCGGTCAGGACGAGGACCGGCACGACGTCCACGGGTGCCCAGACCGCCCAGACCGAGCCCGGGACCGCCCATCCGGCGACCTGCAGCGGCACCCCGGAGGCGACGAACACGGTGTCGCGCCACGCCGCCGCCGTCCACGGCGCGCGCACGCGGGCACGGGCGACCGCGGAGATGGATGCCATGCGGCAACCGTATTGGCACGCTTCGTCCGCCACCATGGACCAAACCGGAGGACGGGGGTGAACCTAGTGCCACCCCAAGTCGGATGGCGATGCCACTGACCGCGCCGGGCGCCGCGGCAAGGCTGTGACCGGGCGTCCCGGAGCGCGGATGCCGCAACCGGATCACCGTCCTCTGGGAGTGCCGAAATGGTCACCACCGTCCCCCGCCCCGTCTCGTCCAAGGTCTCCTTCCGGCGCCGGCCGGTCCCCGATGTAGGGCGCGCCCTAGAGGGGCGGTGGGTGGGATGGGGGTTCAT
>NZ_VCKZ01000183.1 GCF_005889745.1 Actinomadura geliboluensis
CTCCTCCAGTACCTCGGAATCTAGGGAGACCCCCATGAAACTTTTGGGACGTTCGGCCGCGATCGCGACCGCCGGAGCGCTGCTGGCCGGCTGCGCGGGCGGGCCCGGCGGGGGCGGGGGCAAGATCAGCGACGACAAGATCGTCCTGGCGGTGCTGACCGACCAGTCCGGCGTCTACGCCGACCTGTCGGGCAAGAACGCCGTCGAGGCGGTGAAGATGGCCGTCGCCGACTTCAAGGCCAAGTACGGCGACAAGGCCGTCAGCAAGAACATCGAGGTGGTCTCCGCCGACCACCAGAACAAGCCGGAGATCGCCAACTCCAAGGCGCAGGAGCTCTACGACCGGCAGAAGGCCGACCTGATCGTGGACGTCCCGACGTCGTCGGCCGCGCTCGCCGTCGCGACCGTCGCGAAGAACAAGAAGAAGGTGTTCATCGACGTCGGCGGCGCGACGACGGAGCTGGAGGGCAAGCAGTGCAACAAGTACACCTTCCACTACGGCTACAACAGCTACATGCTCGCCCACGGGACGGGCACTGAGGTCACCAAGGACGGCGCCAAGAACTGGTACATCGTCTACCCGGACTACGCGTTCGGCCAGGACATGGAGAAGACCTTCACGGCGGCCGTGAAGGGCGCGGGCGGAACGGTCGTGAAGAGCGACCCGACGCCGTTCCCGAACGACAACTTCTCCACGTTCCTGCTGAAGGCGCCCAGCCTCGACCCCAAGCCGCAGGTGCTCGGGGCCATGCAGGCCGGCGGTGACCTGGTCAACCTGGTGAAGCAGTACAACGAGTACAAGCTGCGCGACAAGGGCGTGGGTCTCGCGGTGGGGCTGATGTTCCTCACCGACATTCACTCCCTCGGCCCGGACGCCCTCGCGGGGACGTACTTCACCGACTTCTGGTACTGGAACGCCAACGCGGGCAACCGCGCGTGGGCCGACAAGTTCAAGGCCAAGACGGGCGCCCGCCCGACGGCCGTCCACGCGGGCGACTACTCGGCCGCGCTCCAGTACCTGGAGGCCGTGCAGCGCGGCGGCACCGACAAGTCCGACGACGTGGTGAAGCAGCTCGAAGGCCACAAGGTCAACGACGTGTTCACCTCCACCGGCACGGTCCGCGCCGAGGACCACCTGCTCGTCCACGACGCCTACATCGCGCAGGTGAAGCCGTCCGCCGAGGTCAAGGAGCCGTGGGACTACGAGAAGATCGTCAAGACGATCCCGGCCGCCGAGGCGTTCCAGCAGCCCGACGCCGCCTGCTCCCTCTGAGGCGGGTCCGACGTGCTGCAACAGGCGTTCAACGGCCTGGTGGGCGGGGCGTTCTACGCCCTGCTCGCCCTCGGCCTCGCCGTCATCTTCGGAATGCTCGGGGTCGTCAACTTCGCCCATGGCGCGTTCTACATGCTGGGCGCGTTCGGGGCGTTCATCGCGCTGGACTCGCTCGGGCTGAACTTCTGGCTGGCGCTGCCGCTCGTCCCCGTCGTGCTGGGGCTGCTGGGCGTGGTGCTTGAGCGGTTGTTCATCCGGCGGCTGGCGCCGCTGGATCCGCTCTACAACTTCCTGTTCACCTTCGGTCTGGCGCTCATCTTGCAAGACCTGGTGAAACGGCAGTACGGCGTGCAGTCGCAGCCTTACCCGAGGCCGTCCGCGCTGGACGGGTCGATCAACCTGGGGCTGTTCAGTTACCCCGCCTATCAGGTGTTCGTGCTGGCGGTGTCCGTGCTGGTGTGCGGTGGAGTGTGGGTGGTATTGACCCGCACCCGGGTGGGGATGATCGTGCGGGCGGCGACCGAGAAGCCGGAGCTGTCGCGGGCGCTGGGCATCGACGTGGGCCGCTGGGTCACGCCGGTGTTCGGGTTCGGGATCGCGCTGGCGGCGTTCGCCGGCGTGCTGGCCGCGCCCATGCGCGCCGTCAATCCGCTGATGGGCTCCGACCTCATCATCACCGTGTTCGCCGTGGTCGTGATCGGCGGGCTGGGGTCGGTGTTCGGGTCGGTCGCGGCCGGGTTCGCCGTCGGGCTGGTGTCGGCGCTGGGCAACTACTACGTCCCGTCGCTGTCGCAGACCCTGGTGTTCATCCTGATGGCGGCCGTGCTGCTGTGGCGGCCCGCCGGCCTGTTCGGACGCGAGGAGGCATTGTGATCCTCTCCAGGCTCGCCGGACGGCCCGTCCTGCTCGCCGCCGGGCTGCTGGCCGCGCTCGCCCTGCCCTGGTTCGTCTATCCGCCGGTCGCGCTCGACATCGCCTGCTGGGCGCTGTTCGCCGCCGCCGTTGACCTCCTGCTCGGCTTCACCGGCCTCCTGTCGTTCGGCCACGCCGCCTTCTGGGGCGGATCGGCCTACTGCACCGGCCTGATCGCCCTGCACTCCGGGCTGCCGTTCCCCGTAGCGATCATCGGCGGTGCGGTGTTCGCGGCGCTGCTGGCCGTCCCGATCGGTTTCCTGTCGGTGCGGCTGACCGGGATCTACTTCGCGATGGTCACGCTCGCCTTCGCGCAGATGATCTACTTCATCGCCAACCAATGGCGGGACGCGACCGGCGGCGAGAACGGCCTGCAAGGCATCCCGAGAGAGCTGTTCGGCCTCGACCTGTCCGATCCGTTCTTCTTCTACTACGCGGGTCTGCCGTTCGTGTTGGCCGGGCTGTTCGCCGCGTGGCGGATCGTCCGGTCGCCGTTCGGGCGGGTGCTGGTGTCCATCCGCGACAACCCGAACAGGGCCCGCGCCCTCGGCTATCCCGTCGACCGCTACAAGCTGCTGGCCTTCGTCCTGTCCGCCGGGCTCTCCGGGCTGGCCGGGGGCGTGTTCGCCATCGGCCACGGGTTCGCGTCCCTCGAAGGGGTGTACTGGACGACGTCCGGGCAGGCCGTGATGATGGTCGTCCTCGGCGGCATCGGCACCCTGTGGGGCGGCGCCATCGGCGCCGCGCTCGTCGTCCAGCTCCAGGACTACCTGGCCACCGCCGGATTCCAGGAGACCGGGATCGTCACCGGCCTGATCTTCATCGTGATCGTGCTGCTGTTCCGCCGGGGCATCTGGGGGACGGCCCGGCACCTGCGGGCGGTCCGTCAGCGGGCGACCATCCGCAGGGCCAGGCCGGCGTAGAACTCGCCGAGCCGCTCCGGGGTGTCGGGGCCGTCGAGCCGGTACCAGCGGACGAGGTCGATGCTGAGCGACAGCATCGCGCGCGTGACCCGCTTGACGTCGACCTGCGCGAACGACCCGTCGGCGACGCCGCGCGCGACGGCGTCGCGGAAGAACGCGTTGGTCCGGTGGCGCAGCTCCAGCACCTCGTCGTAGTGCTCGGCGGTGAGGCCGGTGAGCTCGAACTGGCAGACGCGGGCGGCGACGTGGTGGCGGGCGTGCCAGGCCGTGTACGCGGAGACGACCGCGCGGAGCCGGTCCGCCGCGCCGTCGGCTCCGCTGACCGACGGCTCCCGGACGTGGGCCAGCACCCGCTCGTGGCCCGCCCTGATGATCTCGTAGAGGACCAGTTCCTTCGACGGGAAGTGGACGTACAGCGCGGCCGGGCTGAGGCCGACGCCCTCGGCGATGTCGCGGGTGGTCGTGGCGTGGTAGCCGTTCGCGGCGAAGCAGCGCACCGCCGCGGTCAGCAGGCCGCGCGGCACCGCGCCGAGGTCCGCCCGCCACAGCTCGGGCGAGCGGTCGCGCAGCCGGGGGTCGTCCGCCAGGTCCCGGGCGGTGAACCGGGCCTGCCGTCTGGCCATCGCGTCCCCTCGCCTCCTCCCGGCGCGGCCGGGCGCTTGACAGCGGCATCCTACTCGGTGACTATGCGCTTACTCATTTCCCTGAGCATCAGCATGCGGAAGCGAGGGGTCGTGGCAGGGCGCAGTTTTCTCCGGCTTCTCGTGGACGGCGCACCGCTGCCCCGGTACGACGACGTCCTGCGCCGCGCGGTGGCGGACGCGGCCTCGCCCGCGGAGATCGACCATCTGCAGGCCGAGCACACGCTCGCGCTCCGGCTGCGCGACACGCTGGAGAAGCAGCACGCCCGCCAGGAGCAGCAGCGCGCGCTGGTCGAGTGCGCGACGGAGCTGGCGGAGGACCGCGGCGACCCCGACGCGATCCTCACCCTGATCGTGAGCCGGGCGCGGCGGCTGCTCGGCTGCGACATGGCCTACCTGAGCCTGAACGACGACGCGGACCGGTCGACGCGGATGCGGGTGATGGTCGGCGCGACGTCCTCGGCGTGGAAGGACGTCCGGATCCCGTTCGGAGTCGGGGTCGGCGGCCGGGTCGCGGCCACCGGAACGCCGTTCTCGACGTCCGACTACTTCAGCGACGAGCGGCTGGCGCACGATCCCGCCGTGGACGCCTCGGTCCGCGCGGAGCGGCAGGTGTCGATCGTCGGGGTGCCGCTGCGCGCGGGCGCCGTCCTCGGCGTGCTCTTCGCGTCCAACCGCAGCCCCGGGCCGTTCCCGCACGACGCGATCGCGCTGCTCGGCTCGTACGCCGTCCTCGCCGCGACCGCGATCGAGCAGGCGCGGTCGAGGCACGGCAAGGACCAGGAGCTCGCGGCGCTGCGGCTCGCGAACGCGGCGCTGCGCCGGCGGACGGTCGCGGAGGAGCGGGCGTTCGCGGCGCACGACCGCACCATGGACATCGTGCTGCGCGGCGGCGGCGTGCAGGAGGTCGTGACCGCGGCGGGCGACCAGCTCGGCGGCGTGCTCGCGGTGTTCGACGAGTTCGAGCAGCCCGTCGCCTGGACGCCGGGCGCGTCCGACGAGGCGCTGAAGGAGATGTCGGCCGCGGCGGGCGGCGGCCTCGGCGGGCCGGGCGGCGGCGTCCACGACGGGACGTACTGGGCGACGGGCCTGGAGGCGGGCACCGAGCGGCTCGGCGCGCTGGTGTGGGCCCCGCCGGACGCGTCCGCCGGGATCGGCGACCTGGACGGGCGGCTGCTCGGCCGCGCGGCCGTCGTCGCGTCCCTGCTCCTGCTGTTCGGCCGCAACCTCGCCGCCGCGGAGGCCAGGGTGCGCGGCGAGCTGCTCGACGACCTGCTCACGCCGAACCCCCGCACGTACTCCTCACTGGCCGAGCGCGCGCTGCGGATCGGCTACCAGCCGCAGAAGCGGCACGCCGTGGTCGTCGCGCACATCCGGGCGGAGAACCGGCGGAGCCTCGCCTCCGCGGCGTCGGACCTCGCCGCCGCCCGCGACGGGCTGAGCACCGTGCGAGACGGGCGGGCCGTGCTGGTCGTCCCGTCCGACGACCCGTCGCTGACGGGCCGCCGGATCTCGCGTTCGCTGGCGGCGCGGCTGGGGTCGCCGGTCACGGTCGGCGCCGCCGGCCCGGTGGACGACCCGGCCGACCTGCCCGCCGCCTACGCCGAGGCGCTGGCCTGCGCGCACGCCCTGCTCCGGCTCGACCGCGCGGGCACCGCCGCCACGGCCGGCGACCTCGGCTACGCGGGGCTGCTGCTCGGCGACGGCGCGTCCGCGACCGGGTTCGTGGAGCGGACGCTCGGCCCGGTCATCCAGCACGACGAGCAGCGCGGGGCGATGCTGATGGAGACCCTCGGCACCTACTTCGCCACCGGGCAGAGTCTCGTCGCCAGCGCGAAGCGGCTCCACATCCACCCGAACACCGTCACGCAGCGCCTCGACCGGGTCAAACGCCTGCTGGGCGTCGACTGGAACAGCCCGGAGCACACCCTCGAAGTGCAGCTCGCGCTGCGGCTGCACCGGCTCGGCCGCGCCCTCGACGCCTGACCCGCCCCCTCGGGCCGCGCTCAGTAGCGGTTGGTCTCGGCGTCCACGGCGAGGTCCTCGTCGATCTGCTCGGCGGACACGCCCTCGAGGTCGACCTGGTCCTTGATGATGCGGCCGAGCGTCGGCAGCTTCGCGCGGTCCGGCCAGGTCTCGGGCTGCCACAGGGACGAGCGCAGGAACGCCTTCGCGCAGTGCATGTAGAGCTCCTCGACCTCGACGAGGAGGGCGAGGCGGGGCCGCCGGCCCTTGATCGCCAGGTCGTCGAAGAACGGGGCGTCCGACACGATCGTCGCGCGGCCGTTCACGCGCAGCGTCTCGTTCATCCCCGGCACGAGGAACAGCAGCCCGACGTGCGGGTTGCGCAGCACGTTGCGGAACCCGTCGACGCGGTGGTTGCCGGGGCGGTCGGCGATCGCGAGGCGGTGGTCGTCCAGCACCAGGACCGACCCGGCCGGGTCGCCCTTGGGGGAGACGTCGCAGGTGCCCTCCGCGTCCGACGTCGCCAGCAGGACGAGCGGCGAGTGCGCGATCAGCGTGCGCGCGTGCTCGTCGATGCGGCCGATGTCCTTGTCCCAGATGACCTGCGACGGCTCCCGCACGATCTCCCGGAGCTCGGCCTCGCTCCGCACCGCGCGAATCTCAGAGGGCTGCATCCGACGAACTATAAGGTAAGGCTAACCAAAAGGGAGGGTCGAGGCCGTGGAGGAGACCCGCACGCTGCCCGCCCTCGCCGCCGGGCCGGTCGAGATGCCGTTCGCCATCATGTGCTGGAGCGAGGACTTCGACCGCGACGTCACCTGGAACGAGCACTCCCACCCCTTCCACGAGCTGCTGTGGAACGAGCGGGGCGCGTCCACGGCCGGGGTCGGGCCCCGGGTCTGGACGATCACCCCGGCGCTCGGCCTGTGGATGCCCGCGGGCACGCTGCACTCGGGCGCCGCGGCGGCCGGCACCCGCTGCCGGGCGACGTTCTTCGGCTTCGACGCGGTGTCCCCGATCTCCGCGACGCCGGTCGCGGTGGAGATCACCCCGCTGCTGCGGCTGCTGCTGGAGCGGCTCGCCGAGCCGGGCCTGCCGGCCGGGTCGCGGGCGGTGACCGAGGCCATGGTGCTCGACGTGCTCACCCCGTCCGAGCACGAGCTGCTGCTGCGGATGCCGACGTCGGAGCTGCTGCGCCCGATCGCCGACGCGGTCCGCGCCGACCCGGGCGACCGGCGGACGCTGGCGGACTGGGCGTCCCGCCTCGGCGTGAGCCGCCGCACCATCACCCGCGCGTTCAACGCCGAGACCGGCACCAGCTTCGGGCGGTGGGTCGCGATCGCGCGGGCGCGGCACGCGGTGGCGCTGCTGAGCCGCGGCTGGGAGATCGAGGCCGTGGCGGAGGAGGTCGGCTACCACTCCGTCAGCGCGTTCGGCGCGGCGTTCCGGCGGGCGACCGGGCTGACCCCGGGGACGTTCCGGGGGCGGTGAGCTCGGCTCTGTCCGCGGCTCCGTCCGCGCCCGCGTGTCCCGATCGCGATAACGGGTGTCCCAAACGGGTGATTGCGACATTCTGCCCCTCCGCTCTAGGGTTCCGAGCCAAGGCAAGGCTTACCTAACTAATTCCCGGCCTGCCGCTTTCCCGACAGTGGAGTACGGAGTGAAACGTCTGCACAGCCTTCGCATCGCCGCCGCGGTGGCCGTCCTGGTGGGCGGCCTCGCGGCCTGCGGTGACTCGTCCGAGACGGCCAAGGAGGCGGGCGCGGGCGGCGGGTCGAGCAGCGCCTTCCCGATGACGGTCGAGCACGCGCTCGGCACGGCCACCATCAAGGCGAAGCCGACGCGGGTCGCCACCGTCAACTGGGCCAACCACGAGGTGCCGCTGGCCCTCGGCGTCGTCCCGGTCGGCATGGCCGCCGCGAACTTCGGCGACGACAACGGCGACGGCGTCCTGCCGTGGGTGGAGAAGCGCCTCAAGGAGCTGAACGCCAAGACGCCCGTCCTGTTCGACGAGACCGACGGCGTCGACTTCGAGGCCGTCGCCGACACCAAGCCGGACGTCATCCTCGCCGGCTACTCGGGCCTGACCAAGCAGGACTACGACACCCTCAGCCAGATCGCCCCCGTCGTCGCCTACCCGGACGCGCCCTGGGCGACGCCGTGGCGCGAGGTCGTGCGCATGAACGCCAAGCCGCTCGGGCTCGCCGCCGAGGGCGAGAAGCTCATCACCGGCATCGAGGGCGACATCAAGACGGCCATCGCGAAGTACCCGCAGCTCAAGGGCAAGTCGGCGATGTTCATGACGCACCTCGACCCGAACGACGTCAGCCAGATCGGCTTCTACACGACGCACGACACCCGCACGCTGTTCTTCGAGGACCTCGGGATGACGTTCCCGAAGAGCATCGTGGACGCGTCCAAGGGCACCGACAAGTTCGCGCTGACCCGCAGCTCCGAGCAGATCGACATCTTCGACGACGTGGACATCATCGTCGGGTACGGCGACGCCAAGCTGGCCGAGAAGGTGGGCAAGGACCCGCTGCTGTCGAAGATCCCCGCGGTGAAGCGCGGCTCGATGTACCTGATGTCGGGCACCACCCCGGCGGGCACCGCCGCCAACCCGACCCCGCTCGCGATCTCCTGGGTCCTGGAGGACTACGTGAAGGCCCTGGCCGCGGCAGCGGACAAGGTCAAGTGACGACGGTCGCGACCGAACGTCCGCCGGACGCCGCGCTCGTGCGGCGTCCGGCGCGCGTGCGCGTGCTGGGGCTGGTCGCCGCGGGCGCGGTCCTCGCCGCCGTGATGGCGGCCTCCGTCGTGCTCGGCTCGCGCGACGTCTCGCTCGCCGACGTCTGGGCCGCGCTCGGCGGCGCGGACGACACCCTCGAACGGGCCGCCGTCGCCAAGCGGATCCCGCGCACGCTGCTCGCGGTGCTGCTCGGCGCCGCGCTCGCCCTGTCCGGCGCGGTCATGCAGGGCGTGACCCGCAACCCGCTGGCCGACCCCGGCATCCTCGGCGTCAACATGGGCGCGTCGCTCGCCGTCGTCGCCGCCGTCGCCTACTTCGGGCTCACCTCCCCGGTCGGGTACATCTGGGTCGCGATGGCGGGGGCCGCGGTGACGGCGGTGTTCGTCTACGGGGTCGGGTCGCTCGGGCGCGGCGGCGCCACGCCCCTCAAGGTCGCGCTCGCCGGCGCCGCGACGTCGGCGGCGTTCGCGTCGCTGGTCAGCGCCGTCGTGCTGCCCCGCAACGACATCGCCGGGGGCTTCCGGCTGTGGCAGGTCGGCGGGGTCGGCGGCGCGTCCTACGAGCGCATCGGGCAGGTGCTGCCGTTCCTGCTCGCCGGGTGCGCGGTGTGCCTGCTGTCGGCGCGGTCGCTGAACTCGCTCGCGCTGGGCGACGAGGTCGCGGCCGGGCTCGGCGAGCGCGTCGCCCTCATCCGCGTCACGGCCTCGCTGGGCGCCGTCGTGCTGTGCGGCGCGGCGACCGCCGTCGCCGGGCCGATCGCCTTCGTCGGCCTCATCGTCCCGCACGCCTGCCGGCTGCTCGTCGGCGTCGACCACCGCTGGCTGCTCCCCGCCTCCGTGCTCGCCGGCGCCGCGCTGCTCACCGCGTCCGACGTGGTCGGCCGCGTGGTGGCGCGGCCCCAGGACATCGAGGTCGGCATCGTCACGGCGGTCATCGGCGCGCCGGTCTTCATCCACATCGTCCGCCGCCAGAAGGTGCGTGAGCTGTGACCGCACTCGTCCCCGCCCCCGCCGCCGTCCGGGCCGTCGCGAGCGGCCGCCGCCGGCGCGCCGCCCGGCGCCGCGCCCTCGTCGGGACGCTGGCGGCGCTGGTCGTCGCGGGGTTCGCCGTCACGCTGATGGTCGGGCAGACGTTCTACCCGCCCGGCGACGTGCTCCGCGTGGTCTTCGGCGAGCAGGTGCCCGGGGCGTCGTTCACGGTCGGACGGCTCCGGCTGCCGCGCGCCGTCCTCGCCGTCGCCGCCGGGTTCGCGTTCGGGCTCGGCGGCGTCACCTTCCAGACGCTGCTCCGCAACCCGCTGGCGAGCCCCGACATCATCGGGATCAGCGCCGGGGCGAGCGCCGCCGCGTCCATCGCGATCGTCGTGTTCTCCCTGGGCGGGACGCGGGTGTCGGTGTTCGCGATCGTCTCCGCGCTGGGCGTCGCCCTGCTGATGTACGTGCTGGCGTTCCGGGACGGCGTGGTCGGCACGCGGCTCATCCTGATCGGCATCGGGGTCGCCGCGATGGGCGACGCCGTCACCTCCTACGTGCTGTCGCGGGCGGGGGAGTGGGACCTCCAGGAGGCCACGCGCTGGCTGACGGGCAGCCTCAACGGCACGACGTGGGAGCAGGTCGTGCCCACCGTCGCGGCGCTGGCCGTCCTCACGCCCGCGCTGCTGTTCCTCGCGCGGGACCTGTCGGCGCTGCGGCTCGGCGACGACACCGCGTCCGCGCTCGGGGTCCGCGTCGAGCGCACCCGCGTCGCCGTGATCGTCGCCGCCACCGGCCTGATCGCGTTCGCCACGGCGGCGGCCGGGCCGATCGCGTTCGTGGCGTTCCTGTCCGGGCCGATCGCGGCCCGGCTGATCGGGACCGGCGGCTCCCTGCTGCTGCCCGCCGGGCTCGTCGGCGCCCTGCTCGTGCTGACCGGCGACTTCATCGGCCAGTTCGCGTTCGACACCCGCTACCCGGTCGGCGTCGTCACCGGCGTCCTCGGCGCGCCGTACCTCGTCTACCTGATCGTCCGCACCCACCGTGCCGGAGGCTCGCTGTGACCACGTCCCACTCCCTGGCGGCCGAGGGCCTCAGCCTCGGCTACGGCGACCGCGCCGTCATCGACTCCCTCGACCTGGCCGTGCCGCCCGGCGAGATGACGGTCATCGTCGGCGCGAACGCCTGCGGGAAGTCGACGCTGCTGCGCTCCCTGTCCCGGCTGCTCGCGCCCCGCACGGGCCGGGTCGTGCTGGACGGCCGGGAGGTGCACCGCATGCCCGCCAGGGAACTCGCCCGCACGCTCGGGCTGCTGCCGCAGTCGCCGGTCGCGCCCGAGGGCATCACCGTGCTCGACCTCGTCAGCCGGGGCCGCCATCCCCACCAGGGCATCTTCTCCCGGTGGAAGTCCGAGGACGACGCCGCCGTGGCCGCCGCCCTGGAGGCCACCCGCACCGCCGACCTCGCCGACCGGGCCGTGGACGAGCTGTCCGGCGGGCAGCGCCAGCGGGTGTGGATCGCGATGGCGCTGGCCCAGCAGACCGACCTGCTGCTGCTGGACGAGCCCACCACCTTCCTCGACGCCAGCCACCAGATCGAGGTGCTGGACCTGCTGACCGACCTGAACCGCGACCGCGGCACCACGATCGTGATGGTCCTGCACGACCTCAACCTCGCCGCCCGCTACGCCGACCACCTCATCGCCCTCGCCGGCGGGCGGCTGCACGCCTCCGGCGCTCCGGCCGACGTCCTCACCGAGGAGGTCGTGCGCACCGTCTTCGACCTGGACAGCCGCATCATGGAGGACCCGGTGTCCGGACGGCCGCTGATGCTGCCCATCGGCCGGCACCACGCCCGCCCCGCCGCGATGCGGTCGGACGGCTAGGCAGAGCGCGCAGTCGGCCGCTGCTCATCTCCCCTCGTGAGCCGTCGGCATCGATCCACTCGGCCGTAGGGATCCGGCGGGCCCGGTGTGCTCCTCTGGGTGGCCGGCCCCTCGGGCGGCGCGGATGCGGCGCCGCTCGCTCGGCGTCGTCCCGGCCCAGATGCCGTGCGGCTCCCCGGTGGCCAGGGCCCAATCCAGGCACGGGCCGGCGACGGGGCACGCGGCGCACAGCCGGCGGATCGGTGCGATCTGCGCCGTGTACACCGCCTCCCGGGACACCGGGAAGAACAGTTCGGGGTCGAGCGACCGGCACGACGCCGACTCGGACCAGTGCTTCGTCATCGTTGCTCCAGGGCCGTTCACGTGTGGGCGAACATCAACGGTCGCCGGGACGGGGGCCGGGCGGCACCCGGGTGGACGACTGGGAGGAACCCTGGACGGCGTCCGGCCCGGGGGCGGGCGCGGCGGCCGGTGATCGTCGCGGATGTGTCACGGGTGCCCGCCCTATCCGGTCGATGTGACGTGATGCCCCGTCCAGGCGGGGCGGCCGGAGTGGGGATGGCGGAGGTGCAGCCTTGTGGACAGCATGAGCCGGATGACGGTGGACGAATGGCCTGAGGCCGAGTCGCCACTGGGGCCGCGGACGGGATGGCGGGGGCTCGTCCGCGTGCGGGCGGACCTCCCCGCGGTCGCCTCGGACGTGCAGGTCAGCTGGGGTGACGGCGGCTCCCGCCAGGTGCTGCAGGGGCGCCGGGAGGAGCGCGAGCGGCTCGCCGAGGTGCTCGACGCCGCCCGCGGCGGCGAGAGCCGGACCCTGGTGCTGGCAGGCGAGCCGGGCGTGGGCAAGACGGCGCTGCTGAACCACCTGGCCGCGCAGGCCCGCGGGTTCGAGGTCTCGCGCGTCGCCGGCGTCCAGGCGGAGATGAAGCTCGCGTTCGCCGGGCTGCACCGGCTGTGCGCGCCGATGGCCGGCCGGCTCGCCGGCCTGCCCGCGCCGCAGCGCGACGCGCTGCGGACCGCGTTCGGCATGAGCGCCGGACCCGAGCCCGACCACTTCCTCGTCGGGCTGGCCGTGCTCGGGCTGCTGGCGGAGACGTCGCGGGACAAGCCGCTGCTGTGCCTCGTGGACGACGCCCAATGGCTCGACCCGGCGTCGCTGGAGGTCCTGGCGTTCGCCGCCCGGCGGCTGCGGAACGACGCGGTGGCGATCGTCCTCGCGAACCGCGTGCCCTGCTCGGCGCCCGCGCTGACGGGGCTGCCGGAGCTGGTGGTCGCCGGGCTGGCCGTCCAGGACGCGCGGGCGCTGCTGTCGGCGGCCGTGCCGGGCCCCTGGGACGCTCAGGTGCTGGAGCGGATCGCCGAGGAGACGGGCGGCAACCCGCTGGCGCTGCTGGAGATGGCGGGCGAGGCGTCGGCGGCGGAGTTCGCGGGCGGGTTCGGCCCGCCCGGACCCGGCGCCGCCGACGGCCGGATCCAGGACATCTACCGGCGGCGGGTGGCGCGGCTCGCGCCCGGCACGCGGATGCTGCTGCTGGTTGCGGCGGCGGAGCCGGGCGGCGACCCGGTGCCGCTGTGGCGCGCCGCCGACCGGCTCGGCATCGCCATCGAGGCGGTGACCCCGGCGGTGGCGGCCGGGCTGTGCCACATCGGCGACCGGGTCCGGTTCCGGCATCCGCTGGTGCGCTCGGCCGCCTACTGGACGGCGTCGCCTCAGGAGCGCAGCCGCGCGCACGGCGTGCTGGCCGAGGTCACCGACCCCGGCGCCGACCCCGACCGGCGCGCCTGGCACGCCGCGCAGGCCGCCGTCACCCCCGCCGAGGACCTCGCGGCCGGGCTGGAGGACGCGGTCGGCCGGGCCCGCGCGCGCGGCGGCGCGGCCGCGGCGGCGGCGTTCCTGACCCGCGCCGTCGAGCTGACCCCGGACCCGGCCCGGCGCCGGGACCGCGCCCTGGCCGCGGCGCGGGCGGCGCACCAGGCCGGGGCGGCGCGCGCCGCGTCGCGGATGCTGTCCATCGCCGAGGCGGGCACGCTCGACCGGGGCCGGCGCGGCCGGGCCGAGCTGCTGCGCGCCCGGATCGCCGTCACCACCGACCCCGGCGCCGCGGCCCCGCTGCTGCTCACGGCCGCCCGGCGGCTCCGGGCGCAGGACGCGCCGCTCGCCCGCGACGCCCATCTGGAGGCGATCGGCGCGGCCATCCTCGGCGGCGGCCCGGCGGGCGGCGGTCCCGCGGCGGCGGCAGCGGCGGCGCGGTCGGCGCCGCCCCCGCCGGAGCCGCCGCGCCCGGGCGACCTGCTCCTGGACGGGATGGCGCGCTGCCTCACCGACGGCCTCGCCGCGGGGGCGGCGGCGCTGCGGACCGCGGCCGACGCCTTCCGCGCCCCGGACCTGCCGGACGAGGACGGCCTCCAGTGGGGCTGGCTCGCCGGCCTGGCCGCCGCGACGCTGTGGGACTACGGCACCTGGGACGCGCTCACCGACCGGTACGTCCGGCTCGTCCGGGGAACGGGCCGGGCGGGCGAGCTGCCGCTGGCGCTGACCGCGCGGATCGCCGCGAAGGTGCTCGGCGGCGACCTGGCCGCCGCGGCGGCGCTGGTCGCCGAGGCCGAGACGGTGTCGGAGGCGACCGGGAACGCGCGGTCGCCCTACGGCGCGCTGATGCTGGCCGCCTGGCAGGGCCGCGAGGCCGGGACGGCGGCGCTGGCCAAGGCCGTCGCCGCCGAGGCCGCCTCCCGCGGCGACGGGCACGGGCCCGTCCTCGGCGCCTGGGCCACCGCCGTGCTCTGCAACGGCCTCGGCCGATACCAGGACGCCCTGGCCGCCGTGGCCGGGTGCGCGGGCGACCGCCCGGCGGACGTCGCCACCGAGACGTGGGTGCTGCCCGAGTGCGTCGAGGCCGCCGTCCGGGGCGGCGCGCCGCAGCGGGCCGCCGCGCCGCTGCGCCGGCTCGGCGTCCTCGCGCGGACCGCCGGGACCGACTGGGCGCTCGGGCTCCACGCGCGCTCGCAGGCGCTCGCCGCCACCGGGACCACCGCCGAGGAGCACTACCTGGAGGCGATCGACCGGCTCGGCCGGACCCGGCTGCGCGGCGAGCTGGCCCGCGCCCACCTGCTCTACGGCGAATGGCTGCGCCGCCGGAGGCACCGGCGGCCGGCCCGCGAGCAGCTGCGGACCGCGCACGAGGCGTTCACCGCCATGGGCATGGGCGCCTTCGCCGAGCGGGCCGCCCGGGAGCTGTCGGCCACCGGGGAGCACGTCCGCCGGCGCGCCGCCGACACCGGCCGCGAGCTCACCGCGCAGGAGGCGCAGATCGTCCGGCTGGTCCGGGAGGGGCTGACCAACCCCGAGATCGGCGCGCGGATGTTCATCAGCCCCCGCACCGTCGAGTGGCACCTGCGGAAGATCTTCGCCAAGCTCGACGTGACCTCGCGCAAGCAGCTGCAACCGCACGCGTCCGGCGCGTAGCGGACGGCTCCGGGCACGCGGTGCGAGCCCGGCGGGTCCCACTGACCGAGACGATCCGGCCGACCCCGGCGCAAAGATCGTTTGGGTGTCGTACTGTCACCGCGTGCGTACTCTGGCGGACACCGCGAAGGCGGCCGGCGCCCGGCGGACCCGGCGGCTGATCGCCGTCCGGCACGCCCGCGCCGTGCTGGACGCGCTCGAGCAGCTCGTCTGGGGGCTGGCCACGGCCCTGCTGTCGTTCGCGGCCCTGCTGGCGTTCCTGCTGGCCGCGCCCCTGTACGCGGTGGGCGCCGGCCGTCCGCTGGCGCCGGTCTGGCCGCGCGTCGTCCGGGCCGTCGCCGAGCGGGAGCGGGCGCGGCTGTCCCGGTCGGGCCCGGAGCTGATCCCGATGGGGCCCGCGCCGAGCCGGCCGGGGGCCGTCCGCACCGACCCGGTGCTGCGGCGCGACCTGGTCTGGCTCGCGGTGCACGGCACGCTGGGCCTGTTCTTCGGCATCGTCGGGACGACCCTCGCGGTCAACGCCCTGCAGAACGTCACGTACCCGCTGTGGTGGCGGATCCTGCCGGCGGACAACGCCGCCCCGACGCTGGTCTTCTGGACGGTGCACCGGGAGCGCGACGCCCTCGCGGTCGCGGCGTTCGGCGTCCTGCTGGCCGTCGCGTTCGTGGTCGTCGGACCGGCCACGGCCCGGTTGCAGGCGTGGCCGGGCCGGCGCCTGCTGGCGCCGCCGCCCGACGCCGACCTGTCGCTGCGCGTCGCCGAGCTGTCGGCCACCCGCGCCGCCGCGCTCGACGCCCACGCGACCGAGCTGCGGCGCATCGAGCGCTCCCTGCACGACGGGGCGCAGAGCCGGCTGGTCGCCGTCTCCCTGCTGGTCGGCGCGACCCGCCGCGCGCTGGCCCGCGACCCGGCGGAGGCGGAGGCGCTGCTGGAGCGCGCGCAGGACGCCGCCGAGCAGGCGCTGGCCGAGCTCCGCGGGGTCGTGCGCGGTATCCTGCCGCCCGTCCTCGCCGACCGCGGGCTCGCGCGCGCCCTGGACGGCCTCGCCGCCGACTGCGCCGTCCCCTGCCGGGTGGACGTCGACGTCCCCGGCCGCTGCGCCGTGTCCGTCGAGGCGACCGCCTACTTCGTGACGGCCGAGGCGCTCACCAACATCTCCCGGCACAGCGGCGCCCGGCAGGCCGCCGTGGTCGTCCGCCGCAGCGGCGACCGGCTGCTGCTGCGCGTCGAGGACGACGGCGCCGGCGGCGCGGACGAGCACGCCGGCTCCGGCCTCGCCGGCATCCGGAGCCGGATCGAGGCGCACGACGGGTCCCTCGCCCTGACCAGCCCGCCCGGCGGGCCGACCGTTCTCCGGATGGAGCTGCCGTGCGGATCGTGATCGCCGAGGACGACCCGCTGCTGCGCGAGGGCATGGCCGCGCTGCTGCGCGCCGAGTCCCTGGACGTGGTGGCCGCCGCCGACGGCCCCGACTCCTTCCTCGACGCGGTCGAGGAGGGCCGCCCGGACGTCGCCATCGTCGACGTCCGGATGCCGCCGACCCACACCGACGAGGGGATCCGGGCGGCGGTCGAGGCGCGGCGCCGGCGGCCGGGGCTGGCCGTCCTCGTCCTGTCCGCCCATGTCGAGCAGGCGTTCGCGGGCGAGCTGCTCGCCGGGGGCGCCGACCGGCTCGGGTACCTGCTCAAGGAGCGGATCGGCCGGGTCGAGCAGTTCCTGGTCGCGCTGCACCGGGTCGCCGAGGGCGGCACGGCCATCGACCCCGAGGTCGTCACGCAGCTCATCACGCGGGGCCGCGCCGACACCGGGCTGGAGCGGCTGACCGGCCGGGAGCGGGACGTGCTGGCGCTGATGGCGGAGGGGCTCGGCAACACCGCCATCGCGGAGCGGCTCGTCGTCACCGACGGCGCCGTCCACAAGCACATCGGTGAACCAGAGGCGGGTGCGGTCGGGGGTCTGCCCCCGGCCGCGGAGTCCGGGTTCGCGCTCGGATGAGCTCCGATCACCGCTTCATGGTCCCATGGGGTGTCGTCGGAGTTGGCGTTGTTGACCACCAGCGCCTGGCTGATGCGTCCCGGTGAGTTGCCGCACGCGTCGCAAGGTGTGGCGGCGGGAGCGGCTCCAGTA
>NZ_VCKZ01000184.1 GCF_005889745.1 Actinomadura geliboluensis
TACATTCTTACTGCGGGAACATTCCCCCGCGCGAGTACGAGGAAGCGTTCAACCGGTCACGTGGCACAGCGACCTAGACCGGCTGAGAACCAACAATCTGAGCCTCCAACATCGCCGGGGCGGTCCACTGTGCTGGAACGCGCTCTGGTTGAGTTGCATCCCGATGGCGCTGGTGCCGAGCAGCGCGTACATCTGCCAATGCAGCGGGAGGCTCAGGGGGTGGGTGGTCAACAGGTCCGCACAGGTCTTGAGCAGTGCCGCACTGAAGCCGTACAGGGCCCCGGTGGCCAACCCCACGCAGGCCCCTGAGAGTGGTCCCCTTCGTGTGCGGTGAGACAGGACGAGCAAGCCTGCCACGGCCAGCCCGACCACGCCGCCGCTGACGAACCATGCGGTGCCGGTCGGGCGGCTGGTGCCGGCGCTCGGGTCGGCGGCTACGAGGAAGGCGGCCAGCCCCGCGGTCGCGAGCGCGACGCCGGTCAGGTCGCGCCTGCGGGGACGTCGGCGGTCGAGCGCCGCCTCCATCGGCACTGACAGCAGGAGCCCGCTGATCATGACGGGCTGGACCAGGACAAGGGTGCCGATGTGCAGGGCCGTGATGTGCAGGCCCAGCCCGATCAAGTCGATGAACTGGCCGCCGACCCAGAGCCGGTGATGCAGCAGCCGCCACAGCAACCGCACGTCCAGCAACCGGTGGACGACCTCGTGATACGCGGCGTGATGCTGGAGCGTCGCTGCGAGCGCGAAGAAGACCGCTGCGGCCAGGGCGGCCGCGATCGCCGGCAGATTCATCGAAAACCGCTGCGATCGATGCCACGAGGGCCGCACGGTATTCGAGCCGGGCGGTGCCGCACCGGCACGGCTCCGCGGCCGCGATGGTCATCCGGGCGAAACAGCCCACACCCCGCTCGCCGCGTCCCACCTCGGGCGTGCTGCGTCGTGGCTGTGATCTTCCACGATGTCGCTCGGGCTCCGCAGAGCGGCCTTTAGGCTCCCACCCTGCCTGCCGACCCGGATCCGCTGCGCCGGCCGCACGCGCTGATCGCCCGGAACGGAGTCCGTTGTGAACATCGGAGAACTCACGGAAGCTACGTCCCCCAACGCCCTCCAGTGCTCCCTCAACGGTCAGTCAGATGTTGGGAAACCGGACCTGGCACCCGCCTAGCCGCGCCGGCTCTGGACGAGGTCCAGTGCCATCTCGGCCATCAGGTCGGCCAGTTCGTCCAGCGACAACCGGCCGGCGGGCTGGTACCAGTCGCTGATGCCGTTGCACATCGCGAGGAGCGAGAGGCGGGTGACCGAGAGGTCGCGCAGCTCGAACTGGCCTGCCTCCACGCCGGCCTGCAGCACCTCGTTCCAGATGCGCTCGAACGCGGCGCGCAGCTCGCGGACGGGCGTCCAGTTTCCGTTGGCGTCCGTTCTCGGCATCTCGCGGGCGCTGGTGTTCCACAGTTCGGCGTCCGCCCCCTGCTCGCGGACGTGCGCCCGGACGAGGTTGGCCAGCCTGGCGGCCGGGTCGGCGTCGAGGTCCGCGGCCTCCTTGGCGACCGCCACCGCGCGCTGGAGCGCGGCCTCGGTGACCGCGATGAGCAGCGCCTCCTTGTTGGAGTAGTAGTGGTACAGCGCGCCGATCGTCATGTCGGCCCCGGTCGCGATCTCGCGGATGCCGACCGCGGCGTAGCCCTTCTCGGTGAACAGCGCGCCCGCCGACCGCAGGATGCGTTCTCGGGTGCCGGGCTCGGAGTCCCTGCGCTGGTTTCGGGGCACTAGGGGGTGTCCTTCCTGATGCGTGCGTCGCCGGGACGGAGATCGGTGGTCTCCAGGTCGTCGCGGTCGCGGAGGAGGCGCTTGGCGACGCGCTCCGACGGGGTGCGGGGCAGTGCGTCGATGAGGCTGACGAAACGCGGCACCTTGTGCCGGGCGAGATGGCGGCCCGCGTGTTCGGCGAGCGCGCCCGCCTCCGGGCGCGCGCCGGGGACGGGCTCGACCACGGCCCAGACCTCTTCGCCCCGGACCGGATCGGGGTACGGCAGGACCGCCGCGTCCTGGACGAGCGGATGCGTGCGCAGCGCCCGCTCCACCTCCTCGGTCGAGATGTTCTCGCCCGCCCTCCGGACGATCTCCTTCTCGCGGCGGACGAAGCGGAGCCGTCCGCCGCGCCGTTCCATGATGTCGCCGGACCGGTACCATCCGTCGCCGGTGAAGGCGGCGGCGGTGGCCTCGGGGTTGCGCAGGTATCCGTCGACGACCAGGCGACCGCGGACGAGGAGCTGGCCGGTGCCGTCGCCGTGTAGTTCAGCACCGTGCTCGTCCACCATCCGGATCTCCTGGCCGGGAACGATACCGCCGAGCCACCCCTCGCCCGGGGTGGACGGGGAATCCAGCGTCTGCGCGAGGACGGCGTTCGCCTCCGCCGACCCGTACACCTCCAGCCAGCGCAGCCCGAACCGCTCCTCCAGCGGGCGGTGCAGGGCGCGCGGTATCCCGATGCTCCACGCGGCGACCGCGCGGTGCTCACGGTCGAACGGCCCGGGCGGGGCGTTGAGGAGCATCGCCGGCATCGAGCCGATCGTCCAGAACTTGGTGACCGCGCGGTCCGCGACATTGCGCATGAACGTCTGCGACCGGAACCTGGACAGCAGGACGAAGCAGGCACCGCTCTGCAGGCAGGCCAAGAACAGCATCAGCGGGTCGCCGTAGTAGCAGGGCTGCGCGCTGAGCAGCCGGTCGTGGGGGTCGAGCGCCAGGACCGAGCGCAGTACCGACGCGGCGTCCAGCCACTTGCCCTGCGTCTTGCTGATGATCTTCGGTAGGCCCGTCGATCCCGACGTCAGCCCGTACCAGACGGGGTGCTCGCGCATCGGTGCGCTCTCGGCCGCAGGCAGCGTGTCGGCCGGGGCCGCCGCGGTGCCCTCGATGTCGACGACCCGGACGCCGCGTTCGGCCAGCAGCGCCGCGTGGGCGTCGGCGAAACGGGGGAGCGCGACGAGGTGGGTCGGGCGGGCGAGCTCCGCGAGCGCCTCGAACTCGGCGGGCTGGAACCCGGGGTTCAGGGGCAGGATGGTCGCTCCCAGTGCCGCCGCCGCGAGGATGAGGACGTAGGACCGGGCGCGGTTGTCCAGCGCCATGCCGACGACCGCGCCCTCCGTGACGCCGGCGTCCGCGAGCGCGCCCGCCAGGGCGCCGACCCGGGCCGCGAGCTCGGCACGGGTCAGCGTCTCGTCGCCCTCGACCTCCAGGGCGGGGGCGTCGGGACGGGTCCGCGCGGCCCAGGCGAGCAGGGCCGCGAACCCGGACTCCGCGGCCGGGGGCAGCTCCGGCGCGGCCGGGACGCGCCCGGGGAGGGTTTCCTCTGCGGTCATCGGGACAGCACCACCCAATCGATCTCGGTGAGGGCCCGGCCGTCGTCGGCCGAGCGGGTGTCCAGGACGATGCGGGAGACCAGGTCGCCCGGTCTCGTCTTGCTCCTGCGGGACGTGCGCGAGCGCAGCACGCAGTGGACGGTCTCGCCGGTCACCGGCATGCTCGCGAACCGCCAGCGCATCCAGCGGTTGAGCACCTGGCCGGAGGGGGCGTCGCCGAACAGCCGGTCGCGCCCCATCAGTCCGGAAGCCACGAGGATCAGCAGCGGCCACGGCACTGGACCGCTCCCGCCGTCCCTCCCGTCCTCTCCTCCGGCGCCGATCCAGTCGGCGAAGAGTTCGAGGTCGGCCGCCGTGATCGTCCAGCCACGGCTCCGGGCGCCGTCCGGCCCGCCGGCGGGCGCCGGAGCCTCCGCGGGAGCGGCGCGCAGGACGCCGGTGCCGGTGGTCGCACCGTCGACGGACGTCGCGACGGTCAGGTCGCCGCCCTCGCGGGAGGCGTCCACCCGGACCTTCTCGCCCTCCCTGACCGGTCCCGCGAAGTCCCACTCGAGGCAGGCCGGCGGCGCGCCGAGGCGGGCTCCGTCGAGCCGGGCGACGGCGAGGGTCATCGTCGCGATCCCGGACATGATGCGCCCGCCGAAGTCGGAGGCCGCCGCGACGAGGCGGTTCGTGTGCAGCTCGTCGCCGGTGCCCTCCCAGACCGCGGGGATCAGGAAGTCCCGTTCACCGGTGGTGAAGTACACGGGATCCAGCTCCTCGGTCAACGCGTCACCGCCGAGCACGCGCCGAGCGCGATGCGCACGGTGACCCGCTCGCCCGTCGGCGACCCCGATCCGGCCGCCTCCGGCAGGTGCGCGGTGATCGTCGTCGTGTCGTCCAGGCGCAGGAGGAGCCGGACGGTGTCGCCGAGGTACACCTTGTCCTCGATTCGCGCGGGCAGTTCGACCGCGTCGCCTCCGCCCGGACCGCCGCCGGCGGACGGCGTCAGGCTGATCGCCGTGCGGGGCACGGCCACGGCGAGATCCGCGTCCGCGGGCGGCTCACCCCCGGTGGAGACCTCGGCGACCCGGTCCCACAGCCGAACCCGGATCCGCCCGCTCGAGGGCGCCGCGCCGGGTTCCCGCTCGCACGGCAGGATGTTGGCGTCGGAGATCAGCCTGGCGACGTATGCGGTACGGGGCCGCCGGAAGAGCGAGGCCGGGGTGCCCATCGCGTCGATGCGGCCGTGCCGCAGCACCACGATGCGGTCGGACAGCGACAGCGCCTCGTCCCGGTCGTGGGTCACGTACACCATGCCGGCGCCCGTTGAGCGGTGCACGGCCCGGATCTCGTCCTGCAGGTCGAGGCGCAGCGCCCGGTCGAGCGCGGACAGCGGTTCGTCCATCAGCAGCAGCCCCGGAGCGGCGGCGAGCGCGCGGGCGAGTGCGACGCGTTGCTGCTGCCCGCCGGACAACTGGGCCGGGTAGCGCCGCGCGTAAGGGCTCATCCGGACCAGGTCGAGCAGCTCGGCGACCCGCCGCCGCCGATCGTCGCGGCCCCACTTGCGGCGCCGCAGGCCGTACTCGACGTTGCGGGCGACGGTCTGGTACGGGAACAGCGCGTACTGCTGGAACACCATGCCGAGGTCGCGGCGAGCGGGCGGCAGCCCGGTGACGTCGCGGTCCCCGATGTGGACGGTGCCCTCGTCCGGCGTCTCGAACCCGGCGACCAGCCTGAGCACGGTGCTCTTGCCCGAGCCGCTCTCCCCGAGCAGGGAGAGGAACTCGCCGGGCGCGAGCTCCAGCGTCAGGCCGTCGGCGGCGACGACGGCCCCGTACCGCTTGGTGACGCCGGCGAGCCGCAGCCGCGGCGGCTCGTCCGCCGCCGTCCCGGCCCGCCTGCCGGTGATGACGTCAGGACTGGTCATCGGTCTTCGCCCTTCTCTCATTCCGGTTCCGGAGCGCCTGCCGGAGCCGGCCGACCGTCCCCGCGAACGACATCAGCAGCCCGGTCGCGGCGATGAGCAGCGCCGACACCGCGGTGATCGCGGGATCGACACCGGTGCTGACCGAGTCGAGGATGACCTTGGGCAGCGTCGCGGTCCGAGGTCCGGTCAGGAAGCTCGCCAAGGTCGCCTCGTCGAAGCTGGTGACGAAGGCCAGCACCCCGGCGGCCACCAGCCCCGGCGCGATCAGCCGCAGCGTCACCCCGGCCCAGGCTCGGGCCCGGGACGCACCCAGCGACATCGCGGCCAGCTCGTACTCGCGCGGCACCGCGTCCATCGCGGGTTCGAGCGCGAGCAGCACCACCGGCAGGCTGACCGCGACATGGGCCAGCAGCACCGCCGGGACGGTGTCGACGAGCGCGAAGCCTGCGAACATCCCGTACAGCGCCACGGCGTAGGCGACGCCGGGCGTCACCATCGGCAGGACGACGGCGACGCGCAGCCCCTTCCCGCCCGGCACCCGCGCCCGGCTCAGGCCGAGGACCAGCGGGGCCGCCACGAGCAGCGTGACGACCGCCGTCCCCGCGGCGACGAGCAGCGAACGCCAGGTCGCGGCGGCCAGATCGGCCGAGTGCAGCAGCGTGTCGTACTGCCGCAGCCCGAAGGACGACGGCGGCCATTCGATGTACGAGGACGCGGAGAACGAGGTGCCGACCACGACCAGCGTGGGCAGCAGCATGAACGCCACGATGCCGAGGACCACCGCCCCGTACAGGGCGCGGCCCGTCCAGGAAGCGGCCCGGCGGCCGACTGCGGTGCTCATCGGCGGGCCTCCCCGCGCACCCGGCTCTGCGGCAGGAACCGGGCCGCGAACCTGCTGAGCCCGAACACCGCCAGGGCCGTCAGCATCAGCAGCAGCGCGTACGACTTGGCGCCGACGAGGTCGAAGTATTCGAAGATCTGCTCGTGGACCCGCGCCGCGACGAACGGCGACCCCACCCCGCCGAGCACGATGGGCGTCACGTAGAACCCGATCGAGATGACGAACACCAGCGTCCCCGCCGACAGGAGCGATGGCGCCGTCGCGGGCAGCATGACGTCGCGCAGGGCGCGCAACCGCCCCGCCCCCAGCGTCTCCGCCGCCTGCAGTTGCTCGGCCCGCACGTTGCGGACGCTCGGGTAGAGCACGAGCACGGCGTACGGAAGCATCGCGTACAGCATCCCGACCAGGACGGCGCCCTCGGTGTAGAGGAGGTCGCCGTGAGCGCTCAGCAGTCCCGCCGACCGCAGCGCCTTGGTGACCGGTCCCTGCTGTTGCAGCAACAGGACGAACGCATAGTTCTTGACCACGACGCTCATCCAGAACGGCGCGAGCACCGAAGCCCACAGCGAGACCCGCACCACGCGGCTGCGGGACCAGGCGAGGGCGTAGGCGACGAACAACCCGAGCGCGACGCTCGCCACCGCGACCAGGCCGCTGACGCGCAGCGTCCGCAGCAGCGCCGCGCGCTCAGCCGCGCTGCGCAGCGGATCGAGTATCCCGCCCGGTCCGGCGGTGCTCACGACATCCCAGGCCAGCCGGCCCATCGGGTAGGCGACGACCGCCAGCACGGTCAGGTAGGCCGGCAGCCCGAGGAGCAGGCCGGCGTTCCAATCGGAAGACCGGGCCTGCCGGAACGGGCGCGGCAGCGAGATCGAGGCCGTCATGTCACCTCCTTGTCAGCCTGCGATGAAGTCGCGCCAGCGAGGCGCGACCGTGCGCTGGTTGTCCGCCCACCATGCGGAATCGATGCGCACCTGGTTCTTGGCATTGGCGGGATCGGACGGCATCCACGCGCGTATCCCCGGCTTCACCAGGGTTCCCACGGCGCGATTGGAGGTGCCGTAGCCGAGCGCGTTGACGAGGTTCGCCTGCGCGTCCGGGTGGGTCGCGTACCACTTCAGGTACTTCATCCCGCCGTCGGTGTTGGGCCCGTTCTTGACCACCACCGTGTAGGACGGATTCACCAGTGAGCCGTCCCAGCTCGTCTTCAGCTTGACGCCCTCGTCGGCCAGCGACTTGACCCGCCCGCTCCACATGAACGCGATGCCGACCTCGCCGCTGCGCATCAGCTGCATCTGCTGGTCGCCGCTCGTGGTCCAGACGTTGACCGCGGACTTGATCTGACCGAGCTTGCGGAGCGCCCGATCGACGTCGATGGGGAACACCTTGCCGGCCGGAACACCGTCGGCGATAAGGGCGGACGCCATGGACTCGTACGGGTTGTCGATCATCGCGCGGCGGCCCGGGAAATTCTTGACGTCCCAGAATTCAGCCGGATTGGCAGGGCATTTCTTGACGACTTTCATATTGCAGGTGATGACGACGCCGGTGTCGCCCATCGACACCCCGTAGGGCTGCACCGAGCCCGGCACGGAGACCTTCGTCAGCTGCGCGGTGAGGTCTGCGGGAAGCTTCTCCAGCAGACCCTTCCGGTACAGCAGCACCGCACTGGAACCTTCGAGCGCCTCGATGACGTCCCAGCTCATCCGGCCGCTCTGCGCCTGGGCCTGCAGCTTGGCGGCGAACCCGCCACCGGCCGGATCGGATCGCACGGCGAGGCCGCCGTCGGCCGTGAAGGGCTTCCAGAACGACGTCTCGGTGACTTTCTCGACCGCCCCGCCGAAGTTCGCGATCACGACCCGCTTCGAGTCGCCCGCCCCCGAGGACGCCCCGCCGGCGCACGCTGAAGCGGCCATGACGACAGCGGCGGCACAGAACACACGTACCATGTGACCCATGTCATCACCTCCAATGAGAGGTGAACATATCGATCGTTCGATTTCATGTCTAGAGCCCCTCTGGAATCAACTTCGCGAACACCCCGCAGTCAGCCGCCCGTCAGGCCGCGCAGCCCCGAGGAGCACGGAGGACCCGCCGCACCGGCCCGCCCGGGAACGATCACGCGGTCAGGACGACACCCGCGGCTGAGGTGAGCGATCGTCACGACGGGCCGTTGGGCGCTGCGCGACCACCCGAGCGTCGCGCGGGCCGGGTGACGCTGCACTTGCCGAGAACTAGTGCCGCATCAGGCGACGTTCGCCTGTTTTGAGCCTGAGTTTGTTGCCTACGGCACATGTGTGCGCTACGAGATCGACGCCTGATCGGGTGAAAACTTGACGTTGACGCTGCCCTCATTAATGAGCTGACCGGGGCTCCTGGGTCGCTCCGGCGTCGTCCGCGCCGCCAGGGAAGCCTTGTCCGGGTTGATGGCCTTGCGCCGGAACCGGCTCGGCGGTGGGGGCCGTGTCCGGCTCCGGCTGCGACCGTGGTGCGGCGACTGAGCAGTGGCCGCAGCCCCTGCGGCTCGGCCGGCGCCGGACGGGGCCCCGGTTCAGGAGGGTGTGAGGAACTCTTCGAGGGCGTCGTCGGCGGTCGCCGGGGCCAGGGCGGCGGGGGAGACCGTGTCGTGGACGAACCGGACTGCGGCGTCCGTGATGCCGCAGTAGTTCGAGATGCCGACCGTCAGCTGGTGGGCGAGGCGTCGCCGAGGCCGTGGCCGGCGTACTCCTCGCGGGACTGCCCGGCCAGTGCCAGCCACAGCATCCGCTTCCCGCCGAGGCGCGCGGGGGGCCGGCCGTAGGCGAAGCCGTAGTTCCACACCCGGTCGATCCAGCCCTTGAGGACGGCCGGGAGCCCGTACCACCAGACGGGGAAGACCACGACGATGAGGTCCGCCGCGTCGATCCGCCGCATGTGGGCGCGGACCTCCGCGGAGTAGGTCTTGTCGCGGTCGCCCCAGTCCGGTTCGTCCGCGACGGTCATGCGCGGGTCGAAGCCCTCGGCGTGCAGGTCGAGGACGTCGACGGTGCGCCCGTCCTTCTCCAGCCGGACGCGCGCCCGGTCGGCGATGTGGGCGGTGAGGGAGTCGGCGCGGTGGTGGGCGACGACGAGCAGTGCGGTGGCCATGGGACTGTCCTTCCGGGGATCAGAGGCGGACGAGCGTCTTGCCGGTGTTGGCGCCGCGCAGGTTGCCGAGGAGTGCGGCCGGGGCCCGGTCGAGGCCGTCGAAGACGGTCTCCTCGGTGCGCAGGGTGCCGTCGGCGAGCCAGCCCGCGGCCTTGGCGATGTACTCGGGGAACAGGTGCAGGTACGCGCCGACCTGCATGCCGCGCAGGGTGAGCTGCTTGTAGACGACCTGCGCGAGGTTGGCCGGGCCGGGGACGGGCGCGGTGGCGTTGTAGCCGCTGATGGCGCCCACCAGCGCGGCGCGGCCGCCGACGTTCAGGGCGCCGATCGCGGCTTCGAGGTGGTCGCCGCCGACGGCGTCGAGGTAGACGTCGATGCCGCCGGGGGCGGCGTCCGCGAGCTGGGCGGCGATGGGACCGGCGCGGTGGTCGAGGGCGGCGTCGAACCCGAAGTCGGCGAGCAGCCTCGTGGTCTTGTCCGGGCCGCCCGCCGAGCCGATCACCTTCGCGGCGCCCAGGGTGCGGGCGAGCTGCCCGGCGACGCTGCCGACCGCGCCCGCCGCGGCCGAGACGAAGACGACGTCGCCCTCGCGGACGGGCGCCACGTCGGTGAGCGCGGCGTACGCGGTCAGGCCGGTCGTGCCGAGCGGGCCCAGGTACGCCTGGACGGGCGCGAGCCCGGTGTCGACGACGGTCGCGGCGGCCGCGTCCAGCACCGCGTACTCCCGCCATCCGAGGAAGTGCGAGACGGTCGCGCCGACCGGGACGTCCGCCGACCGGGAGGCGATCACCTCGCCGACCGCCGCGCCCTCCAGCGGGGCGCCGAGCTCGAACGGCGGGAGGACGGGGGAGGGCACGTCGTCCATCCGCCCCCGCATGTACGGGTCCACCGACATCCATGTGTTGCGGACGAGGATCTGCCCGTCGCCCGGCTCCGGCACGGCGGCCTCGGCGAGCGCGAAGTCGGTCGGGGCCGGCTCGCCGACCGGGCGGGCGGCGAGGCGGATCTCACGGCCGGTGAGGGTGCTGTGCGAAGTCATCGGAACTCCCGTCGGGGGTGTGTCGGTCGATGGCCCCACTCTCCTGAACGGCGCTTTGGATCTTCTGCGGGTCGGCTGTCGGTAGCCTTCGGGTCATGCGTTTCGGGGTGCTCGGTCCACTCGCCGTGTGGACGGACGAGGGGGCGGCGGTGCGCGTCCCGGAGCTGAAGACCCGGGCTCTGCTGGCGGATCTGCTGGTCCATCGGGGCCGCCCCGTCTCCGTCGATCAGCTGGTCGACGACCTGTGGGGCGGCGGGACGGCCCGGCTGCCGCGCAACCCCGTCGGCACCCTCCAGACGCGCGTGTCGCAGCTGCGCCGCGCGCTGGACGCCGCGGAGCCGGGCGGGCGCGGGCTGCTGGTGTCGCAGGCGCCCGGCTACCTGCTGCGCGCCGCGCCGGAGGCGGTGGACGGCGACCGGTTCCGCGCACTCGCCGGACGGGCCCGCGCCACCGAAGACCCGCGCGCCCGCGCCGCCTCGCTGGCCGACGCGCTGGCGCTGTGGAGGGGACCGGCGTACGCCGACTTCGCCGACGAGGAGTTCGCCCGTCCGGACGCCGCGCGCCTGGAGGACGAACGGCTCGCCGTCCAGGAGGAGTACGCGGAGGTGCGGCTGGAGCTGGGCGAGCACGCCGCGCTGGCGGGCGAGCTGAGCGAGGCGGTGGAGCGGCATCCGCTGCGCGAGCGGCTGCGGGCCGCGCACCTGCGCGCCCTCTACCGGGCGGGGCGGCAGAGCGAGGCGCTGGCCGGGTTCGAGGATCTGCGGCACCGGCTGGCGGAGGAGCTCGGCGTCGACCCGAGCCCCGAACTGGCCGCGCTGCACCGGGCGATCCTCACGCAGGACCCGCTCCTGGACGCGCCGCGGACGGCCGTGCGCGCCGCCGCTGCGCCCCCGCGGGAGGTCCCCACCAACCTCCCCGCGCCGCTGAGCGACCTCGTCGGACGCGACGCCGCGGTGGCGGAGGTCCGCGCGTTCCTGGACGGATCGCGCCTCGTCACCCTGACCGGCCCGGGCGGCGTCGGCAAGACGCGCCTCGCCCTGGCGACCGCGCGGACCCTGACCGGCGCGGACGCGGACGGGCGGTTCCCGGACGGCGTGTGGCTGGTGGAGCTGTCCGGGCTCGACCGGGCCTCCGGCGCGACCCCGGCCGACGCGATCGCGATGGTGCTCGGCGTCCGGGACGACGACGCCCCCGCCGCCGCGACCGCCCGCCGGACGCCCGTGGAGCTGCTCGCGGGCGCGCTCGCCGCGCGGCGGCTCCTGCTCGTCCTCGACAACTGCGAGCACGTGGTCGACCAGGTGGCCGTGCAGGTCGCGGCCCTGCTGCGGGCCGCACCCGGGGTGTGCGTGCTCGCCACGAGCCGGGAGTCGCTGGCGCTGTCGGGCGAGCGGCTGTGGCCGGTGCCGCCGCTCGGCGAGGCCGACGCCGTCCGGCTGTTCACCGCGCGGGCGGCCGCCGCCGTGCCCGGGTTCGCGCCGGGGCCGGGCGACACGGCGACGATCGCCGCCGTCTGCCGCCGGCTCGACGGGATCCCGCTCGCCGTGGAGCTGGCCGCCACCCGCGTCCGGGCGCTCGGCGTGGCCGGGCTCGCGGACCGGCTCGACGACCGGTTCCGCCTGCTGACCGCGGGGAACCGGGACGCTCCCGCCCGCCAGCGGACGCTCCGCGCGATGATCGACTGGTCGTGGGAGCCGCTGGCCGGGGACGAGCGCGCCGTCCTGCGGCGGCTCGCGGTGCACGCGGACGGCTGCACGCTGAGGGCCGCCGAGGAGGTGTGCGCCGAGGACGGGCTCGACGTCCTCGGCGTCCTGGCGCGGCTCGTCGACCGGTCGCTCGTCGTGCGGGCGGACGGGCCCGGCGGCGGCCCCCGCTACCGGCTGCTGGAGTCGGTCAAGGCGTACTGCGCGGAGCGGCTGGACGAGGCGGGCGAGTCCGCGGAGATCCGTGCCCGGTTCGTCCGGCACCACGTCGCGCTCGCCGCGCGCGCCGAGCCGCACCTCTACGGGCACGACCAGCGGAGGTGGCTGGAGATTCTGGACGCCGAGGCGGCCAACCAGCGCGCCGCCCTGGAGGACGCCGCGCGCCTCGGTCTCGCGGCGGACGCGCTGCGCCTGGTCGACGCGCTGGCCTGGCACTGGTACCTGCGCGGACGGCTGACCGAGGCGCTGCGGTCGCTCGATCTGGCGCTGGGCACCGAGGGCGGGCCGCCGGAGGCGCGCGCGAAGGCGGCGGTCTGGCGGGCCGGTTTCGTGCTGCTCACCGACACCGGGGCGGCCGCCGAGGCGCCGGCGTCGCACGAGGGAATCGCCGATCCGGGCGCGCGGGCCTGGGCGCGCTGGTTCCTCGCCTTCGCCCACCGCGGCTTCGGCGACCTCGAAGTGACCGGTGACCTGGTCCACCGGGCGCTGGCGGAGTTCCGCGAGCTCGGCGAGCCCTGGGGGACGGCCGCGGCGCTGAGCGTCCGGGCGACCGTGCACCGGGCGCGCGCCCGGCTCGACGCGGCGAGGCGCGACGCCGAGGAGAGCGAGGCGATCTTCCGCGGCCTCGGGGACCGCTGGGGGCGGCTGAAGGCGACCAACACGCTCGCGGAGCTGGCCGAGATCGCCGGAGACTACGACCGGGCCGCCGGGCTGCACGAGGAGGGCCTGCGGATGGCCGAGGAGCTCGGCCTCTGGGCGGAGGCGTCGTTCCGGCTGTCCGGCCTCGGCCGGATCTCCCTTCTCACCGGCGACCACGCCGCGGCCGACGACCGGCACCACCGCGCGCTGAAGCTGGCCGCCGACCAGTCGAACAAGGTCGCCGAGCACTTCGCGGCGGTGGGCCTCGCCCTGTCCGCCCGGCGGCGCGGCGACCTCGACGCGGCCGAGGCGCGGCTGCTGCCGTGGCTCGACTGGATCCGGACGGTCGACGGGGAGCCGGGGCTCGCGCTCGTCCTCGCCGAACTCGGCTTCGCCGCCGAGCAGCGCGGGGACGCGGACGAGGCGCTCGCCCGGCACCTTGACGGGCTCGCCGCCGCCCGCCGGATCGCCGACCCGCGCGCCGTCGCGCTCGCCCTCGAAGGACTCGCCGGGGCCCGGTCGCTCGCGGGCGACGCCCGTCCGGCGGCCCGGCTGCTGGGCGCGGCCGCCGCCCTGCGCGCCTCGGCCGGCGCGCCGCTGCCGACCGCCGAACGCGGCGACGTCGACCGTGTCGCCGCCCGCGTCCGGGCGCTCCTCGGCCGCGACGCCTTCGCCGCCGAGTACGCCCGCGGCGAAGCCGACCCCGGCGCCGCGTCCCCGGCCGGTCAGGACGCCGTGTCCGCCTGATCAGGTCCGCTGCGACGCGAGGCCGGGGGCGGCCGGCGCCTCGGTGATCTCCACGCGGCGGTGCAGCCGGCGCAGCGGGCCCGGAGCCCACCAGGCCGCCCTGCCCAGCAGGGTCATCGCCGCCGGGACCAGCAGCATCCGCATGGCGAGGGCGTCCAGCGCGATGGCCAGCAGCAGGCCGAGCCCGATCTCCTTCACCGGGGCGAACCCGGCGGGCAGGAACCCGGCGAAGGCCACCCCGATCAGCAGGGCGGCGGCCAGGATGACCCGGCCGCTGCGCCGCAGGCCGGCGGCCACCGCCCGGCGGGGGTCGCCGCCGTCGAGCCAGGCCTCGCGCGCCCGCGACAGCAGGAACACCTCGTAGTCGGTGGAGAGGCCGAACGCGATCGCCGCCGTGATCACCGGGACGGTGAGGTCGATGCCGGCCAGTTGCGGCAGGCCGAAGGCCGAGACGAAATGGCCGTCCTGGAAGACCCAGACGACGATGCCGAGCGCGGCGCCGACGCTGAGCACGTTCGTCAGGACGGCCTTGAACGGCAGCAGCACCGAACCGGTGAAGGCGAACAGCAGCAGGAACGTCACCAGCATCACCGCGCCCGCGGCGATCGGCGCGCGCTCCGCCAGCGCGTCCCGGTAGTCGGCGAGGCGGGCCGCGTCCCCGGTGACGCCCTGGATCCGCGGGTCGTCCATGGCCCGGATCGCCTCCACGGCATGGCGGGTCCGGGCGCTGTTGGTCGCCTGCTCCGGTATCGCGTTCACCACGGTGAGGCCGCCGTGCGACGGCCCTGGACGCACTGCCGCGACGCCGGGCACTTCGGCGATCCGCCCGCCGAGCGCGGCCAGTGCCGGGTCGTCCGGCGGCAGGGACGTGACGACCGTGATGGCGGCGGGCTTGGCGGCGGCGGGGAAGTCGGCGGCGATCGCGTCCTGCAGCTGCCGCGTCTGGGTGGACGCCGGCAGCGAATGCGGGTCCGCGGTGACCAGCCGCATCCCGAACACGGGAGCCGCCATGACCGCGAACGCCGCTCCGACCGCCAGCAGGGTCGGCAGGGGGGCGCGCTGGACGGTCCGGGCGACCGCGGCCAGCACGCGGCCGTGGCGCGGCTTGGCCTTCGCCGGCTTGACGCGGTGCCCGACCAGCGCGAGCAGCGCCGGAAGCAGCGTCACCGCGGCGAGCATGTCGATGAGGACGACGCTCGCCCCCGCCACGCCCAGCGACCGCAGGAACGGGTCCTTGAACAGGAGCATGCCGAGCAGCGAGACCGAGACGGTCAGGCCGGAGAACACGATCGTGCGGCCGGCGCTGAGGCAGCTGCCTTCGAGAGCGGCGCCGGCGTCCCCGCCGGGCGCCCGTTCCTCGCGGTAGCGCTGGACGAACAGCAGCGAGTAGTCCACGGCCAGGCCGATGCTGAGCATCGTGGTCACCTGGATCGCGGACACCGACACGTCCGTCACCAGGCTCATCACCAGCAGGACCCCGAACGTGCAGGACACCCCGATCACCGCGATGACCAGCGGCAGCGCGGCGGCGAGCAGCGCGCCGAACACCAGGAGCAGCAGGACCAGCAGCAGCGGCGCGGCGATGATCTCCGCCTTGCGCGTGTCGGCCTGCGCCTGCTCGGTGAACTCGGCGTCGGTCAGCGCGTCGCCCGCCACGACGACGCGGGGCGCGTCGATCCGCTTGAGCCGGGCGCTGATCCGGTGCTCCACCCGTTTCGGGGTGCCGGGCGCGAGGCCGACGCCGATCAGCACGGACTGGCCGCTCACGGCCTTCGCCGCCCGCTCGCCGAACGGGTCCTCGACACCGGTCACCTCCGGGTGACCTCGGATCTCGGCGAGCGCCCGCTGGACGGAGCGGCGGAGTCCGGGGTCGCCGGCGGGCCGGCCGGACACGACGGCGGTGAGGGACGGGGGGTTCAGCCCGGCCCGGTCGAGCCGGGCGGCCGTCCGGTCGGACTGGCTGCCGGGGGTCGTGCCCACGGTCGTGGTGAGGCGGGTGAACACGCCGTTGCCGGCGGTGAAGGCGACCGCGGTGACGGCCAGCCACAGGACGATGACGATCACCGGGTGCCGGCGGGCGGCTCCGGAGACGTGACGGATCACGAGAACGCTCCTCGGTCGGCGGGACGCTCCCGATGCTCGCCGCCGGACCGGCGCCCGCGGATCACCGGCCGGGGTGAATCCGTTCTCGCCGCGCAGGGTGACCCGGCCGCGCGCCGGGCGCGCCGCGGGTCAGCCGCCGCCCGCGACGACCAGGCCGGATTCGTAGGCGAACACGACGGCCTGGGCGCGGTCGCGGAGCCCGAGTTTGGACAGCAGGTTCCCGACGTGCGTCTTGACGGTGTTCGCGCTGAGGTACAGCTCCGCGCCGATCTCGGAGTTGGACAGCCCCCGCGCGATCATGGCGAGTATCTCGGTCTCCCGCCCGGTGAGGTCGCCGAGCCGGGCGGCGAGCCGCGGGACGGCGTGCCCGTTGCCCACCAGGGCGCCGATCAGCCGCCGGGTCACGGTGGGCGCGAGCAGCGCCTCCCCGGCGGCGACGATCCGCACGCTCTCCACCAGCTGGTCGCGCCTGATGTCCTTCAGCAGGAAGCCGCTCGCGCCCGCGCGCAGCGCGTCGTAGACGTACTCGTCGAGGTCGAACATCGTCAGCACGAGCACCTTCGCCCGCGTCTCAGCGCAGATCCGGGCGGTCGCCTCGACGCCGTCCAGCTCCGGCATGCGGATGTCCATCAGCACGACGCAGGGCCGCAGCTCGCGCGCCGCCCGCACGGCCGCCGCCCCGTCCCCGACCTCGCCGACGACCTCGATGTCGTCCTGGGCGTCCAGGATCATCCCGAACCCGGCGCGGAAGAGGTCCTGGTCGTCGGCGATCAGCACGCGCAGGGGCGGACCGGCCGGCGCTCCGCCGGGACCGGCGCCCGCGTCCTCAGATCGGGAACGTGGCATGGACGACGAATCCCCTCCGGCCGCTCTCGGGTCCGATCCGGAGCGTACCTCCGCACGCCGCGACGCGCTCGCGCATCCCGACGAGCCCGTGCCCGCTCCCGCCGCCGGCCGGCGCGGGCCCCCGGCCGTCGTCGCGGACCTCCACCGACAACCGGTCCTCCTCCCACCGGACGGTCACCGCGGCGTGCTCCGCCCGGGCGTGCCGCAGCACGTTCGTCAGCGCCTCCTGGACGATGCGGTACGCGGCGACGCCCACCTCCGACCGGGGCTCCCGCGCCTCGCCCTCGGTGACGAGGGCCACCTCGACGCCCGCGTGCCGGGCGGCCGCGACCAGGTCCGGGACGGCGGGCAGGCCGGGCT
>NZ_VCKZ01000185.1 GCF_005889745.1 Actinomadura geliboluensis
GGTGAACCGGCACCCCCGGCACATGGGGGGAGTGGGGCGGTGAGGCCCAGTGCCGCGGGTACCGGTCGTCTGCATGCGCCCATGACAACCCGTCACCGTCTCGCATGCTGCACGCCGCGGAACGCCGTGTCTGCGTCTTATGACACTTTTGCCGAAACTTGCAGCGAAACCCTGCCCGTTCCGTCGCGGGGGGCCTCCAGGCGGGTCAGCGGGAGAGGGCGTTCAGGAGGCGGTTGACGGGGCTGCCGAGGTTCCAGCGGTCGGCGAGCTCCACCAGGGCCTCGGCGTCGCGGGGCTCGGCGGGGAGGCGGTCGTCCAGGGCCGCCAGCTCCGGGGCGTCGATGTCGGTGACCACCCGCACCACCGTCTCGGCGGCGGCCAGGTACTCGCGGGCCGCCTCCATGCGGCGGCGGGCGCCCGCCGGGAAGCCCGCGTCGGTGCCCGCGTCCAGCGCGGCGAGGATGCCGTCGACCGAGCCGAAGCGGGTGACCAGCGCGGCGGCCGTCTTGTCGCCGACGCCGGGCACCCCCGGCAGCCCGTCGCTGGGGTCGCCGCGCAGCGTCGCGTAGTCGCCGTAGCCGCGGCCCGGGATGCCGTACTTGGCCGCGACCTCCTTCTCGCCCATCACCTGCAGGTTCCGGATGCCGCGCGCGGTGTAGAGGACGGCGACCGGGCCGGTGTCGTCGACGAGCTGGAACAGGTCGCGGTCGCCGGTGACGATGTCGACCGGCCCCGCGGCGGCGCCGCGCACCGCGAGCGTGCCGATCACGTCGTCGGCCTCGTAGCCGGCGACGCCCACCCGGGCCAGGCCGACCGCGTCCAGCACCGCGTCGATCACCGGGAGCTGCGCCTCCAGCGCGTCCGGGGTCTGGTCGCCGCCGTCGTCGGCCACGCGGTGCGCCTTGTAGGACGGCAGCGCCGCCACCCGGAACGCCGGCCGCCAGTCGGCGTCCATGCAGCAGACCAGGCGGTCCGGCGCGCGGTCCTGGACGAGGCGCGCGATCATGTCGATCAGCCCGCGCACCGCGTTCACCGGCGTCCCGTCCGGCGCCGTCACCGACTCGGGCACCCCGTAGAAGGCGCGGAAGTACAGCGACGGCGTGTCCAGCAGCATCAACCCGCTCATGGCGCCATGCTCCCACGCGGGTCCGACGCTCCGCCGCTCCGCCGCTCCTGGGATCCTGGTACCGCCATCGGACAGGACCTGAGAATGGAGACGGGTGTGACAACGGAGTTGTATCCGCCGGAGCGCATCGGCCGGGTGCGGGAGGCGACGGCGAAGGCGGGCCTCGGCGCCGTGCTGCTGACCCCCGGCCCCGACCTGCGCTACGTCACCGGCTACGAGGCGCTGCAGCTGGAGCGCCTCACGTGCCTCGCGGTGCCCGCCGAGGGGGAGCCGTTCCTGGTCGTCCCGCGGCTCGAGCTGCCCGCCGCGCAGGAGTCCCCGGTCGGGGAGCTCGGCGTCGAGCTGGTGCCGTGGGACGAGACCGACGACCCGTACGCGCTGACCGCGGCCCGGCTGCCGAAGGCGGGGAAGATCGGCGTCGCCGACCGGATGTGGGCGGTCATGGCGCTGCGGTTCCGCGCCGCGCTGCCCGGCGCCGAGCAGGTCGCGGCCGGGCCGGTGCTGCGCGAGCTGCGGATGCGCAAGTCCGCCGCCGAGGTCGCGGCGCTGCGCGAGGCCGGCGCCGCGATCGACCGCGTGCACCGCCTCGTGCCCGGCCTGCTCAAGGCCGGCCGCACCGAGCGGGGGGTCGGCCGCGACATCGCCGACGCCATCATCGCCGAGGGTCACGCCCGCGTCGACTTCGTCATCGTCGGGTCCGGCCCGAACGGCGCGAACCCGCACGCGGAGCTGTCGGACCGCGTGATCCGGCCCGGCGAGCCCGTCGTCGTCGACATCGGCGGGACGATGCCGAGCGGCTACTGCTCGGACTCCACCCGCAACTACTGCGTCGGGGAGCCGCCCGCCGACTACCGCGCCTACTACGCGGTGCTGGAGGAGGCGCAGCGCGCGTCGTGCGAGGCCGTGCGGCCGGGCGCGACGCCCGAGGCGGTGGACGCGGCGGGCCGCGACATCATCGCCGCGGCCGGGCACGGCGAGCACTTCTTCCACCGCACCGGCCACGGCATCGGCCTGGAGTCGCACGAGGACCCCTACATCGTCGCCGGGAACCGGGAGCCGCTGGAGCCGGGCATGGCGTTCTCCATCGAGCCGGGCATCTACCCCGGCCCGCACGGCGCCCGCATCGAGGACATCGTCGTGTGCACCGAGGACGGCTACGAGCCGATGAACGTCACCGAGCGGGGCCTGGTGGTCGTGGACTGACCCCGCCGCGGCGCGACGGAGGCGAGGGTGCGGACGGGTTTGCGTCCGCACCCTCGCGATGTTTCGGACAGGGCGAAACGCACCGTAAAACGGGTCGGTAACGATCTCTGCACCAAAACCATCAGCGAAGCGCCGTGCGTATTGCGGCCGGGGTGGTCGGCCCTGTACCACCTAGATGCATTGTTACGCGGGGGTAAATCGGGTTTCTCCCCCTTGCCGGAGCCGTGCCGTGAAGAAGAGGAGACGCCGTGGCAGAGGTCGACCTGACCAGCGTCGGGAAGGTCTATCCCGACGGCACCCGGGCCGTCACCGACCTGAACCTCCACATCGCCGACGGGGAGTTCCTCGTGCTCGTCGGCCCCTCGGGCTGCGGCAAGACCACCGCGCTGCGGATGGTCGCCGGGCTCGAGGACATCTCCGAGGGCGAGGTGACGATCGGGGGCCGCGTCGTCAACCGCGTCCCGGCCCGCGACCGCGACGTCGCGATGGTGTTCCAGAGCTACGCGCTCTACCCGCACCTGTCGGTGCGCGACAACATCGGCTTCGGGCTGTCGCTGCGCAAGCTGCCGAAGGCCGAGATCCGGGAGAAGGTCGACCGGGCCGCCGAGATCCTCGGCCTCACCGACCACCTGTCGCGCAAGCCCCGCAACCTGTCGGGCGGGCAGCGGCAGCGCGTCGCGATGGGCCGCGCGATCGTCCGCGAGCCGCAGGCGTTCCTGATGGACGAGCCGCTGTCCAACCTCGACGCCAAGCTCCGCGTCCAGATGCGCGCCGAGATCGCCCGCATCCAGCGCGACCTCGGCGTCACCACGATCTACGTCACCCACGACCAGACCGAGGCGATGACGCTCGGCGACCGCGTCGCGGTGATGAAGAAGGGCGAGCTGCAGCAGGTCGCGCCGCCGCAGGAGCTCTACGACCGGCCGGCCAACCTGTTCGTCGCCGGCTTCATCGGCTCGCCCGCCATGAACCTGGTCCAGGGCACGCTGTCCGGGGACGCGGCGAACCCGCGCCTGGAGATCGGCGGCCAGACCCTGGCGCTGCCGGCCGAGGTGCTGACCGAGCGCCCGGCCCTGGCGTCCCGCCTCGGGAGCGACGTCGTCGTCGGCATCCGCCCCGAGGACATGGAGGACTCCGAGCTCGTGGAGGCGCCCGCGGGGTCCGGGCTCACCTCCACCGCCGACCTCGTCGAGGCGATGGGCTCGGACGTGCTGGTCCACTTCGCGATCGAGGCGTCCCAGGTCGTCACCGAGGACACCAGGGAACTCGCCCGCGACGCGGGGACCGACGTGCTGGGGCACCTGGAGAGCCCCCGCACGGACCTGGTCGCGCGGTTCAGCCCGCGCACCCGCGTGAAGGTGGGCGACCCGGTGACGATCCGCGTCGACACCGGCCGCCTGCATTTCTTCGATATCGAGTCCGGCGCGGCGATCTGGGGATCGGACGCCGCCGGTCCGTCCAGGGAGGATGAAGAATGAGGGTCAGCAGAATGATGGGAGCCGCCGTCGCGGCGGGACTGCTCCTGTCGTCGGCAGCCGCGTGCGGCGGCGACGACGACGGCGGCAGTGACGGCTCCACGCCCGCCGGCGGGGGAGCGCTGAAGGGCACCACGATCGAGGTGGCCGCCAAGTGGACCGGCGCGGAGGAGACCAACTTCCGCAAGGTGCTGCAGGCGTTCGAGCAGAAGACCGGGGCGAAGGTCAACTACGCCTCCACCGGTGAGAACACCGACGCCTACCTCGGCCCGCGCATCGAGGCCGGCAACCCGCCGGACGTGGCGATCCTGCCGCAGCCCGGCCTGATGCAGCAGTACGCGCAGAAGGGCTCGCTGAAGCCGCTCTCCGCCGACGTCGTCACCGAGGTCGGCAACAACTTCGCGCCGTACTGGAAGGAGCTCGGCTCCTCCGGCGGCAAGACCTACGGCGTGATGGTCAAGGCCGCCTACAAGTCGATCCTGTGGTACCGGCCGGACGCGTTCTCCGAGGCCGGCGTGCAGCCGCCCGCGGCGTGGGCCGACCTGGTCAAGGCGTCCGGCACGCTGCAGGACGCGGGCAGCACCCCGTTCACCCTCGCCGCCGGCCCGCAGGACTCCTGGACCCTCACCGACTGGTTCGAGAACGTCTACCTGTCGCAGGCGGGCCCGGAGAACTACGACAAGCTCGCCAAGCACGAGATCAAGTGGACCGACCCGACGGTCGGCAAGGCGCTGGAGACCCTCGCGCAGATCTGGGGCAAGGCCGACTACCTCAACGGCGGCGTCGCCGCGGCGACCAAGACCAAGTTCGACGAGTCGGTCACCCAGGTCTTCGGCCAGCAGAAGGCCGCGATGGTCTACGGCGGCGACTTCGCCGCCGCGAACATCGCCACCACCAAGGCCAAGGTCGGCACCGACGCCAAGGTGTTCGCCTTCCCGAAGGCCGGCGACACCGCCCCGGCGATCCTCGGCGGCGACGTCGCGGTCGCGCTGAAGGACGGCAAGGGCGCGCAGGAGCTGATGAAGTTCCTCGCCTCCCCGGAGGCCGGCAAGGTCTGGGCCGGGCTCGGCGGCTACCTGACGCCGAACAAGAACGTCCCGCCGGACGCCTACTCCGACCCGATCGCCAAGCAGCTGATCGGCCAGCTCCAGCAGTCCGGCGACGCCGCCCGCTACGACATGTCGGACCTGGCGCCCGCCGCGTTCGGCGCGACGCCCGGCAAGGGCGAGTGGGAGGCGCTGCGCCAGTTCGTGATGAAGCCGACCGACGTCAAGGGCACGCAGGCCAAGCTGGAGGCCGAGGCCGCCAAGGCGTACAAGTGACGCGCACGCGTAGGGCCGACAAGTAGGGGACCCCTGGATGAAGGCTCGCAATGAGGAGGTGCCGCCGGCCGCGACGGCCGGCGGCGCCGCCGCCGTCGACGTACCGGCCGCCCGGCGGCCCGGCGCCCGCCGGGGACGCGAGCGGCTGACCCCGCCGTCCTGGCTCGCCCTGACGTTCCTGCTGCCGGCGCTGCTGCTGCTCGGCTTCCTGGTCGTCTACCCGATCGTCTACTCGGTGATCCGGAGCTTCTTCGACGCCTCGGGCGACTCGTTCGTCGGCGTCGACAACTACACCGGGGTCTTCCAGGGGCACGACAACCTCGTCGCGGTCCGCAACACCGCGATCTGGGTGGTGGTGGCCCCGACCATCGTCACCATCATCGGCCTGGTGTTCGCCGTGCTCACCGAGCGGATCCGGTGGGCGACGGTGTTCAAGCTCGTGGTGTTCATGCCGATGGCGATCTCCTTCCTCGCCTCCGGTGTGATCTTCCGGCTGGTGTACCAGATGGACCCCGACAAGGGCGTCGCGAACGCGGCGCTCGTCGCGATCCACGACACCTTCGCGCAGGGCACGACCTACCCTGGCGCCGGTCCGCGCAGCGGCGGCGACGCGCCGGTCCGTGCGGAGGGCGGCGGGGTCGTCACCGTGAACTCCTACCAGGCCGGGCAGAGCGCGCTCGTCCCGCTGCTGAAGGTCAAGCAGGAGTACCTGCCGAAGGACGCCGAGCCGGCCGCGCAGCCGCCCGCCGCGAAGCCGGGGCAGCTGACCGGGACGGTCTGGTTCGACTTCACCCGCGGCGGCGGCGGGCAGCAGAACACCCCCAACGCGGGGGAGTCGGGCCTGCCCGGCATCAAGGTCGAGGCGGTGAAGGACGGCAAGGTGGTCGCCAAGGCCACCACGGAGGCCGACGGCACCTTCACGATGAAGGACGTCCCCGACGGGACGTACACGGTGCGGCTGCCCAAGGACAACTTCACCGGCGCCTACCGCGGCGCCGAATGGCTCGGCAGCACCCTCATCACCCCCGCGATCATCGGGTCGTACCTGTGGGTGTGGTCCGGGTTCGCGATGGTGCTGATCGCCGCCGGGCTCGCCGCGATCCCCCGCGACGCGCTGGAGGCGGCCCGGGTGGACGGCGCCACCGAGTGGCAGGTGTTCCGGCGGGTGACGATCCCGCTGCTCGCGCCCGTCCTGATGGTGGTGCTGGTGACGCTGGTGATCAACGTCCTGAAGGTCTTCGACCTCGTCTTCATCATCGGCGGCGGGGATCCGAACGCCAGCGTGCTGGCGCTGCAGATGTGGACGGTGTCGTTCGGCGGGGGCGGCGACCAGGGCGCCGGCAGCGCGATCGCCGTGCTGCTGTTCCTGCTGGTGCTGCCCGCCATGCTGTTCAACGTCCGGCGACTGCGGCAGGAGCGCAAATGAGCACCGCGGTGGAACCCACGAAGGCGCCGGCGGAGGGCGGCGGCGCGGCGGGCGCGCCGCGGCGTGGCATCGCCGCCCGGATCGTCGGCCGGATCGGCGGCGGCGTCGCGCAGGCGCTGCTGGTGCTGATCGCGCTGTTCTGGCTCGTCCCGACGCTCGGGCTGCTGGTGGCGTCGCTGCGCTCCAACGAGGACAACAGCGCCGACGGCTGGTGGAACGTGTTCGCCAAGCCGACGCAGTTGACGATGGAGTCCTACAGCGCGCTGCTGGACAAGGGCGACTTCGTCGACTCGTTCTGGAACACGGTGCTGATCACCGTCCCGGCGACGCTGCTGGTGGTGGTGATCGCCTCGCTGGCCGCCTACGCGTTCGCGTGGATGGAGTTCCCCGGGCGGGACTGGCTGTTCATCATCGTGGTGGCGCTGCTGGTGGTGCCGGTCCAGGTCGCGCTGATCCCGGTCGCCAAGCTGTACGGGGCGATCGAGTTCGGCGGGTTCCAGATGTTCGGGTCGGTCACCGGCGTGGTGCTGTTCCACGTCGCGTTCGGGCTGCCGTTCGCGATCTTCCTGCTCCGCAACTTCTTCGCCGCGATCCCCCGCGACCTGCTGGAGGCGGCGCGGATGGACGGCGGCTCGGAGTGGACGATCTTCCGGCGGGTGATCTTCCCGCTGGGCGGCCCGGCGATCGCCTCGCTCGGCATCTTCCAGTTCCTGTGGGTGTGGAACGACCTGCTGGTCGCGCTGGTGTTCGCCGACACCGAGTCGCAGCCGATGACCAAGTGGCTGCAGTCCCAGATGCGGCAGTTCACCGGCAACATCGACATCCTCGCGCCCGGCGCGTTCCTGTCGCTGATCGTCCCGCTGGCCGTGTTCTTCGCCTTCCAGCGGTACTTCGTGCAGGGCGTCCTCGCGGGCTCGGTGAAGTAGCCCCGACGGAACACGACGACGCCCTCCGGCCCGCGCGGGCCGGAGGGCGTCGCCGGGTCCGGCGCCGGGTGTTACTTGCGCAGGTCCGCGGCGCCGTGCCGGGCCGCCGCGTCCGGGTGGCCGATCGCCAGGCCGCTGGACGGGTCGAAGAAGTGCAGCCGGCGGGTGTCGACGGCGAGCTGCACGTCCTGGCCCGGCCGCACGTGCGAGCGGGAGTTGACGCGCGCCGTCCACAGCGCCTTGTTGTCGACCAGCGGGATCGCCATGTCGCCGTCGGCCTCGGCGTCCTCGGCGAGGTCGGCGGTGTCCTTGTGCTCGACCGGCGGGGCGTCGATGGTGAAGATGACGTTGATCTCGCTGCCGAGTTCCTCGGTGACGCTGCTGCGCACCGGCATCGGCGCCCACTCGGGGTTGGCGTGCGCGGCGTCCTCGAAGTCGGACGGGCGGATGCCGAGGATGACCTTGCGGCCCAGGTAGTCCTGGAGGCCGGGCTTGTCGTTCAGCACCGACGCCGGCACCGGCAGCGTGTACCCGGCGAAGGAGACCCGCGCGCCGCCGTCGCCGGTGCCGAGGTCGGCGAGGACGAAGTTCATCGCGGGCGACCCGATGAACCCGGCGACGAACAGGTTGACGGGGCTGTCGAACAGCCGCTGCGGGGTGTCGACCTGCTGCAGCACGCCCTCGCGCAGCACGCACACCCGCGTGCCGAGCGTCATGGCCTCGATCTGGTCGTGGGTGACGTACACGGTGGTGACGCCGAGCCGCTCGTGCAGCTGGCTGAGGGAGGCGCGCATGGACACGCGGAGCTTGGCGTCCAGGTTCGACAGCGGCTCGTCCATCAGGAACGCCTGCGGCTCGCGGACGATCGCGCGGCCCATCGCGACGCGCTGGCGCTGGCCGCCCGACAGCGCGGCGGGCTTGCGGGACAGGAACTGCTCCAGGCCGAGCATCTTGGCGGCGTCGCGGACCTTGGCCTTGATCTCCGCCTTCGGGGTGCCGCGCAGCTTGAGGCCGAACGCCAGGTTCTGCTCGACGGTCATGTGCGGGTAGAGCGCGTAGTTCTGGAAGACCATCGCGATGTCGCGGTCCTTGGGGGCGAGGTCGTTGACGACCTGGTCGCCGATGGAGATCTTCCCGCCGCTGATCTCCTCCAGCCCGGCGATCATCCGCAGCGCGGTGGACTTGCCGCAGCCGGACGGGCCGACGAGCACCATGAACTCCCCGTCCCGGATCTCCAGGTCGAGCCCGTCCACGGCCTTGACGCCGCCGCTGTACACCTTGTCGACCCGGTCCAGCACGATCTTGGCCATCGGATCCCTTTCATGGAAACGTTTCCATTACCCCCTGCCGAACAGGGGTTTTGCATCACTGGAAGGAGTAAACATCATGGAATCGTTTCCATGGGAGCGCCGCACCGGATAAGATCATCGAAAAGCGGCGAATCGGGAGGTGGCGGGCGGTGCGCCAGGGTCCGGCGACGATCAAGGACGTGGCCGCGGCGGCGGGCGTCGGCATCGCGACCGTGTCGCGGGTGTTCTCCGGCGGCTCGGTGAGCTCGGCCACCCGGGAGCGGGTGCTGGCCGCCGCGGGCGAGCTGGACTACCGCCCGAGCGCCCTCGGCCGCGGCCTGAAGCTGCGCCGCAGCGGCGGCATCGGACTGATCGTCCCGGACGTCACCGACCCGTTCCGCGCCGAGCTGGTCGCCGGGGTGCTGGCGTGCGCCCGCAGCCTCGGCGAGCACGTCATCGTCGACGCCGCGCACGGCGACCCCTCCCGCGAGGCCGAGATCGTGGAGCGGCTCGTCGCGCAGCGGGTGGACGGGATCATCGCGGTGCCCGCCGGGACCGAGGCCGACTGGCGGGGCGCCGCCCGGGTGTGCTCCAGCGTCGTGTTCGCCGACCGGGTGCTGCCCGGCATGGCCGACGTCCCGGCCGTGCTCGCCGACGACGCGGGCGGCGTCCGGTCCCTCACCGAGTACCTCGCCGGGCTCGGGCACCGGCGCATCGGCTTCCTCGGCGGCGCCCCCGGCACGCCCGCCGGGGTGCGCGAGCGCGCGTTCCGCGACACCCTCGCCCAGCTCGGCGTCCCGGTGGAGGAGGACCTGGTCGTCGCCGCCCGCCCGGCCCGCGACGCCGCCTACGCAGCCGCGGCCGGGCTGCTGCAGCGCCGCGCCGACGTCACCGCGGTCCTGGCCGCCGGGCACCTGCTCGGCGAGGCGGCCGTGCTGGTCGCCCGCGAGCTGGACCTGCGGGTCCCCGCCGACGTGTCGATCGCGATGGTGGACGACGTGGCGTGGGCGGAGCTGTGCGACCCGCCGCTGACCGCCGTCGCCCGCCCCGGCCACGACATCGGCTACCGCGCCTGCGAGCTGCTGCTGCGCGAGCCCGCCCGGCGGGGCAGGGGCGGCCCGGTGCTGCTGCCGACCGAGCTGGTGGTGCGCGGCAGCTGCGGCCCGCTGCGGCCCGCGCGCCGCTGACCCCCGGCCCGCCCGGCCCCGCGGCCGGAAATCGGCCGATGACGGCCGATCCGTGATCTATGGGGACGCGCGGACGGCCTCCGGCGCGCTAGATTTCCCGGGTGGAGGAGATCGATCGTCAGATCATGGCGCTGCTCGCCGACGACGGGCGGATGAGCTTCACCGACCTGGCCAAGGAGACGGGGCTGTCGGTGTCGGCGGTGCACCAGCGGGTGCGGCGGCTGCAGAAGCGCGGCGCGATCCGGGGGTTCGCCGCGCAGCTGGACAGCCAGCAGATCGGGTTGCCGCTGACCGCGTTCGTGTCGATCAAGCCGATCGACCCGGCTGCGCCCGACGACGCCCCCGACCGGCTCGCGCACCTCCAGGCGATCGAGGCGTGCCACTCGGTGGCCGGGGACGAGAGCTACATCCTCAAGGTGCGGGTCGCGTCCCCCAACGAGCTGGAGGACCTGCTCCAGAAGATCCGCGCCGCCGCGAACGTCGCGACCCGGACCACCGTGGTGCTCAGCACCCCGTGGGAGGCGCGCCGCCCGCCTCTCTAGCCCGCCCGCCGCCGGGCTGCCCGGCCGGCCTGCTCCGCTCGCGCGCTCAGCCGCGCGGCGCGAAGACCTCCAGGGCCTCCAGGGCGCGGTCGAGGGAGGCGCCCGGGTCGGCGTCGGGGCCGGTCACCTCGGGGTCGAAGTTCAGGTCGACGAACGCCTCGGTGACGCCCTGCGCGGCGAGCGCCTCCAGGTCGGCGGCGATCTCCTCGTAGGAGCCGGTGAGGGGCCGCCGGCCCGCCCGTCCGGCCGGGCGCAGCCGCACCGCGCCCCGGCACACGAACCGCAGCGCGCCCGCGTCCCGCCCCGCCTCCTCGGCGGCCTCCCGGACGATGCCGATGGAGCGGCCGATCACGGCGAGGTCGGCGCGGCTGGAGCTGACCCAGCCGTCGGCGAGCCGCCCGGCGCGCCGCAGCGCCGGCTCGGCGGCGCCGCCCAGCAGCACCGGCAGCGGCGACTGCACGGGCGGCGGCTCCATCACGACCGGCGGGACGTCGTAGAACTCGCCGTGGAACTCGGTCGCGGCGCCGCTCCACAGCCCGCGCAGCACGGCGAGGCACTCCTCCGCGCGGGCGCCGCGCCGCGCCATCGGCGCGCCCGCCGCGGCGAACTCCTCGCGCATCCAGCCGAGCCCGAGGCCGAGGTCGAGCCGCCCGCCGCTGATGCGGTCGAGGGTGGCGGCCTGCTTGGCGAGGACCGGCGGCGCGTAGAACGGCAGGTTGGCGATCGCCACGCCGAGCCGCGCCCGGGCGGTGTGCCCGGCCAGGAAGGCCAGCGTGACGAACGGGTCCGGGACGCCCCGGTAGGTGCGGTCCGCGGACCCGGCGGGGTTGAGGACGCGCTGCAGCGTCCACAGCGAGCGGTAGCCGAGCTCCTCGGCCCGCTGCGCCACCGTCACCTGGTTCGCGGGCGTCGCCCACGCGCCCGACCCCGGCACGGCGAATCCGATCAGCATGCCTCTGCCCTCCCCGGCCGAACCTTACAACGTCAAGGCCGGCGGCGGCGGAACGTGGCCCGGAGCGTGTCGTGGGCGGACGGCGGCGCGCCGGCGTGGTCGAGGGCGAGCAGCGCCGCGCCGAGCAGCGGTGGGTCCGCGGGGACGAGGAGCCGGGCGCGGGGGGCGAGGTCGGCGTAGCGGGCGGCGACGGCGTCCATCAGCAGCGGGCGGCGCGCCGCGAGCACCCCGCCGCCGAGCACGACGTCGGCGGGCTCCTCCAGCAGGTCCAGCCTCCGCAGCGCCACCGACCCGAGCACCGCGACCTCGTCGGCGAGCCGCGCCACCACCTCCCGCGCCACCTCGTCGCCCGCCTCGGCGACGTCGAACAGCACGGGCGCGAGCGCGGTGAGGCGCCCCTCGTCGAACTCGCCGAGATGGAGCCCGAGCCCGACGTCGATCGCCCGCCGGACACCGAAGTGCGCGGCGACCGCCGCGGTCAGCGCCGTCGCGGGGCCGCGGCCGTCCTCGCCGCGGATGGCGTGCCACAGCGCGGCCCGGCCGAGCGCGGCGCCGCCGCCCCAGTCGCCGGTGTGCGGCCCGAGCGAGGGGAACCGGGCGGTGCGGCCGTCGGGCCCGACGCCCGCGCAGTTGATGCCCGCGCCGCACACCACGGCGACGCCCCACCCCTCGGTGGCGGCCGTGCGCAGCAGCGCGAACGTGTCGTTGCCGACCGTGACGCCCGGCGCGGCGCCGCGGGCCAGCAGCAGCTTCTCCAGCCGCTCCTCCTCGTCCGGCAGGTCGACGTTGGCCATGTAGGCGGCGAGGTGCGCGACGTCGCCGGGGCGGGCGCCCGCGTCGCGCAGCGCGGCGGCGACCACCGCGTCCAGCGCGTCCAGCGCCGCGTCGAGCCCGCCCGCCTGCGGGTGGAACCCGCCGCCGCGCGCGGTGGCGAGCAGCTCCCCGCCGGCGCCCAGCACCGCCGCGTCGGTCTTGCTGTTGCCGCCGTCCACGGCGACGAGCACGCCCGGGGCGCGATGGCCGCCGCGGGCGGCCATCACGCCGCCCACGGCAGGTGCGCGCGGTTGGCGGCGACCAGGTCGCGGGCGAGCCGCTCGGCCGGCTCGCGCTGCCCGACGAGGGGGTGCGCGAGCAGCGCGGCCGCGACCCGGTCGACGCCGCCGCGCAGCGCCGCGTCCAGGGCCAGCTCCTCGTAGCCCGACACGTGCGCGATCAGCCCCGCGAACAGCGGCTCGACGGCCGGGACGGGCAGCGGCACCGCGCCGGACGCGGTGATCCGCGCCGGCACCTCGATGACGGCGCGGTCGTCCAGGAACGGCAGCGTCCCGTGGTTGCGGACGTTGACGACCTGCACGTCGCCGCGCCCGGCCAGCAGCGACACCGCGAGCCGCACCGCGGCCTCGGAGTAGAACGCGCCGCCGCGCTCGGCGAGCCGGGCGGGCTTGGCGTCCAGCTTCGGGTCGGCGTACTGGGCGAGGAGGTCGCGCTCGAGCGCCGCGACCTCCTCGGCCCGCGACCGCGCGCCGCGCTGCTCCTCGACCACGCGGTCGTGGTCGTAGAAGTAGCGCAGGTAGTAGGACGGGACGGCGCCGAGACCGCGCAGGAACGGCGCGGGCAGCCCGGAGATCGCGGCGAGCGCGTCCGGGTGCCGGTCGAGCAGCTCCGGCAGGACCTCCCGCCCGTCCCGCCGCACCGACCGCACCCAGGTGAGGTGGTTCAGCCCGGCGTGGCCGAGGCCGATCCGGCCGGGCTCGACGCCGAGCAGCGCCGCAGCGCGCCGCTGGAACCCGATCGCGACGTTGCACAGCCCGACGGCGCGGTGCCCGGCGTCCAGCAGCGCGCGGGTGACGATGCCGACCGGGTTGGTGAAGTCGATGATCCACGCGTCGGGGGCGCGGGCGGCGACGCGCGCGGCGATGTCCAGCACGACCGGGACGGTGCGCAGCGCCTTGGCCAGGCCGCCGGCGCCGGTCGTCTCCTGCCCGACGCAGCCGCACGCCAGCGGCAGCGTCTCGTCGACGTGCCGGGCGGCCTGCCCGCCGACCCGCAGCTGCAGCAGGACGACCGCCGCGTCCGCCACCGCCGCGTCGAGGTCGCCGGCGGCGGCGACCTCGGCGGTGACGACCCGCGCCGGATGCCCGGCGCGGGCCAGCATCCGCCGCGTGAGGCCGCCGACGAGCTCCAGCCGCCGCGCGTCGGGGTCGGCGAGCACCAGCTCCGACACCGGCAGCGCCGCGTGCGCCACCGCGATCCCCTCGACCAGTTCGGGGGTGTAGGTGGACCCGCCCCCGATGACCGTCAGCTTCAACCCTTCACTCCCGTCAACGTCACACCCTGGATGAACACCCGCTGGGCGAGCATGAACACCACGAGCACCGGCAGGATCGTCAGCAGCGTCGCCGCCATGGTGAGGTTCCACTCCACGTGGTGGGCGGCGCGGAACGTGGCGACGCCGATCGCGAGCGTCCAGTGGTCGGGGTCGGCGTACACCAGCGGCCGGAAGTAGTCGTTCCAGCAGTAGAAGAACTGGAACAGCGCGACCGCCGCCAGTGCCGGCTTCGCCATCGGCAGCACGACCCGCAGCATCGTGCGCAGCTCCCCGCAGCCGTCCACGCGGGCGGCGTCGGCGTACTCGCGGGGGATCGTCACGAGGAACTGGCGCAGCAGGAAGATGGAGAACGCGTCGCCGAACAGCTGCGGGATGATCAGCGGCCACAGCGTGCCGGTGAGCCCGAGCCGCGCCCACACGATGTACAGCGGCACCATGGTGACCTGCGGCGGCAGCATCATCGCCGCGATCACCACGACGAACGCGGCGTTGCGGCCGCGGAACCGGAACCGCGCCAGCGCGTACGCCACCGGGACGCTGGACACCAGCATGAACACCGTCGACAGGGCCGCGTACACGGTGCTGTTGACCGTCCAGCGGACCATGTCGCCGCTGAACACGTCGGCGAAGTTCGCGAGGTGCCAGCCGTCCGGCCACAGGTCGCCGCTGAGCGCCTGCCGGTCGGACATCACCGCGGTCAGCAGCATGAACGCCGGCGGCGCCAGGAACATCACGGCGAGCGCGACGGCGACGGCGTGCACGGCGACCCACTGCAGGACGCGGCGCGCCCGCCCTCCGCGGGTCATCCGGCCTCCTCCCCGGTGAACGCGCGGAACCGGCGCAGCAGGAAGAGCGTGAACACCATCGCGGTGGCGAACATGACCAGCGCGAGCACGCACGCGTAGCCCATGTTGAACTGCCGGAACCCCTGGTCGTAGAGCCACTGCGGGAACGTCAGCGTGGATCCGTCGGGGTAGCCGGGCGCGTACTGGGTGCCGGGCAGGTCGGCGCGCCCGGAGGCGACCTTGCCCGCCACCATCGGCTGGGTGAAGTACTGCAGCGCCTCGATGACGCCGGTGACGGCGGAGAACGCCAGCACGGGGGAGATGGACGGCAGCGTGATGTGCCGGAACCGCGACCAGGCGCCGGCGCCGTCGATGGCGGCGGCCTCGTACAGCGACGCGGGCACGTTCAGCAGCGCCGCCAGCATGATGATCATCACGTCGCCGACCGCCCACAGGGCGAGCAGCGTGAGGCCGGGCTTGGCCCAGGCGGCGTCGTTGAAGAAGTCCGGCAGGGTGAACCCGAGCCGCTCGGTGAGGGCTGGGAAGGGGCCGGTGCCGGGGTTGAGCAGGAACACGAACGCGACCGTGGCCGACACCGGCGGGATCAGGTACGGCAGGTAGAGGACGGCGCGCAGCAGGTTCCCGCCGCGCCTGATCCGGGTGAGGAGCTGGGCGACGCCGAGCCCGAACAGCACCCGCAGGGGGACGAGGACGGCCACCAGCCACAGCGTGTTCCGCATCGCGGTCCACGCCTCCCTGTCGTGCAGCAGGTAGGCGTAGTTGTCGAGGCCGGTGTACTCCAGGGTGAACAGGTCGTAACGGGTGAAGGAGAAGTAGACGGTGGCGGCGAGCGGGTAGGCGAAGAACAGCCCGAACCCCGCCAGCCAGGGGGACAGGAACGCCAGGACGCGGAGGCGCCGGCGGCGGCGCGCCCGCGCCGCCGCCGTCCCGGTCCGCGCCCCCGGGAGCGGGAGGCGCAGCGAGCCGGGGGCCACGGGTCAGCCCCCGGCGAGCTTGAGGGACCCGTCGACCTCGCCGTCGAGCCGCTTGAGCGCGGCGGGCAGGTCGCGGACCTTGCCGGGCTCCCACTCGTCCTGGACGAACTTCTGGAACCGCACGATGTAGTCGTTGCCGTTCGCCGTCGGCGGGGCCGTGGTGCTGTTGGGGTTCTTGAACACGTCGAGGAACGTGCGGAACTGCTCCGGCAGCCTCAGCTGCGGCGACGACAGCGCCGGGATCGTGGACGGCACGTTGCCGAGCGCGTTGGCGAACGTGACGAGCGCGCCGGTGTCGGTCGTGAGGTACCGCACGAACTCCCAGGCGGCCTGCGCGTGCTCGGCGCCGCGCGGGATGCCGACGACGGTGCCGGTGAGGAACCCGCCGCCGTAGCCGGCGGCGCGGTCGTCGGAGACGGGCGCGGGCGCGGTGCCGTAGTCGAGCCTCGGCGCCTCCTCCTGGATGAACTTGGTGCGCCACTCGCCGTCGACGGCCATCGCGACCTTCCCCTTCTGGAAGGGGTTGGACGACTCGAACTCCTGGCCCATCGAGCGCAGGAACTTCTTGACGTTGTCGTAGCCGTACCAGTCGAGGAGGCTCTTGCTCCACTCCAGGTACGCGGTGACGGCGGGGTCGGCGGCGAAGTTCGACGTGCCGCCGGGGGTCAGCCACGTCACGCCGAACTGGGGCGCGAGGTGCTGGGTCTGGTGCTCGTAGTACTGGGCGGACGGCATGAACCCGGCGACCTTGATGGTGCCGTCGGGGGCGCGGACGGTGAGCTTCTTGGCCAGCGCGGTCAGCTCGCTCATCGTCTTGGGCGGCTGCTCGCCCTTCATCAGCTTCTTGTTGTAGTAGAGCCCGTAGGCGTCGGCCAGCAGCGGCATCGCGCACCGGACGCCCTTGTACTGGGTGTACTGCTGCACGGCCTTGGGGAACTGGTTCAGGTCCAGCTTGGACTTGGCGATGTAGGGGGCGAGGTTCTGCCAGGCGCCGCTCTGGCACCACTGGCCGACGCTGTCGGTGGTGAAGGACGACACCACGTCGGGCGGGTTGCCGCCGCGGATGGCGTTGGTGATGCGGTCGTCGGTCTGGCCCTTGACGAGTTTGACGGTGATGTTGGGGTGGGCCTTGTTGAAGCCGGCGACGGCGTCCTCGAACGCCTTGACCTCGTGCGGGGCGCTCCAGCCGTGCCAGACCTCGATGGTCTGCTTCGCTTCGGCCCCGGGGCCGCTGGAGGAATCGCCGCCGGCGGTGCAGCCGGCGGCGAGGAACACGGCGGCGAAGGCTGCGGTGAGGCGGCGTGGGATGGTGGTGGGCACCGGTCCTGTGGACA
>NZ_VCKZ01000186.1 GCF_005889745.1 Actinomadura geliboluensis
GGTTGCTCACGTGTTACTCACCCGTTCGCCGCTCGAGTACCCCCGAAGGGGCCTTTCCGCTCGACTTGCATGTGTTAAGCACGCCGCCAGCGTTCGTCCTGAGCCAGGATCAAACTCTCCATTAAGGTCCAAACGACCACCAGCGGGGCGAACCGCCGGCAGCCAAACCTCGAAGAAAATCCCAGCAAAAGCACAACTCCAAAGGAGTTGCGCATTGCCTCAAAGAAATCCCCACCACCCTCGAACCGAGGATGGCCACGGGGCGACCCGGACTCCCGAAGGAGAACCGAGCCGATAAAGGCACTGGCTTTTAACACGCTGTTGAGTTCTCAAGAAACGGACACCCACCGTGCTGGATTCGCTTTCGCGTTTCCCGCCCCGGGGCGACTCGTCTTACTTTATCAGTTCCGGCCGGTCTGTCAATTTCGGCTTTCTCCGATAACGCCCATCCGATTCCGCTTTCGCGGCGCCTTCCGGGCGGTGGTGCTATTTCATCAGATCCGGCCCGATTGTCAAAACGGAGCCTTTTCCGACGCCACCACGGCACAGCGGACACAGCACAGCCGTGTCGACCGATTCGTTGGTGGTTTCCCCTCGGGCCGGCCGCCGACAGGCGTCCCGCACCCCGTGGGGCGAAGTGAACAGTATGCCCAGGAGGCAGGGACGTCAAACCGGCTCGCGCAGCCGGATCGCGTCCGCGTCGACCTGCCGACCCGCCGGCCCACGGCACCAACCCGCCCACATCACCCGTTCTACCTTGGACTTCGTCCCGATTCACTCCGCCTTGGGCGCCTCGGCCGCACATTCCGAGCAGCCAATGTTTCTTTTCGGCAACGCCGGAGGAACGGCGGAACTTACGGCTTGGCCAGGTAGCCGCCGACGAAGAGCACCGCCTCGGCGAACACCCAGAAGAGGGCCGCGACGGTCAGGAACGCGTCCAGCCGGTCGGGTCGGCGGCGGATACCGCGGGCGGTCCAGGCGACGGCGGCGACCGCCGCGGCCAGAAGGGCGACGGGGGACGACAGTCTCACCGCGTCGTCGAAGCCGGCACCGCATCCCGGATCGTGCCCGTCGTCCTCGCCGCAGAACGCGGCGTCGCCCCAGCCGCCGAGCGCGGAGAAGAACCAGAGGGCGGCCAGCAGGCAGTTCGCGATCGTCGGGATCGCCGGCGAGATGCGCCAGCTGTTCGACCGGTCCGGCGTGGCCTGCACGAACGGACGGTACCCCGCCCCGCGGACGCCGTGAAGGCCCATCCGCGGGGCGGGGTCCAGGTCAGGTGATCTCCTTGGCCTCGTGGAGGTTCATGTCCATGACGATCGCGGTCATGACCGCCATGGTCCGCAGCGGTTCCCGGACGGGGTCGGCGATCTCGACCGCGTACTTGTCCGCGGTCGTCAGCAGGTGCGTGGCGAGCCCGGCCCACTTCTTGCGCACATGCGCCACGTTGCCGCCGTCGACGTCCTTCACCTGGAAGTTGTTGCGCGGCACATCGACGTCCACGGCACCGATGAGCGTGCCGTCGTCGTCGTAGATGACGTAGCGGCGGCCGACCCGTTCGGTGACGAACGACCCGACCCGCTCCCCGTCCGGCCGGAGGATCTCGGTGTACTCGCGCCCGCTCTGCTTGTCCACGATCAGCAGCGGCTCACCGTCCGGAGTGGTCAGCGTGACGGCCCGCGCGTCGAGGTTCGACTTGCCCGGGAGCAGGCCCCGCATCTCTGAACGGCCCTCGTCATTCGTCTGCCCCGCGATGGCCAGGACGGTTCCGTCACCGTCCATCACCTTGTACCGCGACTTCGCGAACGGGCCCCGGCGAGGCTGTTCGATCCTGAGCACCGGGGAGCTGAACACTTCGCTCACGCGTTCTCCTGCCTCATCAGCCGCATGTGCGCGGACCGCGTCACTTCCCGACCTCCGCGCCCTCGTCATGCGACGGCGTCCAACCGGCGATCCTGCCAACGCCGGACGCGCAGGGGAAGCTCTTTCCCGGTCCGGCCCCGCCCACCTGCCGTGCCGGGCCCCGGCCAGCGGGTCGCTGACCTGCGGTAACGGGAGTCAAGGCATCCTTCGAGAAATACTTCTGTTCCGGTCAAGCGCGCTCTGAGCAGGCCGAGGGGACACCCTCCGGCCGGTGTGGTGATCGCCTGCTCGGCTCGGGCCCGTGCCCGCCCGCCAGGGATCCAGGTCACCGCCGATGGCCGGGCTATTCGATCGGCCAGTCCTTGGACTCGTAGAGCATCAGGTCGATCGCGAGCGGGGCGGCGACCACCAGGACCCGGAGCGGGTCGGCGAGCGGCCGGAAGATCTCCAGCGAGTACCGGTCGGCGGTCGTCAGCGCCTCCGTGGCGGCGCCCTTCCATTTCTTGTCGAGCTGCGCGACGTGGTTCCCGTGGACGTCCAGCACGGGGAACTTGCGGCCGAACCGGCTGCCGTCCAGGTGGCCGATGGGACGTTCCGCCGCGTCCAGCAGCGCGTAGTCGTAGCGCTCGCGGTTCTGCACCGACCCGATGTGGACGCCCTCGGCAGTGTTCACCCGGGTCCTTCTCTTGTTCTCCTTGTCCACGATGAGCAGCGGGACGCCCCGGGCGTCCTCGACATGGACGATTCGGCGGCCGTCGCTGCCGCCGAGGGCCGTCCTGACCGCCTGCCGGAGCAGCGACACATCGCGCTCCTCCGCCGCGGCGAGCAGCCTCCCGCGGCCGTCGGAGACCTTGTACCGGGAGCGGGCCGCCGGCGCGCCGCGCGGCTGGTCGATGCGCAGCACCGGGGAGTTGAACAGGTCGGTCATGCGCCCGAATGATGGCAGCACCACCGCGGCTCGCGGAACCGGTGACGCACCGCCTCCCGCCCTCGTCCGGCGTGATGGTCCGCCGGACGGCGGGCGCACAAAAGGGGCGGCCCGCGGGGCCGCCCCTCTCATGTCGCGTCGCTTACGCGTCGCCGATCAGAAGTCCATGCCGCCGGCGTCGGGCATGCCGCCCGCCGGGGCCGGGTTCTTCTCGGGCTTCTCGGCGATGACGGCCTCGGTGGTCAGGAACAGCGCGGCGATCGACGAGGCGTTCTGCAGCGCGGACCGGGTCACCTTGGCCGGGTCGAGGATGCCCGACTCGAACATGTTGACGTACTCGCCGGTGGCGGCGTTCAGGCCCTCACCCGGGGTGAGGTTGCGGACCCGCTCCACCACGACGCCGCCCTCGAGGCCGGCGTTCACGGCGATCTGCTTCAGCGGCTCCTCCAGAGCGCGCTTGACGATGTTGGCACCGGTGGCCTCGTCGCCCGCGAGCTCCAGCTTGTCGAACGCCTTGGTGCCGGCCTGCAGCAGCGCGACGCCACCGCCGGGGACGATGCCCTCCTCGACCGCGGCCTTGGCGTTGCGGACGGCGTCCTCGATGCGGTGCTTGCGCTCCTTGAGCTCGACCTCCGTCGCGGCGCCGGCCTTGATGACCGCGACACCGCCCGCGAGCTTGGCCAGGCGCTCCTGGAGCTTCTCGCGGTCGTAGTCGGAGTCGGTGTTGTCGATCTCGGTGCGGATCTGGTTGACCCGGCCCGCGATCTCGTTGGCGTCACCGGCGCCGTCCACGATGGTGGTCTCGTCCTTGGTGATGACGACCTTGCGGGCGCGGCCCAGCATGTCGGTCGTGGTGTTCTCGAGCTTGAGACCCACGTCCTCGCTGATGACCTGGCCGCCGGTCAGCGTGGCGATGTCGCCCAGCATGGCCTTGCGGCGGTCGCCGAAGCCCGGGGCCTTCACGGCCACGGACTTGAAGATCCCGCGGATCTTGTTGACGACCAGGGTGGCCAGGGCCTCGCCCTCGACGTCCTCCGCGATGATCAGCAGCGGCTTGCCGGACTGCATGACGCCCTCGAGGACGGGCAGCAGGTCCTTGTTGGCCGACGCCTTGCCCTGAACGATCAGGATGTACGGGTCCTCGAGGACCGCCTCCATCCGCTCGGGGTCGGTCACGAAGTAGTGCGAGATGTAGCCCTTGTCGAAGCGCATCCCTTCGGTGAGCTCGAGCTCCAGACCGAAGGTCTGGCTCTCCTCGACCGTGATGACGCCTTCCTTGCCGACCTTGTCCATCGCCTCGGCGATCATCTCGCCGATCTGCGGGTCGCCCGCGGAGATGGACGCCGTGGAGGCGATCTGCTCCTTGGTCTCCACGTCCTTGGCCAGCTTGGACAGCTCCTCGCTGACCCGCTCGACCGCGGCCTCGATGCCCCGCTTCAGCGACATCGGGTTCGCGCCCGCCGCCACGTTCCGCAGACCCTCGCGCACCAGCGCCTGGGCCAGCACGGTCGCGGTGGTGGTGCCGTCACCCGCGACGTCGTCGGTCTTCTTGGCGACCTCCTTGACGAGCTCCGCGCCGATCTTCTCCCACGCGTCCTCGAGCTCGATCTCCTTGGCGATCGACACACCGTCGTTGGTGATCGTGGGGGCGCCCCACTTCTTCTCCAGCACGACGTTGCGACCCTTCGGACCAAGGGTCACCTTTACGGCATCGGCCAGCTGGTTCATGCCGCGCTCGAGACCGCGACGGGCCTCCTCGTCGAACGCGATCATCTTTGCAGCCATAGGCTCCAGTCCTCCCGGAACAAGGTGGCTTAGACGGATCGAGCCGACGCCCGCGACGGACGGCCCCGCCGACGACTTCCATTCCGCCGCCGGACTGAGGCCTCATCGCCCCGACCCAGACTGTGAAGCTGTCACTCTCCACAGCAGAGTGCCAACCGTTTGTTTAGCACTCTACCCTGCCGAGTGCAAGCGCCACACATCCTCGCCGGGGGAAGGTTCACCTACCCGTCCAGACCCGTTCTCACCTGCGACGGAAGCCCTTCCGGGAGCCTCCCGGGTGTGTCGCCGCGCTCCTCTGAACGTGCTCGTCCAGCGGCAACGACGTCCTGTTCCGCGCGTTCGGCAGCGGAGGTGGGAGGGGTCCAGGCCGCTACCGGACGCGCCGGCGGCCGCGTCGCGACGGTCAGGAGCGGCGCCGCGAGGAACTCGACCCTCGCTTGATGCGAGCGGCCCTCCGCTCGGACAGGTGGCGGAGGAGCAGGCGAAGCACCACCAACGCCGCTTCGCGTCGCTCCGGCGTCCTCGACCACACCGCCGGGACGATGACGACGGCGATGAGAGTGAAGAGGATTAGAGCGACAAGACACACCCCGAGCCCGGGGAGAAGCGCGATGTTGCCGAAATTATTCTGGGCCTCGCCCATGAAGACCTCCGGGCAGCAGAAAAGCAGCTCCGAAGGTCTCTCCCGCCGTGCGAACGCCACGGCCGAACGGCCCGGTCCGCCATGGACGGACGTGATGACGGGCTCGCCGCTTTGGGGATACTCCCCTTCCGAGAGGTAAGCCTAGCCCGTCGCCTCTGGCCGTGACCCGGGAGGCACGGAACAGTCACGGAACGGACAGCCTCGTGGGCCGAGAGAACGCGCCTGCGGCGACGCCTGCCCGGTCAATATTGTCGTATTGAGAAGGGCCAGTAGATGGGTTTCTGGCGGCGCTTCAGAGCGATCCGTGATCCGGATTAGAGGGCGATGGGACGGTAGGCCAGGATCTCGTCGGCGATCTGTTCGGGGTCGTCGAGGTCCGGTGTGTGGAAGACCAGGTCGCCCCAGTTGGGGTGGGTGACGCTGGCGTCCAGGACGCGTGAGTAGTAGTCGGTCTCCGGGTCGGCGGACTGGATCCTGCGGACGATCTCGGCGAGTTCGGCGCGGGTGATGTCGGCGACGCGCGGATATGCCGGGCGCGCTGCTTCGACGGCGAACTCGTCGAGGGTGCGCCAGTCTAGGTAATCCGTGAAGTCGTGGGCGGCGTAGTTGTGCCCGGTGGCCCGGTTGAAATCCTCGATCGCCCCTGCGGCGGGTTCACCGCGGGACAGCAGGTCTCCGATGCGTTCGATCTCGCCGGCCAACTCCGCCAGCCGTTCGGCGGCGATGGTCGGAGGCAGCAGCTCGGGACGCAATTCCATGCGCGCATCTTGGCACACGTCTGCCGGTTCTCGGCACGGGCCTTTCCTCAGGCCAGAGATGCTAGGGAGCGGTGCGAGTTCGGTCGGAGAAATCGTCCACTACCTGCGCTACCGCTTCGACCAGGGCCTTGCCCGTCGAGTCGCCGGTCACCGTCCAGACTTCGCGGTCCTCCTCCTCGACGTCCGTAACGCCGGGGACGGCGCTCAGTGCGTCGGCGATGCGGTGGCGCAGTTCGGATTCGAGGGGGTCAGTGCGGATGAATTCCATGACCCAGACGCTGACGTGCCACCACGGGCCCTCGCGAAGTTTGGAGGCCGATACGGCGCGCAGGTCCGGCTCGTCGGTCTTGCGCAGCCACTCCTCGGCTATCGCGGAGTCGAGTGGCTGAACCTGCTGGATGTCGTCGCTCACGCGGTGGAGGCTATCGGTGCGCGTCCGTCATTCGGGGAGCAGTGCGCGGACGGTCGCCAGGCGTTCGCGGTGGTCTGCCAGCCAGTCGTCGGCGACTTCGATCGTGAGTTCCACGGTCACCAGGAAAGAGTGCGAGTCGACTACGGCCACGTGAACGCGGTCGTAGTCATCGATTTCCAGGTGGATCTCGGTCGCGCGCTGGCCCTCGCGCCAGGCGGCGTCGCCTCCCTGTGCCAGGGTGTCGAGGACCTTTTCCCAGGCGGTGAGGTCTTCGGCGTCCAGCCAGGTTTTGATGCCGCCGCTGACGAAATAGCTGCCGACCTCGATCTCGCCGGTGAGGCCGTGGCTCTCCTGGCCCGTCACCCGCAGCACGACGCTGTTCCCGAGGTCGTCGGCAAGGTTGATCAGTTCCGCTGGCACCGCGCCATCGTAGACCCGCGCCCGGCCCCGTGCGGACGGGACCGGGCGGCGGGCGGGGCGTCAGCCGCCGGCGACGGCGGGGATGATCGAGATCTGCGCGCCGTCGGGGGTGGCGGTGTCGAGGCCGTCGGCGAAGCGGACGTCCTCGTCGCCGACGTAGACGTTGACGAAGCGGCGGATCTTGCCGGCGTCGTCCAGGATGCGGGCGGAGATGCCGGCGTAGCTGGCCTCCAGGTCGGCGACGACGGCGCGCAGGGTCGCGCCCTCCGCCTTCACCTCGGACTCGCCGCCGGTGTAGGTCCGCAGGATCGTGGGGATGCGCACGGAAACGCTCATGGGTGCTCCTTTTCTCAGGCGAGGCCGGCGGCGCGGAACGCCTCCAGGGACGGGGCGATGTTCGCGGACGGTGCGACGACCGGGGCGACGGCGTCCAGGGTCTTCAGCCCGTCCCCGGAGTTGATGATCACGGTCTCGGCGGCGGGGTCGAGGGTGCCCGCGTCGATCAGCTTGCGGAGGGTGGCGACGGTGACGCCGCCGGCGGTCTCGCCGAAGATGCCCTCGGTGCGGGCGAGGAGGCGGATGCCCTCGACGACCTCGGCGTCGGTGACGTCCTCGACGGCGCCGCCCGTGCGGCGGGCGACGTCCAGGACGTAGGGGCCGTCGGCGGGGTTGCCGATGGCGAGGGACTTGGCGATCGTGTCCGGCTTCACCGGGCGGACGACGTCGTGCCCGGCCTTGAACGCGGCGGCGACCGGGTCGCAGCCGGCGGCCTGGGCGCCGAACACGCGGTACGGGCGGTCCTCGACCAGGCCGAGCTTGATCAGCTCCTGGAACGCCTTGTCGATCTTGGTGAGCTGGGAGCCGGACGCGACCGGGACGACGATCTGGTCCGGGAGCCGCCAGCCGAGCTGCTCGGCGATCTCGTAGCCGAGCGTCTTGGAGCCCTCGGCGTAGTAGGGCCGGACGTTGACGTTGACGAACGCCCAGTCGTCCTGCTCCCCGGCGATCTCCGAGGCGAGCCGGTTGACGTCGTCGTAGTTGCCGTCGACCGTCACGAACGTCCCGCCGTACACGGCCGTCGTGATGATCTTCTGGGCTTCGAGGTTGGACGGGACGAACACGGCGCTGCGGATCCCGGCGCGGGCCGCGGCGGCGGCGACCGCGTTGGCGAGGTTGCCGGTGGACGGGCAGGCCAGCACCTTGAAGCCGAGTTCGCGGGCGGCGGCGAGCGCGACGGCGACGACGCGGTCCTTGAACGAGTGGGTCGGGTTGCCGCTGTCGTCCTTCACCCACAGGCTCTGCAGGCCGAGGCTCTCGGCGAGGTTGTCGGCGCGGACGAGCCGGGTCAGGCCGGGCTCGGTGTTGGGGGTGTCGGCGACGTTCGCCGGGACGGGCAGCAGCCCGCGGTACCGCCAGATGTTGCGGGGCCCGGACGCGATGGACTCCCGGGTGACGCCCTGGAAGTCGTAGGCGATCTCCAGGGGGCCGAAACACTCTTCACAGGCGTAGAAGGGGCCGAGATCGCGGGTGGTGCCGCATTCGCGGCAGACGAGCGCGGTCGCGGGTCCGAGGTCTGTGGCAGGCGTGAGTGCCATGAAGCGAGGCCTTTCTCCCCATCTTCCCTGCGCCACCTTGGTCGCAGGCCGGAGTTGGCACCATCTCCCGGCCGGCCTCGCAGGATCGCGACGCGCCACAGCCGGGTGGTTGCCGGGGCTTCGCAGGGCCGGTCCCTCCACCCCTCTGGATGAGCGGTATTCAGTTGTCGTCACGAGTGCTTTGAACTCGTATGCGTGACTTTACATGAACTGACCGGATGCCAGACAGCCGGGTCCACCGGTTGAGACGGTACCCGGATGAGGTCTTGATCACGCCGCCGACCCCTCGCGCGCGGGGCGCTGGGTCGGGTCGAGGAACACGTGCCGGATGATCGGGATCCGCTCGCGGAGCCGCCGGTCGATCTCGCCGGCGACGTCCTCGGCCTGGTCGGCGCTGATCGCGTCGGAGAAGTTGACCTTGGCGGCGACCAGCAGCTGCTCGGGGCCGAAGTGCATGGTGAGCAGCTCGTCCACGCCGGTCACGCCGGGCGCGCGGAGGATCTCCGCGCGGATCACGCGCTGGTCGGCGGGGTCGGCGGCCCGCCCGATGAGCAGGACCGAGCTCTCCCGGCCGATCAGCAGCGCGAGCCCGGCGAGCAGCACGCCGATGAGGACGGAGGCGAGCCCGTCCCAGAAGTCCGACCCGGTCAGCTGGCGCAGCACCAGCCCGCCGGCGGCGAGCGCGAGGCCGACCATCGCGGCGCTGTCCTCGAACAGCGCGGTCTTGAACGTCAGGTCGGGCGACCGGCGGACGTGCTCGACGAGGTCGCGGCCGTTCTCGCGGGTCTCCTTGCGGGCCTGGTAGAAGGCGCGTATCCAGGATGTGCCCTCCAGCACGGCGGCGAGGGCGAGGACGGCGTAGGCGAGCCAGACCGCGGTGCCGGGGCCGCCGTGACCGGTCATGGTCAGGACGCCCTCGAAGATCGAGAACCCGGCGCCGGCGATGAAGATCCCGAACGCGGCGAGCAGCGACCAGACGTACCGCTCGTTGCCGTAGCCGAAGGGGTGCCGCCGGTCGGGGGGACGTTCGCTGCGCCGCAGCGAGGCGAGGAGGAAGGACTGGTTGAGGGTGTCCGCCACGGAGTGGGCGCTCTCGGCGAGCATCGCGCTGGATCCGGCCAGCAGGCCGGCGACCAGCTTGACGATCGCGAGGACGAGGTTGGCCGCTCCGGCGACGAGCACGGTCTTCGTCGTCTCGGACCTGCTCATCCGGATCGGTTACCCCGCGCGCCGCCCGCTAATCGCGCCGGATCCGGCCGCCGCGGGGGCTTGCGGCGCCCGTGGTGCAAACCACGCGGGTCACTGTGGAGCGCCTGCGTCCCAACTGAGACCCTGCCGGTATGAGCCAAGTGCTGGTGGCGTCCAACCGAGGCCCTGTGTCGTTCTCGCTCTCGGAGGACGGGGAGCTGGCCATGCGGCGCGGTGGTGGCGGGCTGGTGTCGGGCTTGGCCGCCGTCACGGGCGCCCCGCGCGACCCTGGGCCGCCACGTCCCGCGCAGCAGGCGGAGGCGCCTTCTTCAGCGGCGGACGTGCTGTGGGTGTGCGCGAGCCTCGGTGAGGGCGATCGGACGGCTGCTCGCCGTTCACCGGACGGCCGCATAGACCTGGCGGGTTACGACACCGGTGGCGCGGCCGTACGGATGCTCGACATCCCCGAGGCGACCTTCGATCGTGCGTACAACGGCGTGGCCAACTCGACGCTGTGGTTCGTCCACCACCTGCTGTACGACACTCCGCGCAGCCCTCATTTCGACGCGCGCGCACGGCGTGACTGGCAGTCCTATGAGGCGTACAACGCGGCTTTCGCGGACGCCTTGGCGCGGGACGCCTCCCATGGCGCGAAGGCGGCGATCCAGGACTACCACCTGTCGCTCGCTCCGCGGATGCTGCGGGACCGTCGGCCCGACTTGAGGATCGTCCACTTCTCCCACACGCCTTGGGCGCCGCCGGAGTACTTCAGGCTGCTGCCGGACGACATCGGGGCGCAGGTCCTGATGGGCATACTCGGTGCCGACCACGCGGGGTTCCTCACTGAGCGGTGGGCCTCGGCGTTCCTCGACTGCTGCGAACTGCTTCCGGGTGCGCGCGTCGACCGGTCGGCCTGGACCGTCACCTGCGCGGGGCACACCACGCACGTAGGCGTCCATGGCCTCGGTGTGGACGAGGCGGCGCTGCGCAAGCGCGCGTCCCAGCAGGACGTAGTGGAGCGGGCGCGCGCGCTGAAGGAACAAGTGGGCGACCGCCAGCTCATCGTGCGGATCGACCGGACCGAACTGTCGAAGAACATCGTGCGCGGCCTCGCCGCCTACCGCGAGATGCTCGTCAACCATCCCGAGTGGCGCGGGCGCGTGGTGCATCTGGCGTTCGCCTATCCGTCGCGCTACGACCTGCCCGAGTACCGCGAGTACACCGCGGCCGTCCAGCGGATGGCCGCGCAGATCACCGAGGAGTTCGGCACGGCCGAGTGGGATCCGCTGATCCTCCAGGTGAACGACGACTATCCGCGGTCGCTCGCCGCCTACGGCCTGGCGGACGTCCTGCTGGTCAACCCCATCCGGGACGGCATGAACCTGGTGGCGAAGGAAGGGCCCGTCCTGTCGGAGCAGGGCTGCGCGCTCGTGCTGTCACGGGAGGCGGGGGCCGCGTCCGAATTGTCAGAGGACGCCCTGATGGTCAACCCGTACGACGTGTCGCAGACGGCGGAGACCCTGCACCAGGCGCTGCTGATGCCGCGCGGCCTGCGGTCCGAGCGCTGCGCCCGCCTCGCCGCCGCCGCGGCGGCCCTCCCGCCGCAGCGCTGGTTCGCCGACCAGCTCGCCGCCCTGGACTGACCGGCGGCGCGGTGCGGGCGCTTCAGCCGGCGCTGGTGGACGTCTCGGTCGGCAGCCTGCACTCGACCGGGTTCGGCTCGTGGCGCTGCTTCCAGCGCTCGCGCAGCGCGTCCTTGCTCTGCGCCATCCGGCGGTGGGCGCTGACCCGGGTGAAATGGGCGAGCTGCGACGCGGGCGGCTTCGGCAGGCCGCTCGGCTCGTAGCCGTACTCGGCGAGCCGCTCCCCGAACGCGGCCTCCGCCAGGCTGATCTCCCAGGGGTCGAGCCGCTCCGCCCACGACCCGATGCGTCCCGTGTTGACGGCGTCGTGCGTCCGGCCGTGCCACCGCTTGCGGGACGGGACGGTCCGCCGCGCGAGCCCCTCCGGATGCGTCATCACCGGGTCGAAGTCCTCGCCGAGGAACCCGCAGAGCCGCGCCAGCTCGTCGGCGGGGTCGGCGACGAGCCGCTCGTACTGCAGCTCGTAGTAGGTGTCGGGGCCGAGGCGGTGCGCGAGCCGGCGGCCCTGGTCGATCGTCTCCCGCCAGAGCGAGATGGCGTGGTGGACGTCGCCGTCGTACCAGGGCATCTCCAGCAGCGAGGCGACGCAGTCCCGGCCGTCCCGGACGAGGTGGACGAACTGCGCGTCCGGGAACATCCGCAGCAGGGTGCTCGCGTACCGGGCGTAGCTCGGCCGCTTGTCGCCCCAGCGCGGCTTGCCGTGCAGCCGCGCGTAGGCGCGGAAGACGGTGCCGAGCGCGGAGCCGAGCGTGGGCGGCCCGGCGACGATCTCCTCGATGACCGCGTCGGCGTCCAGGCCGAGGGCGTGCACCTTGGTCGACCGGTCGCCCATGATCCACTCCGCGAGGGCGCGCCTGTTCCTGCTCTCCGCGAGGTCACCGAAGTCGCACCGCCCCGTATAGGCGGGGAGCACGAACTTCGTCTCCCCCGGGATCGCGATGCGCGGGTGCGAGTGGAGCATCAGCCGCAGCAGCGTCGTCCCCGAGCGGGCGCAGCCGAGGACGAAGATCGGGCGGTCGTGACGGGAGGCCGGTCCTGATGGCATGCACCGATGCTGGTGGACGCGCGCATGCCGCGGCCTGCGTTCTTGACGCACCGTGACCGGTCGATGACCGACCCTTGACGGCCGGCCCGGCGCCGCCGGGCCGCACCGCCGACCGTCAGGTGTAGGACTCGCCCAGCGTCTGCCTGACCTGCTTGCGCGCCTCGTGGATGCGGGACTTGACCGTGCCGAGCGGCAGCTTGAGCTGCTCGGCGATCTCCGCGTACTCCAGCTGGGACACGTCCCGCAGGACGAGGGCCTGGATGAGGTCGGGCTTGCGGGCCTCCAGATCCTCCATGGCGTCGAGGATGTCGACCCGGGACCCGGCGATGACGCTGGTGCGGCGCGGGTCGGGGCGCTGCTGGGGCAGCTCGCCCGCCTGCTCGACCGAGCGCCGCTTCAGCGACCGGTAGGTGGAGCGGGCGGAGTTGGCGACGACCACGTGCAGCCAGGTGCTGAACCGCGACCGGCCCTCGAACCGGTGGATGTTGCGCGCGACCTGGAGCAGTGCGTCCTGGCATGCCTCCTCGGCGTCCTGCCGGCACGGCAGGAACCGCGAACTGTGCCGCAGCACGTCCGGCTCGATCTTGCGGAGGAGCTCGTTGAGCGCGCCCTGGTCGCCCTGGGCGGCCCTCACCGCCAGCTCCTCGGTCCTCTCGTCGAATGCCATGCCGCCTCATTGCTCGTTCGCGGGGTCACCCCGTTTGCTGGGATGATACGGGAGTGTCTTTCCCACCAGCTGTAGGCCGTTACCGAATCGATCGCGTCCTGGGTTCGGGGGCGTTCGCCTCGGTGTGGCTGGGGCACGACGACGCCCTGGAGTCACAGGTCGCCATCAAGGTCCTGAACAGCAATCTGATCGACGATCTGGACGTGCGCAACCGGTTCCTGGAGGAGGCCCGGATCCTGCGCCGCGCCGACTCCGAGCGGCTCGTCCGCGTCCACGACATCGGGGAGCTGCCGGACGGCCGCCCCTACTTCGTCATGTCGTACGCCGACCGGGGGACGCTCGGCGACCGGATGCGCGAGCGGCCACTTCCGGTCAGCGAGGTGGTCGCGCTGGCCGAGCAGATCGCCTACGGCGTCGAGGTGATCAACACGCTCGGGGTGATCCACCGGGACCTCAAGCCGTCCAACGTGCTGTTCCAGTCGACGCCGGACGGCGGCGAGAAGCTGCTCATCGCCGACCTCGGCCTGGCCAAGGCCCTCGCGCACGCGTCGGGGGCGTTCACGCTGCCGGTCGGCACCCCCGGCTACATGTCGCCGGAGCAGGCGCGGTTCGGCGGCGGGCTGGACGTCCGCGCCGACGTGTACGGGCTCGGCGCGCTGACCTATCACATGATCACCGGGCGCGCCCCCGGCCCGGCCCCGGTCAAGTCGCCGCCGAGCGAGCTGCGCGAGGGGCTCCCGCCGGCGTTCGACCAGGTCATCATGCGGGCGCTGGAGGTGGAGCGGGAGAAGCGGTGGCCGACCGCGGAGGCGTTCGCGGAGGCCCTGTCCACGCTGCGTCCGACGACGGCACCTCCGGCGCAACCCGCGCAACCCGCGCAAGCCGGGCCGCCGGCGCAGCCCGCGCCCGTGCCCGCGCCGCAGGGCCCGCGGATCGACGCGGACGCGACCGTGCAGGACTTCTACCGGGACGGTTCCAAGGCACGTCCCCCGGCGCCCGCCGCCGGCGCGGGGCCGGCGGGCCCGGCCGACATGCAGACCCGGCTCGACCAGCCCATGGAGGACGACGTCCGCACGTCCGAGATGCGCCTTCCGCCGCGCCCACAGGCCGGTGCGGAGGCGACGATCGTGGACGAGCCGGGCGGACGCGCCGTCCCGTTCGGGCAGCCCGAGGGGCCCACGTCCCCGGACAACGACAATGACCGCACGGTCGCCTACCAGCAGCCGCCGCCGGCGCAAGGCGGCGACAACAAGACGGCGGTCTTCCCGACGCAGCCGCCTCCACAGGGCGGCGGCGCCCCCGGCCAGCCGATGGGCCCGCCTCCGCCCGGCCCCTATGGCGGCCCGCCGCCGCCCACGGGCTTCCAGGCGCCCCCGGTCCAGGGGCAGGGCCAGGGCCAGGGGCCCGGCGGCAAGCAGGGCGGCGGGCTGATGAGCCGGCTCGGCGGCGGCGGCGCCGGCGGGCCCGGCGGCGGCGCGCCCAAGAAGTTCGTCACGCCGCTGATCATCACCGTGGTCGTGCTGGCGGTCGCGCTCGTCGGCGGTCTGACGCTCGGCCTGCTGTTCTCCGGCGGGGACGGCGGGGGCGACAAGGACGAGAAGAAGACACCCGCCGTTCCGAAGGACTTCGTCGCCGTCTCCGACGCCGCGGGCAAGATCAAGACCGCGGTGCCGAAGGCGTGGCCGAAGGGCCAGGAGCAGACGTGGTCGCCGTCCACCGTCCAGCTGAACGACCCGCAGGCCCGGCCGGTGCTGCGCGCGACCCCGGACAAGGCGGCGTTCCTCGGCAACGGCAAGGGCCCCGGCGTCTTCATCGGCGTCACCACGGACCTGCGCCCCGGCCAGCTGCCGCCGCCGAGCGCGGCCGCCCACCCGCAGTGCACGAAGGCCGCGCCGGAGAACTACACGACGCCGGACGGCGCCCTCAGCGGGACGATCACGCGCTTCACCGCCTGCAAGGTCGGCACGCCGTCGGTCACGGAGATCGGCCTCAAGGACAAGGCCGGCAAGTTCGGCCTGTGGATCAGGGTCAAGGAGACCGACGACCGCGAGGCGACCAAGGACATCCTGGACCACCTGAAGGTCACCGGCCCCTGACCCGGCGCGCCGCCGAGCGCCTCCCCACCTCTCGAAACGCGCCCCGCGAGGACCACCTCGCGGGGCGCGTTTCGCATGCGCCGGCACCCGAGGCTTGCGTGCGACATGTTTCCGATATATCGTTAATGCATCGCAACCGATCACTAGTAAAGGAGACCGCGATGCACGAGCACACGATGCGAAGGCGCGACGGCTTCTGGGGACCCCAGGAGCGCGGGCGCCGCGGCGGGCCGTTCGGCCCGTGGGGCGGTCCGGGCTTCGGTCCCGGCGGACCCGGGTTCGGCCCCGGCGGTCCGGGCCCCGGCCATCACGGCCGCGGTGGGCGCGGCCGGCGGACCCGGCGCGGCAACGTCCGGGCGGCACTGCTCGCCCTGCTCGCCGAGCGCCCCATGCACGGCTACGAGATGATCCAGGAGCTGGACGGCCGCACCGGCGGCGTCTGGCGGCCGAGCCCCGGCTCGGTCTACCCGACCCTCCAGATGCTGGAGGACGAGGGCCTGGTCAGCAGCGAGGAGCAGGGCGGCAAGCGGCTGTTCTCCCTCACCGACACCGGCCGCGAGGAGGCGTCGGCGCAGACCACCGCCCCCTGGGACGAGGTCACCGAGGCCGCCGGCGAGAACGTCCTGCGCGGACGCGAGGCCGTCGGCCAGCTGATGGGAGCCCTCCACCAGGTGATGGCGGTCGGCAGCGAGGCGCAGAAGGCGCGCGCGCTGGACGTCGTCAACGACGCCCGTCGCCGCCTCTACGGGATCCTCGCCGACGACCCCGAAGCCGAGTGAACCTGGCGGCGGGTCACCCCGCACAACAGGAACGGCCGCGGCCCATACCGGGCCGCGGCCGTTCCGTGTTCAGTCTCCGCGCGGGAAGGGCGCCCGCTTGGCGAGCTGGTCCGCCATGTAGAGCTGCTTCCACACGTACAGGCCCATGTCCGAGCGCTTGATGCCGCGCTCGACGGGGACGTCCACCGTGGCGCGCACCAGGAACGCCGAGCCCGGCGGCATGTACTTGTCGCCGCCGTCCCCCGACACCAGCGCGGCGCCCGCGAGATGCCGGACGACCTGGCTCTTGGTCGGCGGCGTGCACATGTCCTCGGGGACGCCCGCCTGCGGCATGCACCGGCCGCGCGCGTCCGCCGTGATGAGGTTCCGCCTGACGAACACGTCGCCGGGGAAGTCGAGCAGGACCTGCTTCTGCGTCGGGTTGCTGAGGATGTACTCGATGTAGGCGAACGACGTCCCCGACGGCGGCGAGGACTGCGACGCCGTCTCCACGCCGCCGCTGACCCCGTCCGTCACGGCCGCGATCTTGTACTGGGACCCGTCGGCGGTGCCGACCGTGATCGGCTTCCCGGCGTCAGGCAGCTCGCCGGTGCCGGCCTGGGGCTGCTCCCCGGCGGCCGGGGCCGCGCCCGTCCCGCCGTCGTCGCCCGATCCGGGGGTCAGGATGAGGCCGGCCGTGACCAGCCCGGCCAGGACGAGCACGCCCGCCGCGACGAGCCCGCTGCGGCGCCCCGCCCGGCGGCGCGCCCGCCGCTCGCGCTCCCGCTCCCGCGACCCGAGCCGGACCTGCACGCCGCTCGTCTCGCGCACCCCCATCGGCCCGGTCGTGGACGACCGCTCCGCACGCCGCGAGTAGGGCTCCTGCGCCTCGGGCACCCCGGCCCACTCCGCGTCCCCAGTCCCCTGAACACCTTGCGCAACACCACCGGCCTGCGCGACGGCGCCACCCTGCGCGGAACGACCGACCTGCCCAGCGACGCCGGACTGCCCAACACCACCGGGCTCCGCGATGGGGCCGGGTTGCACCGGGCCCGCGGGCTGGGCGGGGCTGGTGGGGTAGGC
>NZ_VCKZ01000678.1 GCF_005889745.1 Actinomadura geliboluensis
CTGCTGATTCGGGGGCGGGGCGGGTGGCGAGTTCGGTGGCGATCGAGGCGGCCGCGTGCACCAGTTGGCTGGTGGACATCGACGCGGTATCGATCTCACTCGAACACATAACTCTATGTTATCGAACAGTCACGCTGTCGTACAGTCGTTCTGGAAAACAATTTGCCCGTCTTGGAGGCTGGCCGCGTTGCGGGAGATTTCACCCCTTCCGGGCATAGAAAGGGAAACCCGGTCACCTAGCCGAAGTTCTCGGGGGCCGTAGGCCCCGGGGACAGCAACCATGCACAGACCCACAGCCGAATCACCAAACCCCTGCCGCCGAGCCCAGCCGAAGTGACTCCGGCCCACAGCGACCGAAGCGTCCGCGCCGACCTGTCAGGGGCCACCGCAACCGGGCACCCACAGAAACCACACTAATCCGGCAAAAGACCGCCGCAACCTTGAGCAACAACAGAACACTCGCTAGCAACCCGAGACGATCTACGGTTGGCCTGGCTCAGTGGAAGATCATGCGAGCCAAGCTTGGCCAGCCGCCACCGACACGGACGCGCACTCAATCCCCACAAAACGGACTGGCGCGAGGAGACCCTGCGTTAGCGCCTCCCGAGTTCCGTACCTTCCGGGAAACCACGGGAGCAGTGAAGATCGCTGGATTGGAGCGGACGGCCCTACCAAACACTGAAGCCATCCGCCATACGACCGTCCGACACCGACAAGGCCGTTCAAGCGAGGAAGAAGCCGAGGTCACCCAACCAACCCGGAGGCAGTACCAGCAGCATCGCCCAGCACTCGATGTCGCGCTCACCTTGGGCGACCTCGACCTCCCATGAGCCGTGACCATGACGAGCTGGATGGCGCGGCCAGACTCCCCACAGGCAAAGCATCAAACATAGGCGTCAAGGGAATGAAGGGGCCGTTTGAGCACTCGCAACCAGCCATCCGGCAGCAGGCATCAGAAGATGTAGTCGGCTCCGCAACCCCCACTTCTGGACAGGTTTGCAGAGAAGCCGCCTTCGATCACCCTCCCGAACGAATCGAGGCCGTTCAGACAAGCGTATAGAGGCTCGTCAGAGCCGAGGACAACTGCTGATGCGACATTCGGCTTTCGCGGGATGGTACTCGTGACACGCATCGGTCTCCCCTCGGAGAAAGAGAAGATGACGGTGCTCGACGATTCTTTCTTCTTCATGACGCCGTAGCCGGTGCGGCCGTCCGGGTTCATCACCGCGGATGTGATCAGGGAGTCATCCGACTGACGGAACAGGACCCGACCCGCACGGACGTCTGTCCCAGGCTCGTCAGTGTCGAGCGCGTGCACGGTGACACCCTGGATCTTGCTTTCGACAGGCATATCCGGCTGCAGCGCCTGCCCAGGCTGAACTTCGGCTCCGGGAACAGACCCGATGTGGACGTCGCCGATGGTGTAGCCGAGCGTCCGACCGTCCTGGGCCCAGACGATCTGACCGATAACCGACGGGGTCGCCGTCGTCCAGGTGCGGCGATGGCCCGAGTCGATGTCGAGGACGGTCACGTTGGCGCGCGGCTCCGGAGGGCGCTCGCCGTCTCGTGTACACGGAGCCGTCGTGTAGGCGAGGCGGTCACCGTCCAGGCTCAGCGCCAATCCGGCAACGAGGGCCGGGACGGCGCCATGGTGAAATGGCTTGATGCTCCTCACCTTGCCGTCCGCGCCCAACTCGCCTCGATAGAACCGCGACTCGCACGGCTTCTTCCGTGTGGCGGCGACAATGAAAGTCCTTTTGGGGCCCGCGAGGATTGTCTGGGCTTCGCCGGCGGACGGAGGGCGCTCGACCGAGCCCACCAGCCGTGGTCGTCCGTCCGGCTGGAAGGCGAGCACCTCGAACCATGGCGCGGGGCCTTCATCCTGCCGAGCATCCGCCATTCGCTGCACCGTGAGCATGAAGCGCGGGCGCTGGTCGCCCGAGCGAGGCGTCGTGAAGGGGTCTTGGTCGTCCGCCAGCAATTGCACGGCGGCGATGGACATCACGACCGCTGCGGCCATGGCCATCGGTGCAGCCCAGCGCCGTACTCGCCATGACAGCGGCTCCCGATCCGGCGAATCATCCAATCCGTCCATGTCCACCATGGGACAATGCCGTTAAATTAAGCTGCTGGGCAGATCAATCGGATCGTGGCCGGCGAGTCGTGGGTGATGTTCTCGTCCGTCTCACGTTTAACTCGGTATGAGTTGTGCCGTGCGCGTTTCAGCTTGCGAGG
>NZ_VCKZ01000679.1 GCF_005889745.1 Actinomadura geliboluensis
TCTCCTCGGCCGCGCCTGGTGCAGCGCGGCCGAGGAGAAGTCCAGGCCGCTCATCGTGGCACCTAGGCGCGCCAGGGATACGGTGTCGGTGCCGATGTGGCATTGCAGGTGCACGGCACGCAGCCCGGTCAGATCCCCTAGGCGGGGACGGTCGAACCGGACGACGCTACTGAGGTGCCCGGGGTCGTTGATGTACCGATCGAATCCGTAGTCGGGGGAAGCGGCATGTGCCGGGGCCCGTTCGTCCCAGTTGGCCCTATTGATCGCCACGTAGTCGTCCACACCAGCACTGTGCCAGCGCACCGGTCCCCTCACCCAGTCAATATTCGCCCGCTCCGCACACAGCCACCCGATGCCGGCAGCTGTGCGGCACTCGTTGCTGATCGGTATGGCGTGTGCCCTTCTCGGCTACGAGCCCACGACCCGCGGCATGAGCGTGGAGTGGGGTGAGCGTTGGCCGCGGGGCCTGTACGGCTTCTCGTACCGCGCCACACCCCCGCCGTCATGGACGGAGCCGCCGCCGGGAATAGCGCCCAACACCTCGCAACTGTGCCGAAAGAATCCCTTGTTCGTCATTAGGTCATATGATGAGTTCCATATGGCCCATTGCTCTTGAGGAGAAGAGTCAGTTGCCCTGGCAGCCACCTTGCCTGATTTGTCCCATCCCGCCCCCTGCGCGAAGGCTGAGCCGGTCTCATGACCTCGCCTGAGACGACTGTCTACGTCAAACGCGAGCAACGCACAAATGGCGGGGAGGGTGAGGAACTGGCGCTTGATGGCAATGGACTGGATGGGAGACCGCAGCAGCCAAGGCATGTAGATTAATCGTTGAGGGGGACCAAGCCTGGCTTTGGGTGGCCCCATCCGATCTGGATATTGGTGAGGCAGTGAGGAGAGATGGACAGATTTCAAAGGTGATCAATTAACGGTCGAACACAGAAAAGAAGCTAATTAGAGACGAACTGGCTATGAGATGCCCACAACAACGAATAGCTCGGTCCTGAGGAGCAGCGGAAGGCGCCCCTTTATCGCACTAACTACGTTCCTTAACCTCTGTGTCTGGGTTGCCGTATCGATTACGGCGCAGCGGTGGGACCGGCTAGATGCGCCGTCCGTAATTCTCCTACTCTTGAGCAGCTTACTGCTCCTGAAGTTCGTGCGCGCAAAAACCCGGCTCAACAACGATGGGCTGACCATCCCGCGGACCTTCGGCGTGAGGACCGTCCCATGGGACATCATCGAGAGAATCGATGTGCACCGCGGGCCTTGGGGCCGCCACGTCACTTTGTCCTCACGAGAGGGAAGGTCCATTAAGCTTCCGGCACCCGGTGATTGGTGGCCGCTTCAGGACTCGAATTTCGACCAGAACCTCGCCATCATCCGCGAACAGTGGTCCAGGAACCACTGAGTGCCACCGCCTTTCCGAACAACTGCTTGATGGTGATCTGCGGGCAGACCGATGCCCGGGGTGGATCGCCGCGTACTTGGTGTCGTGGCGTGGGCGTAGCGATGCACGGTCTCGGGATCGTCGCATGCTGTTCGCGTCACCTGGCGGTCCGTGCGCATTATCATTCGGCCGGGCCAGTTGTGGAGGCGGTTACCGTCGGCGGAGGAGACGACCTTGATATGTCAACCGGGCTCGCGCGGAGTTGCTGACGGCGGAAGCGAAGCCCGCGGTACTCCCTGAACCCGTGCGTATGGCGTTCACCCTGGCCGAGACCGCGGATGATGTCGTGAAGGCCGAATCGTCGCGGGAGGCGGGTGGCGCGATCGCGGGTAAGGCGCTGGAGGTGATCGTTCTCGCAATGTTCCAGGCGGTCGATCTGGCGGGGATCGCGCCGCTAGCGAAGGCGATGAACGACGAGGTCGGCGATAAGACCGCGATTGTGGATCCGGAAGCACTTCAGCAATTGGCAAATGAAATGGACGGGCCGCATCGAACGGCTGCGCAGAAGCTGTTGGACGGAGTTGAGAAGCTCATCGAGGAACTTCGAGAGCCCGAGTCGTCTCCTCCGCCGGAACATGAGGAGCCTGAACCGCTTGAACCCCCTGAACCGCCTGCTCCGCGGCCTCCCGGCCCAGGTCTTGGGTGGCTTTGAATGGACCTTTTCGCCGCTCGTTCTACGGTGGAGCTGAGCGTTCGATCTGCTGCCTCTGGGTCTAGGTGGTTGGGGTGACGGTCGAGGTATTTGCCGTTCGGTTGTAGCGCGTGGCGTTCGGTGGTCTGGGT
>NZ_VCKZ01000187.1 GCF_005889745.1 Actinomadura geliboluensis
GGCGTGGGGGGCGGAGCCCCCCACATCGGGGGCCCGGGGGTCGCCCCCCGGACAAAACGACGAAGGAGTGGCGGGGAAGGAGCAAAGCTCCGACCACACCACTCCCAACTCCGAGTGGAGCTATGGGGATTCGAACCCCAGACCTCCTCCATGCCATGGAGGCGCGCTACCAACTGCGCCATAGCCCCGCCGCTGCGTGGGCGTTCATCCCGCAGCGCCCCGCCAGTGTATAGGACGGACGGGGCTGCTCTCGAATCGTTTGCGGGTCAGGTGCCGGCGTCGGGCCGGTCGTCGCTGAGCACGGGCTCGGGGAGGGTCCCGGCGTTGTGCTCGGCGAGTCGCCAGCCGCCGTCGCGCATCTCGGTGACGACGGACCAGCAGCAGTTGGACAGGCCGCCGAGGCGCTCCCAGGTCTCCTCGGGGAGCCCGATGAGGTGGGACATGCCGAGGCGCAGCGCGGCGCCGTGCGAGGCGACGACGAGCTGGCCGGTGGGCGGCAGCTCGTCGAGGGCCCGTTCGAGGGCGGCGCCGACGCGCTTGGCGACCTGGGCGCTGGTCTCCCCGCCGGGCGGCTGCCAGGCGGCGTGCTCGGCCGGGTAGCGCTCGCGGATCTCGCGGGACGTCAGGCCCTCCCAGGCGCCGCCGTCGCGTTCGATGAGGTCCCGGTCGTAGCGGACGGGCAGCCCGGTGATGTCGGCAAGCGCCTGGGCGGTGTCGGCGGCGCGGCGCAGCGGGGAGGCCAGCAGGGCGGTGGGGCGGAGCCCGGCGAGGAGCCGGGCCGCGCGCTGGGCCTGCTGGACGCCCGTCTCGTCGAGCGGGATGTCGGTCTTGCCCTGGAAGCGGCGTTCGACGTTCCACGCGGTCTGGCCGTGCCGCCAGAGGACGAGCCGCCGCTTGCCGGGTTCGCGGGTGCGGCGGGCGTCACTCACTCGGGCTCCCGACGGCACGGGCGCGCTGGGCCTGGTGGGCGGTCGCGCCCTCCGGCAGGTCCATGAGGGGGCAGTCTTTCCACAGGCGTTCGAGGGCGTAGTACATGCGGTCCTCTTCGTGCTGGATGTGCACGATGATGTCGGCGTAGTCCAGCAGGACCCACCGGCCCTCACGCTCGCCCTCGCGCCGGACGGGCTTGGCGTCCGCCTCCTCGCGCAGGCGCTTCTCGACCTCGTCCACGATGGCGCGGACCTGCCGGTCGCTGGGGGCGGAGCAGAGCACGAACGCGTCGGTGATGACGAGCTGCTCGCTCACGTCGTAGGCAAGAATGTCGTCGGCCAGCTTGTCGCCCGCCGCCTCGGCGGCGATCCGGACGAGCTCTGCCGCCCTCTCGGATGCGGTCACGATGCGCTCGCGATCCTCCCTGTAGGGGTCGTCTCCGTTGACACCCTCTCACGTGCCAAGGACGTCGGTACCCCCGTGTCGATGTACAACCGCACGCTCATGCGGCCCTCCCCCACCAGGGTATGCGGAGCGCACCACCAGGGTCGCGATCAACTCCGTCCAGGGGGGCGACCCCCTGGAACCCCCGTCACGGCCGGTGGCTGAGGTTCAAACGGTGACGGGTGGGCCGGGTGGACACCACCGCCCCTAAATGCACAACTAATACAAGTTTCGTTTGTTGATGTACTGAACTATGCCGTCCGGGACCAGGTACCAAATCGGTTCGCCCGCTTGGACGCGTTCGCGGCATTCGGTGGAAGAGATGGACAGGGCCGGCACCTCCATCAGAGAGACGCGTCCGTTGGGGAGGCCGGGGTCGGCGAGGCGGTGGCCGGGGCGGGTGACGCCGATGAAGTGGGCGAGTTCGAACAGTTCGTCGGTGTCGTGCCAGGTGAGCATCTTCTCCAACGCGTCGGCGCCGGTGATGAAGAACAGGTCGGTGCCGGGACCCTGGATGTCGCGCATCTCGCGGAGGGTGTCGACGGTGTAGGTGGGGCCGGGCCGGTCGATGTCGATGCGGCTGACGGAGAAGCGCGGGTTGGACGCCGTGGCGATGACGGCCATGAGGTAGCGGTCCTCGGCGGCGGTGACGTCGCCGCCCTCCTTGTGGGACGAGAGGCCGGTCGGCACGAACACGACCTCGTCGAGCGAGAAGAAGTGCGCGACCTCGCTCGCGGCCACGAGGTGCCCGTGGTGGATGGGGTCGAAGGTGCCGCCCATCACACCCAGCCGCCGCTTTTGCGTCATGGCGACGAGAATAGCCAGCCGGGTCGGTGCCCGGAACGTCCGGCCCCCCGGGCTCAGCTCAGGCCGGGGATGGGCGGGTGGCCGTCGTCCCAGGTCACGACGCGGACGGCCTTGCCGACCTCGGTTCGCGGCACGGTGCCGCCGGGCAGCACGAACACCTCGGCGGTGAGCCCCAGCGCCTCGTGCAGCGCGTGGACGAGGTCGGCTCCAGGGTCGCCGGAGAGGGCCTCGCAGGCGACGAGGAGCCGCGCGGACGGTCTGCGCCGGTCCACGACGAGCTGGTAGTGCGGCCGGACGAGCCCGGACCCGAGCAGGACCCGCTCGACCTCGCTCGGGTACACGTTGACGCCCCGCACGACGATCATGTCGTCGACCCGTCCGAGGACCTTGCTCATCCGGACGAGGGTCCGCCCGCAGGCGCACTCGCCGCGCGTCAGGGACGCGATGTCGCCGGTCCGGTACCGCAGCAGCGGCAGCGCCTGCTTGGTCGGCGTGGTGAAGACGAGTTCGCCCGGCGTCCCGTCGGCGACGGGTTCGCCGGTGGACGGGTCGACGGCCTCGACGATGAAGTGGTCCTCGTTGACGTGCAGGCCGTCCTGTTCGAGGCATTCGGTGGCGACGCCGGGCCCGATGACCTCGGACAGGCCGTAGACGTCCATCGCCTTGATCGGCAGTACGGCCTCGATGGCGGTGCGCAGCTCTTCCGACCAGGGCTCGGCGCCGAACAGCCCGGCCTTCAGCGCGGGGACCTCGACGCCGGCCTCGGCGACGGCCTCGCCCAGCCGCAGCGCGTACGCGGGGGTGCAGGTCAGGATGTCGGCGCGCAGGTCGGCGAGCATCCGCACCTGCCGGTCGGTCATGCCGCCCGACATCGGCACGACGGTCGCGCCGAGCGCGACGGCGCCCTGGTGGATGCCGATGCCGCCGGTGAACAGCCCGTACCCGTACGCGTTGTGGACGATGCTGCCCGGCGCCGCCCCGGCGCACGACAGGGAGCGCGCGCACATCGCCGCCCACAGGTCGAGGTCGCCCTTGGTGTAGGCGACGAGGGTCGGGCGCCCGCGCGTCCCGCTGGAGCCGTGCACGGCGGCGACCTGGTCCCGCGGGACGGCGAGCATCCCGAACGGGTAGCCGTCCCAGAGGTCCTGCTTGGTGGTGAACGGCAGGTCGCGCAAGCCGGCGAGCATCACGTCGGAACCGCCGGTGACACCGGCGTCCTTCAGCCGCCGCCCCTGCACGCCGCCGGCGGCGAGGAGCCGGTCGACCAGCCCCCACAGCCGGTGCCGCTGCAGCGCGGCCCGCTCGTCCACCGACATCGCCTCGGCCTTGGGATCGAACATGGCTGCCTCCCGGGCGCGGCCGGACCCGGCAGCCGGTCCCCGGCGTGGAACCCTGCCGCCCGACCGTTCGTCGGAACTACCATGCCAGACTTGGCTTCTCCTCTGGGGAAGGGAGATTCCTGCTTCGTCGCCGATCGCCCGCTCGGAAAGAAGTCTCCCGTTGAGGTCTGATATCGGCTCCACAGGCGTTTCGCCTCTCCGCCAGCCCGACGGCGAGGATGTTACGGGCCGCATTGACGTCCCGATCGTGTTCCGCTCCGCATCCACACGTCCATTTGCGCACGTCCAAAGGCATGTCCTGCCGAACAGCGCCGCAGGACGAACAGCGTTTGGACGAGGGGAACCAGCGGTCCACGACGATCAGCTCACGTCCGTACCAGGCGCATTTGTACTCGAGCATCGACCTCGTTTCTCGCCAGGCGGCGTCCGCGATGGCGCGAGCGAGACGATGATTGCGGACCATGCCGCCGACATTGAGATCCTCGATGACGACCGCTTGGTTCTCGCGGACGAGACGAGTCGTGAGCTTGTGCAGGTGATCACGTCGCCGATCGGCGATGTGGGCGTGGACCCGGGCCAGCCGAAGCCTGGCCTTGGCGTGGTTGGCCGATCCGGGCAGCTTTCGGGACAGCGCACGCTGCGCTTTGACCAGTCTCCGCCGATGCGATCGCTCGTGGCGGGGATTGCGCACTTTCTCTCCCGTGGATGTGGTGACCAGGGCCGCGATGCCGGCGTCCAGCCCGATCACCTGCCGTGTCGGCGGCAAGGGCCGAACGGTGACATGGCACAGGAGGCAGACGAACCACCGGCCGGCGGCATCTCGCGACACCGTCACCGTGGAGGGCTCCGCACCCTCCGGCAACGGACGCGACCACACGATCCGCAACGGCGACCTCATCTTGGCCAGGGTCAGTCGGCCGTCGCAGTACGTGAACGCCGATCGCGTGAACTCGGCGGACGCGCGGGATCGCCTGCGCGATGTGAACCGCGGTCGCCTCGCGCGTCCGGCCAGGAAATTGCCGACGGCCGCCTGCAGATGACGCAGCGCCTGTTGCAGCGGCACGCAGGAGACGTCCCTCAAGAAGGAGAACTCGTCCTTCTTCTTCCAGACGGTGAGCAGCGCGGACGTTTCGCCGTAGGTCAGCGGACGCCCGTCCTGGAGAGCTCGGATGCGCGCCTCCAGGGCCATGTTGTAGACCAGACGTACACAGCCGAAAGTGCGGCCCAGCTGCTCGGCCTGCTCCGCCGTCGGGTGGAAGCGGTACCGGAAGGTCATCTGGACACGCTGCGTCATGAGTCGCACACTATCCGAACACATGATCGAGAGCAGGCCGTTTCCCCGTTCTCTCTCGTCCGGAGCCGCGGTGGCACGGGGCCGCCGCCGCACCCCGTCCCGCCCCGCCCGGCAGCCCGGGCTTCGCACCCTTCAGGAGGTCAGACATGACGGAGAACACACCGGATCGAGCGCGGACGCGGTTCCCGGGGATCAGTTCCCGGGCCTATGAGCACCCGGCGGACCGATCGGCGCTGGTGGCGCTGCGTTCGCTCTCCGGGTTCGACGTCGTCCTCCGCAAGATGTCGGGGCTGATCAACGAGCGGTCGCTGCGGCTGATGTTCCTCGGCGGGACGGTGCGGGTCGGCGAGGACCAGTTCCGCCACATCCACGACATGGTGCGCGACGCCTGCTACATCCTGGACATGCCCGAGGTGCCGGAGCTGTTCGTCCGGCAGGACCCGACGCCGAACGCGATGGCGCTCGGCTCCGACCACCCGTTCATCGTGGTGAACACCGGCCTGCTCGACCTGCTGGACGACGAGGAGCTGCGGTTCGTCATCGGGCACGAGGTCGGGCACATCCTGTCCGGGCACGCGGTGTACCAGACGATGATGCAGATCCTGCTGCAGCTCGGGTCGCGGCTGGCGTGGCTGCCGCTCGGCAACGTCGGCATCGCGGCGATCATCATCGGGCTGCGGGAGTGGTTCCGGAAGGCGGAGCTGTCCTCGGACCGGGCGGGGCTGCTCGCCGGGCAGGACGTGGACGCGGCGAAGCGGGCCAACATGAAGCTCGCGGGCGGGGTCCGGCTCGGCGAGATGAGCGCGGAGGCGTTCCGGCAGCAGGCGCGCGAGTACGACGCGGCCGGCGATGTGCGGGACGGGATCCTGAAGTTCCTGAACCTGCTCGGGCAGTCGCACCCGTTCGCGGTGATCCGGTTCGCCGAGATCGACCGGTGGGCGCACGGCGGCGAGTACGAGCGGATCCTCGCCGGGGACTACACGCGCCGCGACGAGGACGACAGCGCGTCCGTCCGGGAGGAGATCAAGGACGCGGCGCGCTCCTACCGGGAGTCGTGGGAGCGGACCGCCGACCCGTTCGTGGGCAAGGTCCGCGACGTGGCGGACGCGGCGGCGGGCGCCGCCGGCGGGCTGTTCGACCGGCTCACCCGCCGCGACAACGGGCCGACGAGCCAGTAGCGGGGCTTGGGCCGCCGCGACACGGACGCGGCGGCCCTTCGTTCAGAACGGGGCCGGGACGAGGAGTTCGACGTTGCGGTCGGCGGTCTCGCCGCGGCGGTCGGAGTCGCGGTCCTGCCAGTCGTTGCCCGCCAGCTCGCGGGACAGCGACGCCAGCCGGACGGGGTCGGTGAGCCGGCCGCCGTAGGACGCGGGCCCGGCGGAGTCGAGGATCGTCGCGAAGATCGACAGGGTGCCGTCGCCGTTGTCGGCCAGTTCGACGATGCGGCTCTGCTGCGGGAAGTCGATGTGCGCGGCCGTGTTCACCTCCCAGAAGCCTCCCGATCCCTCGCGGGCGTGCGGGATGACCTGGTTGCGGTGCGTGTGGCCGTTCACCCACAGGATGACGTTCGGGTAGCGCAGCAGGAGCGCCCGCACCTCGTCGCCGAGGACGCGGTCGCCGCCGAGCGGGTTCTCCAGCGAGCCGATCGGGTGGTGGCTGAACAGCACGAACAGCCGGTCCTTCACGCTGTGCTTCACGACGGTGCCGTCCGCGGCGTGGTAGCGGCTGCTGCCCGCCTTGAGCTGCGCCTCCAGCCAGGCGAACTGCTTCTTGTCGAGGGAGCCCTCGGAGTAGCCGTTCGGGTTGACGGTGTCGAGGACGAGGCCGCGCACCACGCCCTGGTCGAATCCGTAGTAGGCCGTCCCCTCCAGGAGGTTGGCGGCGGTGAAGCCGTGGCCGCGCAGGGACGCGGACGTCGTGAAGTGCTCGGCGACGACCTCCCGGCGCGACAGCATGCGCCGGTTCCCGTCGGGCGTGACCGGGCGGAACAGCCCGCCCGCGCCGCCCTGCTCGCGGCTGAGCCGGACGAGTTCCGCGGCGTCGGCGTTCTGGATCATGCGGGCGAGCCGCTCGGCCTGGCCGTCGCCCGCCGGGGCTCCGATCTTGATGCCGCCGGTGGCGAGACCGGAGACCAGCGGGTTCACCGGCAGGTTGCCCTGGATGAGGCCGTCGTGGTTGCCGAACGCGGCGAGCCACGGCATGGCCAGGCCGGTCGCCTGGAACGGCCGGCGGGCGGCGTCGATCAGGCCCTTGACGCGGGGGAAGCCGTACTTGGCGTAGCCGACGTCGGGCTGCGCGCCGGGCGGCGCGCCCTCGGGGTGCCAGTACGCGCGGTCGTAGGACGTCCACTCCATGACGCCCTCGTACCGGTTGGGGTCGCCGGAGTCGGGGCGGACGCGGCCGCCGTCCAGCAGGTCGATGATCCAGCGGATCTCGTTGTACTGGACGTTGTCGGCGGCGTCGCCGGTGTTGATGGTGAACGCCAGCCCGAGGCCGGTCGCCGGGCCGCGGCCGACCCGGTTCATCGCCTGCACCATCGCCTCGGCGACCTGCGTGGACAGGATCTCCTGCGGCCGCCATCCGCCCTCGGGGAAGCCGCTCACCAGGTCCCGGATCCGGTCGATGAACTCGACCCGGGCCGGGGACTGCGCGTCGATGACGTGCACGTCGGTGAGGTGCCCGAACGCGAGGATCCCGCGGCGGGTCGCGGCGCGCCGGGCGGCGGCGGTGCCGCCGAGGTCGCGGCGCAGCAGGTGCGGCTCCCCCGGCCCGGTGATCACCGGGCGGTAGCCGCCCGCGCCCGCCGCGCCGAGCACGTACGTCCGGTCGAGGGTGGTTCCGGCGGCGGAGCCGGCCAGCGCGGGCGCGGCAGCGGCGGCGGCGGGACGCGCGGGGAACGCGGCCAGCCCGGTCGAGGCGATCCCCGCGCCGAGGGCGGCGCCCTTCAGCACGCGGCGGCGGCTGTACTCACGAGTCACAATCGTGAATCAGACCACAGCCTCAACGTGACATCAATGGCAAAAATGTCACAACTTGGACGGGTCAGCCGCGGGTGTGGCCCTCACCGGTCACGACGTACTTCGTGGACGTCAGCTCCGGCAGCCCCATCGGGCCGCGCGCGTGCAGCTTCTGCGTCGAGATGCCGATCTCCGCGCCGAAGCCGAACTCCTCGCCGTCGGTGAACCGCGTCGAGGCGTTCACCATCACCGCGGCCGAGTCGACCAGCGACACGAAGCGCTTCGCGGCCGGCTGGGACGCCGTCACGATCGCCTCGGTGTGCCCCGACCCGTAGGTGCGGATGTGCGCGACGGCGTCCTCCAGGGAGTCGACCACGCGGGCGGCGATGTCGAGCGACAGGTACTCGGCGTACCAGTCGTCCTCACCGGCCTTCACGACGTCGTCGCCGTAGGAGCGGATGCGGTCGTCGCCGTGGACGGTGACCCCGGCGGCCCTGAGCGCCTCAAGCGCGCGCGGGACGAACGCGTCGGCGACGTCGGCGTGCACCAGGAACGTCTCCGCCGCGTTGCACACCGACGGGCGCTGCGTCTTGGCGTTCAGCAGGATCTCGACGGCCATGTCCACGTCGGCGGCGGCGTCCACGTAGACGGCGCAGTTCCCGACGCCCGTCTCGATCACGGGGACGGTCGACTCCTCCACCACCGAGTTGATCAGCGACGCGCCGCCGCGCGGGATCAGCACGTCCACCAGGCCGCGCGCCCGCATCAGGTGCTTCACCGACTCGCGGGACGTCCCCGGCACGAGCTGCACCGCGTCGGCGGGCACCTCGGTGTCGGCGAGCGCGGCCTGCATCACCTGGACCAGCGCCGTGTTCGAGTCGTGCGCGGACGACGAGCCGCGCAGCATCGCCACGTTCCCGCTCTTCAGGCACAGCGCCGCGGCGTCCACGGTCACGTTCGGCCGGCCCTCGTAGATCATCCCGACGACGCCGAGCGGCACCCGCACCTGCCGCAGCTCCAGGCCGTTCGGCAGCACGTTCCCGCGCACCGTCTCCCCCACCGGGTCGGGCAGCGCCGCGACCTGCCGGACCGCCTCGGCGATCGCGGCGATCCGCTCCTCCGACAGGCTCAGCCGGTCGATCATGTACTCGGAGGTGCCGTTCTCGCGGGCCCGCGCGACATCGGCCTCGTTCGCCTTCACGATCTCCGAGGCGGCGGCGACCAGCGCGTCCGCGATCCGGTGCAGGGCCGCGTCCTTCGCCGCCCGCGGCAGCGGCGCCAGCCCGGCCGCCGCGTCCTTGGCGCGCCGCGCCACCCGCAGGAACTCCTCGCGCTCGCCCTCGCCCATCACAACGCTCCCTCGTTCGAGCCGGTCCGGGGGACGCCCCCGGACCCCCCGGTCATTTCAGAATCACCAAATGGTCGCGGTGGATTATCTCGCGTTCGTACCCGGCGCCCAGCTCCCGCGCCAGCCAGCGCGTCGAGCGCCCCATCAGCTCCGGGATCTCGGACGCGTCGTAGTTCACCAGGCCGCGCGCGACGACGCGGCCGTCGGGGTCGCACAGGTCGACCGGGTCGCCGGCGGCGAAGTCGCCGTCCACCCCCGTCACCCCGGCCGGGAGCAGCGACTTGCGGCGCCGCACCACCGCCTCGACGGCCCCCGTGTCCAGTGTGACGCGGCCCTGGCCGGTGGTGGCGTGCGCGAGCCACAGGTTCTGCGTCGACATGCGGCGGCCCTCGGCGGGGTGGAACAGCGTGCCGACCCGGTCGCCGGCGAGCGCGTGCGCGGCGGACGCGGCGTTGGTCAGCACCACCGGGATGCCCGCGATGCGGGCCGCCTCCACCTTGGTGACCATGCCGCCCGTGCCGACGCGCCCGGACCGGCCGAGCTTCACGTCCCTCAGGTCGTCCGGCCCGCGGACGTCGTCGACGCGGCGGGCGCCGGGCTGGCGCGGGTCGCCGGTGTAGAGCGCGTCGACGTCCGACAGCAGGACCAGCGCGTCCGCGCGGATCAGGTGCGCGACGAGCGCCGCGAGCCGGTCGTTGTCGCCGAACCGGATCTCGTCGGTGGCGACGGTGTCGTTCTCGTTCACGATCGGCAGGATCCCCAGCGCGAGGAGCTGCCCCAGCGTGCGCTGCGCGTTGCGGTGGTGCGAGCGGCGCATCATGTCGTCGGCGGTGAGCAGCACCTGCCCGACCGTCAGCCCGTACCGGGCGAACGACGAGGTGTAGCGGGCGAACAGCAGGCCCTGCCCGACGCTCGCCGCCGCCTGCTGGGTCGCGAGGTCCCCGGGGCGGCGGGTCAGCCCGAGCGGCCCGAGCCCGGCGGCGATCGCGCCGGACGACACGAACACGATCTCGGTGCCGTCGGCGCGGCGCGCGGCGAGGACGTCCACCAGCGCGTCGATGCGGTTCGCGTCGATCGTGCCCAGCGGCGTCGTCAGCGACGACGACCCCGCCTTCACCACGATCCGGCGGGCCTTGGCGATCTCCTCGCGCTCGCTCACGGCTCCCGCGCCTCCCCGCTCACGACCAGCCGTCCAGGCGGCGGTCGGTGCCGCGCGGGCCCGTGGCGGCCTCGCCGGCGGGGACGTCCGGCTCCCAGTCGAACACGATCGAGTCGTCGGCGGTGCCGATCAGGACCGTGGCGCCCGCGCTCGCGCCCGCCTCGGCGAGCGCGTCCTCCACGCCGAGCCGGGCGAGCCGGTCGGCGAGGTAGCCGACGGCCTCCTCGTTGGCGAAGTCGGTCTGCCGCAGCCACCGGACGGGCTTCGTCCCGGTGATCAGATAGGTGTTGTCGCCGAGGGCCTTGACCTCGAACTCGGTGTCGCCGCCGACCGGCTCCGGCCGGATCACGATGCGGGTCGGCTCCGCCGGCGGCAGCGACGCGCGGTACTCCGCCACCATCGCCGCCATCGCGAACGACAGCTCCCGCAGCCCCTCGTGCGTCGCCGCCGACACCTCGAACACCCGCAGCCCGCGCGCCTCGAACTCGGGCCGGACCATCTCGGCGAGGTCGCGGCCGTCCGGCACGTCGACCTTGTTCAGCACCACGATGCGGGGCCGGTCCGACAGCGGCCGGTCGCCGAGCACCCGGTCGTAGGCCCGCAGCTCGCGCTCGATGACCTCGAAGTCGCTGAGCGGGTCGCGGTCCGGCTCCATCGTCGCGCAGTCGAGCACGTGCGCGAGGGTGGACGAGCGCTCGATGTGGCGCAGGAAGTCCAGGCCGAGGCCGCGGCCCTCGCTGGCGCCCTCGATCAGGCCCGGCACGTCCGCGACCGTGAACGTCGTGTCGCCGGCGCTGACCACGCCGAGGTTCGGGATCAGCGTCGTGAACGGGTAGTCGGCGATCTTCGGCTTCGCGGCGGACAGCGCCGCGATCAGCGACGACTTGCCCGCGCTCGGGAACCCGACGAGCGCCACGTCGGCGACGCTCTTCAGCTCCAGGACCACGTCCCGGGCCTCGCCCGGCTCGCCGAGCAGCGCGAACCCGGGCGCCTTGCGCTTGGCCGAGGCCAGCGCCGCGTTCCCGAGGCCGCCGTGGCCGCCCTTCGCGACCACGTACCGGGTGCCCTCGCCGACCAGGTCGGCCAGCACCCGGTCGCCCTCCTTCACGACCGTGCCGTCCGGGACGGGCAGGATCACGTCGCCGCCGTCCGCGCCGGTCCGCATGCTGCCCTGCCCCTGCTTGCCGTTCCCGGCCTTGCGGTGCGGGCGCCGGTGGTACTCCAGCAGGCTCGCGGCGTTGGAGTCCACGACGAGGACGACGTCGCCGCCGCGCCCGCCGTTCGCGCCGTCCGGCCCGCCGAGCGGCTTGAACTTCTCCCGGTGGATCGAGGCGCAGCCGTTGCCGCCGTTGCCCGCCGCGACGTGCACCACCACCCGGTCGACGAACTGCGCGCCCGATCCCGCTCCTGCGGCCACGGTGACTCTCCTCGGTGAAACCTCGTGAAAAAGGCGAAGGGGCGGACCGTCGAACGGTCCGCCCCTTTCGAAACGTCTGGAACCCAGGCGGACTATTCCGCCGGCGGGACGATGCTCACCGCGTTGCGACCGCGGTACCGGCGGAACTGCACCGAGCCCGCGACCAGCGCGAACAGCGTGTCGTCGCCGCCGCGGCCGACGCCCGGGCCGGGGTGGAAGTGGGTGCCGCGCTGCCGGACGATGATCTCGCCCGCGTTGACGACCTGGCCGCCGAAGCGCTTCACGCCGAGGCGCTGGGCGTTGGAGTCGCGACCGTTGCGGCTGGACGATGCGCCCTTCTTGTGTGCCATGAGACCGCTCTCCCTTACTTCCCGGCCTTGATACCGGTGATCTTGACCTCGGTGTACGGCTGACGGTGACCCATCCGCCGCTTGTACCCGGTCTTGTTCCGGTAGTGCATGATGTTGATCTTCGGGCCCTTGACCGCGCCGAGGATCTCGGCGGTCACCTCGTAGCGCGCCAGGTCGGCCGAGCCGCTGACGACGTTCTCGCCGTCCACGACGAGGACCGCCGGGAACGTGACGGTCGAGCCGACCTCGCCGGCCAGCTTGTCGACGGTCAGCACGTCATCGACGGCGACCTTCTCCTGCCTGCCGCCTGCGCGGACAATCGCGTACACCGCGGAAACCCTTCGTCTGCGCGCGCTTCCGGACTGAACCGGTCCCACGCGTGGCTTACCAGCCCCCGGATGGGGGCCTACCCCCGGCACCGGGCCGAGAGCGGCACACCAGGAAAGACCCTGGCGCTCTCTGCTTGCCCTCACCGGATCGGCGAGGTGAGCACCGAACGGACCCCGGACGGGGTTCGTGGTGCGGGTTCAGTTGACGCGCCCACGACGCGCCGAAGTACGAGGATACCGGATGCCCTGACCGCAACGCGAACGCGCGGCCAGGGCACCGGGCACTTCGTCAGTCGTCCGCGGACTCGCCGACGTCGGCGGTGGCGCGGGTGCGCCGGGTGCGGCGCCGCCGGGCGGCCGGCTCGGCCTCCGGCTCGGGCTCGGCGGCGGCCTCGGCGGCCTCGGCGGGCGCGGAGCCGTTGGACTCGGCCGCGGCGTCCGCCGCGACCGGGCCGGCGCCGTTCAGCTCGCCGCCGGACGGCTCGGCGCCGTTCGCGGTCACCGGGACGGGCTCGGCGGAGTCCAGGGCGCCGGGGGCGGTGCCCGCGGCCTCCTCTGCGGCCTCGGCGGCCTCCACCGCGGCCTGGGCCGGGGACTCGTCGATCTCGGGCGGCGGACCCGCCGGGCGCTTCGCCGGGCCCGACCTCCTCGCCCGGGTCCGGACCGGCTCGGGCTTGGCCTCGGGCTCCGGCTCGGCCACGGCCACGGGCTCGGGCGCCGGCTCGGCCGCCTGCTCCTTGGGCTTGGCCTCGTGGTGGGCCAGCTTCTCCTCGACGGCCTTCTCGACCTCGCCCTTGCGCTTGCGGCGGCGGCCGCTCTCCTTGCCGGCCGCCTTGTCCGGCTTGGGCTCGACCGGCGACAGGTGGACGTGGATGCCGCGGCCGTTGCAGGACTCGCAGGTCTCCGAGAACGCCTCCAGCAGGCCCTGGCCGACCCGCTTGCGGGTCATCTGGACCAGGCCCAGCGAGGTGACCTCGGCGACCTGGTGCTTGGTACGGTCCCGCGACAGGCACTCGACGAGGCGGCGCAGCACCAGGTCCCGGTTGCTCTCCAGCACCATGTCGATGAAGTCGATCACGACGATGCCGCCGACGTCGCGGAGCCGCAGCTGGCGGACGATCTCCTCGGCCGCCTCCAGGTTGTTGCGGGTGACGGTCTCCTCCAGGTTGCCGCCCTGCCCGGTGAACTTGCCGGTGTTGACGTCGATGACCGTCATGGCCTCGGTCTTGTCGATCACCAGCGAGCCGCCGGACGGCAGCCACACCTTGCGGTCGAGGGCCTTGGCGATCTGCTCGTCGATGCGGAACGCCGACAGGGCGTCCTGGTCGCCCGTCCAGCGCTCGACGCGGTCGGCGAGGTGCGGCGCCACGTACTCGACGTACTCGGAGACGGTGTCCCACGCCTCGGCGCCGGACACGACCAGCTTGGAGAAGTCCTCGTTGAAGATGTCGCGCACGACCCGGATCGTCAGGTCGGGCTCGCCGTAGAGCAGCGACGGCGCCGAGGCCGTCTTCACCTTCTTCTGGATGCTCTCCCACTGGGCCGCCAGGCGCGACACGTCGCGGGAGAGCTCCTCCTCCGTGGCGCCCTCCGCGGCGGTGCGGACGATCACGCCGGCGTTGTCCGGCATGACCTTCTTCAGGATCGCCTTGAGGCGGCTGCGCTCCTTGTCGGGGAGCTTGCGGCTGATGCCGGTCATCGAGCCGTCCGGCACGTACACGAGGTAGCGGCCGGGCAGCGAGACCTGGCTGGTGAGCCGGGCGCCCTTGTGGCCGAGCGGGTCCTTGGTGACCTGGACGAGCACCGACTGGCCCGACTTCAGCGCCGACTCGATGCGGCGCGGCTGGCCCTCCAGCCCGGAGGCGTCCCAGTTGACCTCGCCCGCGTACAGGACGGCGTTGCGGCCCTTGCCGATGTCGACGAACGCCGCCTCCATCGACGGCAGGACGTTCTGGACCTTGCCCAGGTAGACGTTGCCCACGTACGACTGGTGCGTGGCGCGGTTGACGTAGTGCTCGACGAGGACGTCGTCCTCCAGGACGCCGATCTGGGTGCGCTCGCCCTCCTGCCGGACGACCATGACCCGCTCGACCGACTCGCGGCGGGCCAGGAACTCCGCCTCGGTGATCACCGGCGGGCGGCGGCGGCCCTGCTCGCGGCCCTCGCGGCGGCGCTGCTTCTTGGCCTCCAGCCGGGTGGAGCCCCGCACGGACCGCACCTCGTCCTCGGCGGCGGCGCGCTCCTCGCGGGCCGTGCGGACGTGCACGACGGTGTTCGGCGGGTCGTCGGTGTCGGCGCCGTTCTCGCCGTCGGTGCCGGAGCGGCGCCTGCGGCGGCGCCGGCGGCGGCTGGTGCCGGACTGGGCGTCGCCGTCGTCCTCGTCGTCGGCGGCCTCCTGCTCGGCCTCCTCCGCCTTGGGCTCCTTGTCAGCGTCCTTCTTGGCGGCGTCCTTCTTGGCCGCCTTGCTCGACCTGGTGCTCTTGGCGGCCTTGCCGGACTTGGGCTGCTCGTCCTTGGCCGGCTCCTCGGCCTCGGCCTCCTCGGCCTGCGCCTCGTCGTCGGCGCCGTCCCTGCCCCGGCCGCGGCCCCGGCCGCCGCGGCGGCGGCGCCGCCGGGACGGGCGGTCCTCGGAGTCGTCCTCGTCGGCCGGGCCGTGGTCGTGCTCGTGGTCGTCGTCGCCGGTGTCGCGCTCGGCGGCCGGCTGCTCCGGCTCGTCCTTGGGACGGGCGGGCGCCTCGGCCTTCGGCTGCGGCGGCTGGAAGACGACCATGGGGGGCTGGAACGTGACGCCGGGGATGCCGACGCCGCTCGCGGGCTCGGTCTCCGACACCTGCGCCTGCTCGGCGGGCGGCACGTCCGGCACCTGCGGGACGGCGGGCACGGCCGGAGCCGCCTCCGCGGTCGCGGTCGAACGGCGGCGCGTCCGGGTCCGGGTGCGGGGCGCGGGCGCCTCCTCGCCGGGCTGGTCGCTCTCAGCGGCGGCCGGGGGCTCGGTCTCGGTGTCTGGGGAGGTCTCGGCACCGGTCATCGGGACGGTCTCGGGCGTCTCGGCGGCCTTCCCGCTCCTGGTGCGGGTGCGGGTCCGGGTGGTGCGCTTCGGCGGCTCGGGAGCCTCCTCCGCCGGCGCGGCCTCCGCGGCCGGCGCGGCCTCCGCGGCCGGCGCGGCCTCCTCAGCCGGGGCCTCGGGCTCCTCCGCGGCCGGGGGCCCGGCGGTCGTGTCGGGCGGCGGGCCCGCCGGGCGGCTGGCGCGGCGCGGACGCGACGTCACCGCCCCGCCGTTCCCGCCTTCCGCGTTCTCCGTGCCGGTGTTCTCGGCGTTCTCGTTCTCGTTCTCGGTGCCTTCGGCATTGGCCGAATCGGCTTCGTTCTCAAGCATCCGGGCAATCTCCCGTCAGGCTCCCGGGCGCGTCCGCACGCTCCGCCGAGGGGCGGATCGATGCGGTGCGCCGCACGGGAGCACTCCATCAGTCGTCGGTGCCGTCACCGCCGGACGATGATCCGGCCATGACGACGAAGTCGTCGGGGGTGCGCCCGCCGTACCCTGCGGGACCGGTTCCGTGTCGCCACGGCTTCGGTCTCACGGTCAGGCGCTGACGGCATCCGCGCTCGCGGCGTCCCCGGGCAGCGGCCGCTCCTGGCCGCGGGCCGTCTCGGCGTCTTCGCCGGACGGCTGTCCGATCTCCCGGTCGGGTCCCAGAGGATCCGCGAGGCCACCGGTGTCCGCGTCGAGGGGCCCCTGCGCCAGCCTGGTCACCAGCGGAGGTGACGGCGGCGCGAGGTCGGCGACCTGGCGCAGTCCGGTGAGGATGTCGTCGGGTCGTACGGCGGGTGTGGAATGCCGAACAACCATTCGAAGTATCGCACAAGGGGCATCGGCCGCGTCCGCGGCGCGCCGGTCCAGCTCACAGGAGGACACGGCGGCGCGCACGTCGAAACGGCGCAGCCCCTTCTTCGTGAGGCGTTCCACCTCGACCTCGCCGGCGCCCATGAAGGCGGCCACGGCGGCGGCTGCATCGTCGGATGACACGCCGTCCAGCCGGATCCGCCACTCGGACGCCTCGAGCCGATCGGCGAACGCGCCGGCCTTCGGCTGCGCGTCGCCGTCGCGTCCCGCTCGTACCGGCACGACATCGACGATGTCGAGCCCGGGAGGCAGGGCCGCGTCGAGATCGGCCCGCACCCGCGCAGGGTCGCGCGGCGCGGTGAGCCCGATCTCCAGGTATTCCGCCTCACTGGCCACCCCTGTCGCCGCCGCACCCGCATACGAGATCTTCGGGTGCGGCGTGAAGCCGCCGCTGAACGCGACAGGGATCCCGGCGCGCCTGACGGCGCGTTCCACGGCCCGGGAAATGTCGCGGTGGCTCGTGAACCGCAGCCTGCCCCGCTTGGCATAGCGGACGCGCAGTCGCTGGGTCACGGGGGCCGGCGGCGGACCCTCCGGCATGGGTGCCAGGGTTCTGGTCCTTCCTACTCGCGTCGAGTCGAAATCAAAGGTCTCCCTAT
>NZ_VCKZ01000018.1 GCF_005889745.1 Actinomadura geliboluensis
GCTCGGCCGGGCCGCGACCCCGGCACGGTGCTGACCGCCGAGTTCGGCCGCGCCGGGCAGGGCCTCGGCGCCGGCGCCCCGGTGAAGATCCGCGGGGTGACGGTCGGGTCGGTGGCGGACGTCGCGCCGGACGGCTACATCGCCTGGGCCACCGACGAGACCGCCCCCGACCGGCGCGCCGCCGAGATCCGCGACGCGCTGGGCCACTGGTGCGGGCCGCCCGCCGACCGCGCCGTCCACGAACCCCGCCGGATCGGGAGCGTCCCGGGCGACGGCAAGGAGCAGAGGAGCTGAGAGAGCATGGCAGACGGCACGGGGGGCCGTAACGTCGCCCGCAAACTGATCGCCTCGCATCTGGTGAGCGGCGAGATGCGGCCCGGCGCCGAGATCGGGATCCGCGTCGACCAGACCCTCACCCAGGACGCGACCGGCACGCTGGTGATGCTGGAACTGGAGGCCCTCGACCTGGACCGGGTCCGCACGGACGTGTCCGTCCAGTACGTCGACCACAACCTGCTGCAGGCCGACGAGCGCAACATGGCCGACCACATCTTCCTGCGGTCCGCCGCCCGCCGGTACGGGCTCTGGTACTCCAAGCCCGGCAACGGCGTGTCGCATCCGACGCACATGCAGCGGTTCGGCGTGCCCGGCGCCACGATGGTCGGCTCCGACTCCCACACCTGCGCGGCGGGGTCGCTCGGCATGCTCGCGATCGGCGTCGGCGGCCTGGAGGTCGCGATGGCGATGGCCGGGGAGCCGCTGCACGTGACGATGCCGGAGATCTGGGGCGTCCGGCTGACCGGGGAGCCGCCGCCCTGGTGCAGCGCCAAGGACGTGATCCTGGAGATGCTGCGCCGGCACGGGGTGCGCGGCGGCGTCAACCGGATCATCGAGTACCACGGGCCCGGCCTCGCCGCGCTGACCGCGATGGACCGGCACGTCATCGCCAACATGGGCGCCGAGCTGGGCGCGACGACGACGGTGTTCCCGGCCGACGAGCAGGTCCGCGCGTTCCTGCGCGCCGAGGGCCGCGAGGACGACTTCACCGAGATCACCGCCGACCCGGACGCGTCCTACGACGTCACCGAGGAGATCGAACTGTCCGCGCTGGAGCCGCTGATCGCCCGCCCCAGCTCGCCCGGCGACGTCGTCCCGGTGCGGGAGGTCGCGGGGGAGGAGGTCCACCAGGTCGTCGTCGGCTCGTCGGCGAACCCCGGGCTGCGCGACTTCGCGTCCGTCGCGGCCATCGTGAAGGGCCGCCAGGTGCACCCGCGGGTGTCGCTGGACGTGAACCCGACGTCCCGGCAGATCCTCGTAGACCTCACCCGGATGGGCGCGACCACCGACCTCGTGCAGGCCGGCGCCCGCATCCACCAGACCGGCTGCATGGGCTGCATCGGCATGGGGCAGGCGCCCGCGATCGGCCGCAACAGCCTGCGGACCATGCCGCGCAACTTCCCCGGCCGCTCCGGCACCAAGGACGACCGGGTCTGGCTGTGCTCACCGGAGACCGCCGCGGCCGCCGCGCTCACCGGCCGGATCACCGACCCGCGCGACCTCGGCACGGACCCGCCGGCCGTCCGCCTCCCGGCCGCCTCCAGCGTCAACCGCGACATGCTCGAAGCGCCGCCGCCCGAGGACGAGGCCCGCCGCGTCGAACTGGATAAGGCGCCGAGCATCGGCGTCCTGCCGGAACTGGACCCGCTCCCCGACGAACTGGAGATCCCCGTCGCCATCAAGGTCGGCGACGACGTGTCCACCGACGAGATCCTGCCCGCGGGCGCGCGGGCCCTGCCGTTCCGCAGCGACATCGCCCGGCTCGCCGACTTCGCCTTCGTCCAGCTCGACGAGGACTACCCCGACCGGGCCCGCGAGACCGGCCCGCACGCCGTCGTCGGCGGCCGCAACTACGGCCAGGGCTCGTCGCGCGAGCACGCCGCCATCGCGCCCCGCCACCTCGGGCTGCGGCTCGTCCTCGCCCGCGGGTACGCGCGGATCCACTGGCAGAACCTCGTCAACTTCGGGATCCTGCCCCTCGAATTCACCGCCGAGGACGACTACGACCGCGTGGAGCAGGGCGACGTGCTGCGCGTGGAGAACATCCGGGACGCCCTGAAGGCCGGGACCGAGATCGACGTCCGCAACACCACCAAGAACGAGACGTACCGGGCACGGCACCGCCTGTCCCCGCGCCAGCGAGACCTGGTGGCCGCCGGCGGCCAGATCCCCCTTCTCCGCACCCGCACCCGCACCCGCAGCCCTCGCCAGTCCTAGCGGAGGTGGTGGTTAGTAGCGGCGTTCCTCGCGGCCGTAGCCGAGTTCCTCGGCGATGTCGGCGACGTTCTCGTACTCGCGTTTCGGGAGGGTGCGGAGCTGGTCGACGGCCTCGTCCGGGGCGCCGGCCTCGGCGGCGTGGCGGACGAGTTCGTTCGGGCGGGCCGGGTAGCGGACGCCGCTGAGCATCCGGGCGAGGGCGCTGCGGCCCTCCACGTCCCGCGCGCTCATGCCGGGCGGGGAGCCCTCGCGGTCCCCGGCGGCGGACGCGTTCGGGTCCGCCGGGTAGTCGTCGGAGAACGGCTCGGGCTCCTTGAACTCCTCGGCGTGGGTGGAGTGCCCGCCGCTGACCATGCCGTGCGTCTCGCGGCCGATCTCGTCATCGGCCCTCGGTCCGTGCTTGTCGCTCATGTCTGGCATGGGAAGAGCGTTCCCGGGCGGCCGTGTCCAAACATGCGGCCGATCTTGGACGGCCCCGTGCCCGGCCGGGCTAGGACCGGCGGATGAGCCGCAGGACGCGCCGCGCCAGCGAGTTCTCGGCGGGCTCGTCCGGTGCGGTGTCCTCCGCGGCCTCCTCGGCGGCGGGCGGGGCCGGGTGCGGCTCGGGCGGCGGACCGGCCAGCTCGTAGTTGACCGGCAGCGACCGCAGGCCCCGCATCAGCGGGGACGACCGCCAGGGGAGCTGGTCGGCGGGCAGCGCGAGCCGCAGCGCGGAGAACCGGTCGAACAGCCGCTCCACGGCGATCGTCGTGATGGTGGTGGCGAGGTCGCGGCCGAGGCAGGCGTGCGGGCCGGCGCTCCAGGCCAGGTGGGCGCGGGAGGAGTAGATCGAGTCCGGCGCCGTGGCGCCGGTGAACGCCGGATCCAGGTGGGCGGCGGCGGGCGACACCATGACCGGGTCGCCGGCCGCGATCTGGAACTTGCCGAGCCGGACGTCCGCCTTGGCCCACCGGAACGACAGGTTCGCCATCGGCGGGTTCGCCGCCGCCGCCCGGTTGATCGCCTCCTGGATCATGCCGGCGGACATGCTGTCGCGGGCGCCGGTGTCGCCGATCAGCACCTCGGTGATGGTGTTGCAGATCAGCGTCCCGGTGACGTCGCCGACGAGCCCCGACAGCATCGCCATCTCGCGGGTGAGCTCCTCGGCGGTCAGGTCGGGGACGGCGGCGAGCATGTAGGACGGCAGGTCGGCTCCGGGGGACGCGACGCGCGCGGCGCACACGTCCGCGAACCGGGCGTGCAGCCGGTCGGACGCCTCCTGCGCGTCCGGGCCGGCGTCCATCACCCGCCACAGGTCGATGATCATCTCGTCGTCGCCGTCGGCGGCGGTGCCGAGCAGCCGGCCGATCACCATCAGCGGCAGCGGGCGCGCGTACTGGGCGGACAGGTCGGCCCACCCGGACGCGCCGCTCTCCGACAGCACGGTGATCAGCTCGTCGGCGTACCGGCGGACGGCGAGCTCGAGCGCCTTCGCCTCGGGCCGGGCGCGCTCCTGGAAGGGGCGCAGGCCCTCGCTCCAGGCGCTGCGGAGCCGGGTGGAGTCGGCGCCGTCGCGGAACGCCGAGTTGTCGGACAGCACCACCGGCAGCATCGGCCAGTCCGCCGGGACGGCGCCGTCGCGGTACTGGCGCCAGTTCTCGACGCGGCGGCTCCAGACCCCGCGGGCGTCGCGCATGATGTCGAGCGTCTGCGTGTAGCCGATCACGAGCCACGCCGGGACGCCGAGGACGTCCACCGGCGCCACCGGTCCGTACTCCGCGCGCAGCCGCTCGTAGAAGACCGCGGGGCGGGACTCGTAGTCGCGGTTCAGCAGGGGCTGGACGGCGAGCGCCTCCAGCGGGGGGTGCGCGGGTGCGGGGTCTGCCTGCGGCGTCTGGGGCTCCACGTGCACAAACCATAGGAGAGATCGTTCGCCGCCGACGCTGATTGCGGTGGAATCGCCCAAAATGATCTTTCGGACGGACCCGGATGGCCGAATCCCCGCGCGATGTGTGAGGCTGGGAGGTGCCCCTAAGAGAGCTGGAGGTCCGCATGGCCGAAACGTCAGGAGAACCCGCCGAAGGCGAGGACGACGTCAAGCGCAGGTTCCGGGAGGCCCTGGAGCGCAAGCGCGGAGCGGCGGCGAAGAACGCCGGCGCGACCGGCAGGAACGGCTCGAAGGTGCGCGGCGCGCATGACCGCGCCGACCATCAGCGGCAGTTCCGGCGCAAGAGCGGCTGACCGCGACCACCGTCCGACCCCCGCGCGCGAAGCGCGGGGGTCCTTTCGTACCGCCGGTCAGCTCCCGTAGAGCTTCTTGTCGTAGTTCGCCTCGGAGTAGTGGGTCTCCAACTGCTCCAGGGTCTCCTCGGTGTACTGGACGTCCTTGACGATCCGGGCGTGCGCCGGCAGCGACTCGGGGTCCCACGTCTCGGGCTTCCACACCTTGGAGCGCATCAGCGCCTTCGCGCAGTGGAAGAAGATCTGCTCGATGTCCACGATCAGCGCGAGCGCGGGCCGGTGGCCGCGGACGACCATCTCGTCGAAGAACGGCGCGTCCCGGACGAGGGTGGCCCGGCCGTTGATCCGCAGGGTCTCGCCGCGCCCCGGCACCAGGAAGATCAGCCCGACGTGCGGATTGCTCAGCACGTTCATGAACCCGTCGGCGCGGCGGTTGCCGGGCCGGTCCGGGATGGCGATCGTGGTGTCGTCGATGACGTGCACGAACCCGGGCGGGTCGCCCTTGGGGGAGACGTCGCAGTTGCCGTCCGCGTCGCTGGTGGAGATCAGGCAGAGCGGGGAGTGGGCGAGCCACTCCCGGTCCCACGCGTGCAGGGTGACGCGCTCCTTGTCGATCGCCCGCCGCATCGGCGCGCCGAGCAGCTCGCGCAGCTCCGCCGCGGACGTGATCGCAGTGAACTCGGGGGCGACCGTCATCGCCGCTCCTTCCGCTGGGAGACCGGCGATCAGCGTAACCCGGCGGTGCTCGGGCGCCTCCGGGCGGGTCAGCGCTTCGCGGCGTAGCGGCGGACGCCGCCCTCCTCGTGGACGTCGAGGACGCCGCGGTCGGCGAGCACGTCCAGGTGCGCCTCGATCTCCAGGACGGCCAGCATCCGGCTGAAGGCGTCCAGGTCGGCGAGGCTGCGCCGGCGGCGGGTCCACGGCATCGCCTCGGCGGCCGCGAACGCCGTGTCGCGGCCCGCCCGGACCTGCGCGGCGGCGGCGTCGAGGCGCTCGGCGTGGTGCTCCAGCAGCTCGTCGATCCGGGTGTGCACGCTCGGCTTCACCGGGCCGTGCGCGGGCAGCAGCAGCGTGTCCGGCATGTCGCGGACGAGGCGCAGCGACTCCAGGTAGCTGCGCAGCGGCTTGCGCTCCGGCTCCGTCTCCAGCCCGATGGACGGGGTGATGTGCGGCAGGATGTGGTCGCCCGCGAACAGCAGCCCGGCGGCGGCGTCCCGCAGCACGATGTGGCCGCGCGTGTGGCCCGGCGTGGCGAACACGTCCAGGTCCCGGACGGTGAGGCCGACGCGCTCGCCGTCGTCGAGCCAGGCGTCCGGCAGCGTGTGGGGGATGTCCCGCTCGGAGCGGTCCACCGGCATCCCGGCGATCTCGGCGGCCAGGGCGTCCGCGCCGCAGCGGCGCAGCATCTCGACCTGCCGGGGGTGCAGGCCCCGCCGGACGTCGAACGCCTCGATCGACGGCCGCTCGCCGCGCCCGATCCGCACCCGCGTCCCGAACGACTCGCGCAGCGCGAGGGCCTGCGAGTAGTGGTCCCAGTGCGCGTGGGTGACGAGGAACTGCGCGACGTCGTCCAGCCCGTGGCCGAGCGAGCGGAGGGCCTTCTCCAGGGTCGTGCGCGTGTCGGGCATCGCCCAGCCGGAGTCGACGACGACGGGGCCGCCGTCGTCCTCGATCACGTAGACGTTGACGGCGTGCAGCGACGGGATGGGCAGCGCCAGGGGGATCCGGTGCACCCCCGGCACCACCGGATGAGCGCCCGGTTCGGTCCAGTCAGTCGGCTGCTCCACGACCGGTGCCGTCACCGCGCGCCCCCTTGATCCTCGAATCACGTTCTACTTGAACCTACTTGATGCCGGACGCCCGCGACGCCGCCGGGGGGCCGGTCAGCCGTGCCGCGCGTCACGTTCGGCGGCGCGGCGGGCCTCGGCGGCGGCCGTGCGGGCCTCGCGCGCGGCCTCCTCCGCCCGCGCCCGGTGCTGCTCGGCGCGCTCGGCCCGGCGGGCCGCGGCGTCCCGGTCTGCGGTCGCGCGCTCCAGTTCGCGGCGGAGCCGCCCGACCTCGGCGGACGCCTCGCCGGCCTCGCGTTTCGCGGCGTCCGCCCGCTCGGTGCGCTCGGCCAGCTTGCGTTCGGCCTCCTCGGCGCGCCTGCGCAGCGTCTCGGCGCGCCGCGCCCGCGCCGCGCTCGTCCGCGTCACGGTCGGCCTCGGCCGCTCGGGCTTCTCCTTCTCCTTCTTCCTCGGCTCCGGCTCGGGCGCCTCCTCCGGCTCCGGCTCCGGCTCGGGCTTCGCGCGCTTCCTCTCCGGCGGTGCCATCGGGAAGCCGGCGGGGACGAAACCGGTGTGGCTGCGGGGCTGCGCCAGGCGTCCCGCCCGGACGTCGTCGGCGATCTCCGCGTCCACGGTCGCGGCCTGCAGCGTGTCCTCGACCTCCCGGACGGCCTGCTCGCGCAGGTCGCCGCCCGCCTCGGCCGCGAGGTCGCCCGCCGTCCGCACGAGCGAGGCGACCAGTTCGGCACGGCGCTGCTCCAGGTCGCGCAGGCCGCCGCCGGCGCCCCACGCCGAGCGCAGCTCGGCGCCCACGTCCAGCAGCCGCCCCAGTTCCCCGGCGGCGGAGCGGCTGAGCAGGTTCACCGCCCAGGCCGACAGCGTCGGGCGGCGCAGGGCGCCGATGCGCTTGGCGAGGGCGGCGTCGCCGGCGTCCTTGGCCTCCCGCGCGAGCCGCTTGCGCGTCTCCACGAACCGCGCGGGCGGCACGCCGTAGAGCTCGTCGGCCGCGCTGCTGAAGTCCACGCCTGGTCTCTACCCCGCGGCGCGCCGCCCGGATCGGGTCTGGACGGGGCGGAGGCCGCGACCTATACTCGCAAGCGAGTATTCGTGGACGAGGAGGCCGGGGATGGCCAAGCGGCGCAAGGTGGGCAACCTCCTCGGCCTCGCCGTGCTGTCGACGGTCTCCGCCAAGCCGATGCACCCGTACGAGATGGCCGCCGTGATGCGCGCCCGCGGGAAGGACCGCGACATGGACATCAAGTGGGGGTCGCTCTACACGGTCGTCGGCAACCTGGAGAAGCACGGCTTCCTGGCCGTCGAGGGCAGCGTCCGTGAAGGGGCGCGGCCGGAGCGGACCGTCTACCGCATCACCGACGCGGGCGCGGCGGAGCTCGCCGACTGGGTCCGCGAGCTGATCGCCGTGCCCGAGCGCGAGGTGCCGCGGTTCGAGGCGGGGCTGTCGGTCCTCGGCGCGCTCGGCCCGGACGAGGTCGCCGTCCTGCTGCGCCGCCGCCTCGACGCGCTGGAGCGGCAGATCGCCGCCGACGAGGAGGGGCTCGCGACCGCCGAGGTGCCGCGCATCTTCCTGATCGAGGAGGAGTACGACCTGGCGATCAGGCGCGCCGAGGCCGCGTGGGTGCGCGGCTTCCTCGCCGAGATCGAGGACGGCACCCTGCCGCACCTCGACATGTGGCGCGCCTTCCACCGGACCGGAGAGCTGCCGCCCGAGATCGCCGAGATGGCGGAGAGGGGAGCCCCCCAGGAGTAGCGCGGGAGCGGCCCGGCGGCGGTGCGGCAACACCGCCGCCGGGCCGGAGAACCCACCACCGAAGATCCGCACGGAGCGGGCCCTGGCGGCGAGCACGCATCTCCAGCCTATCCGGGACCCCTCCGTCGAGCACGGAGGAACCATGGCGCACGCCATCGAGGCCGAGGGCCTCGTGAAGACCTATCCCGGCGACGTCCGGGCCCTGGACGGGCTGTCCCTCACCGTCGGCCAGGGCGAGATCGTCGGGCTGCTCGGCCCCAACGGGGCCGGCAAGTCCACCACCGTCAAGATCCTCACCACGCTGATCAGGCCGGACGCGGGCACCGCCGCCGTAGCGGGCCACGACGTGCTGCGCCGGCCCGACCGGGTCCGCCGGCTGATCGGGGTCGTGGCGCAGAAGTCCGGCGCCGACCCGGAGGCGAGCGGCCGCGACAACCTCGTCCTGCAGGGCCGCCTGTACGGGCTGTCCGGCGCGCGGGCGCGGCGGCGGGCCGCCGAGCTGCTCGCCCGCTTCGGCCTGGACGACGCGGCGGCGCGCCGCGTGAAGACCTACTCGGGCGGCATGCGGCGGCGCCTGGACGTCGCGCTCGGCCTCGTCCACCGCCCGCGGGTGCTGTTCCTCGACGAGCCCACCACCGGCCTCGACCCCGAGGCGCGCGCCGCCCTGTGGGCCGAGATCGGCCGGCTCGCCGGCGACGACGCCCTCGCGATCCTGCTGACCACCCACTACCTGGAGGAGGCCGACCGGCTCGCCGGGCGGGTCGCGATCGTCGACGGGGGCCGCGTCGTCGTGACGGGCACCCCCGACGGGCTCAAGGGCGAGCTGCGCGGCGACGCCGTGCACGTCGCCTGGCCGGAGGCGCCTCCGGAGCCGGTGGTGCGGGAGGTGCTCGGCCGGCTCCCCGGCGTCCGCGAGATCGTCCTGGACGGCCCGCGCCTCAGCGCCCGCACCGGTGACGGCGCCGCCGCAGTCCCGGCCGTCCTCGCGGCCCTCGACCAGGCGGGCGTCCCCGCGGCGACCGCGACCGTCGCCCGGCCCTCGCTCGACGACGTCTACCTCCGCTACGCCGGGCGCCGCCTGGCCGACGCCGAGGCCGAGCCCGCGACCGCGGGAGGTGCCCGATGACCGCGCTGGTGACCGGAACCTGGTGGATGACCCACCGGCGCCTGACGGCGCTGCTGCGCAACCCCGCCGTCCTCGTCATGACGCTGGCGCAGCCGATGATCTGGCTGTTCCTGTTCGGCGAGCTGTTCAAGCGGGTCGCCGAGCTCCCCGGGTTCGGCGCCCAGTCCTACCTGGACTACATCGTCCCCGGCGTCGTGGTCATGAACGCGGTGTCGCTGAACTCCTTCGCCGGGATGGCGACGATGGACGAGATCGAGCGCGGCACCCTCGACCGCTTCCTCGTCACCCCGGTGCGCCGCGGCGCGATCGTGCACGCCGGCGTCGTCGAGCAGGCGCTCAGCACGGCGTTCCAGTCCCTGGTGATCGTCCTGCTGGGCTGGGCGGCCGGCGCGGACTACCCGGGAGGCCCCGCGGGCCTGGCCGTCCTGGTCGCCGCCTCGGTGCTGATCGGCGTCGTCCTCGCGGCCCTGTCGAACACGCTCGCGCTGCTCGTGCGCGACCGCAACACCATCATCGGCCTGAACGTGATGCTGCTGCTGCCGCTCACGTTCCTGTCCTCGGCGTTCATGCCCGCGAACCTGATGCCGTCCTGGATCGGGCACGTGGCCGCCGCCAACCCGGTGAGCTGGGCGCTCGACACCGCCCGCGCGGCCCTGTCCGCCGACCCGGACTGGCCGTCGGCCGCCCTGCACGGCTCCTGGCTGCTGGCCCTGGCCGCGGCGACGGTGGCGCTGGCGACCTACTCGGTGAGGAGCTACCAGAAGTCCCGGTGACCCGTCCGTGCGCAGGCCCGGTCGTGCTCGCACGACCGGGCCGCCACTCCGCCCGCCTGCGCGCCGGGGATCAGCGCGTGTCCAGGAAGTGGTCCAGGACGCGGGTACCGAAGGCCAGGCCGTCGAGGGGGACGCGTTCGTCCACCCCGTGGAACATGCCGAAGTAGTCGAGGTCCGGCGTGAGGCGCAGGGGCGCGAAGCCGTAGCTGGTGATGCCGATGCGGTGGAACGACTTCGCGTCGGTGCCGCCCGCCATCACGTAGGGGACGGGGTGGGCCTGCGGGTCCTCGGTGCGGAGCGCCTCGGCGAGGGCGGTGAACGTCGGGCCGGCGGGGTCGGCCGCCGGGGCCTCCTCGTAGTTGATGAACTCGCGGGTGACGCGGGGGCCGAGCAGCCGGTCGATCGTGGCGAGGAACTCCTCGCCGGTGCCGGGCAGGTAGCGGCCGTCGACCTGCGCGGTCGCCGTGCCGGGCACGACGTTGACCTTGTAGCCGGCGTCCAGCCGGGTCGGGTTGGCCGAGTTGCGGATCGTCCCGGCGAACAGGTGGCCGGCCCGGCCGAGCCGCGCGGCCTCCGCGTCGAGGCGGTCGTGGTCGATGGTCGTGCCGAGCGCCTTCGCGAGCCCGTCGAGCAGCGCGCGGACGCCCGGCGTCAGCCGGACGGGCCACTCGTGGGCGGCCAGCCGCGACACCGCGTGCGCGATCTCGGCGACCGCGTTGTCGGGCGCCGGCTTCGACCCGTGCCCGGCGGTGCCGCGCGCCGTCAGCTTGAGCCACGTGGTGCCGCGCTCGCCGGTCGCGACCGGGTAGATCCGCCGGCCGTCGGCCTCCACGCTGAACCCGCCGGACTCGCTGATCGCCTCCGTGCAGCCCTCGAAGACCTCGCGATGCTCCCGCACCACGTACCGCGACCCGTAGTCGCCGGTGCACTCCTCGTCGGCGAGGAACGCCAGCACCAGGTCGCCGCGCGTGCGCCGCCCCTCGCGCAGCCGCCGCCGGACGACCGCGAGCGTCATCGCGAGGCTGCCCTTCATGTCGACCGCGCCGCGCCCCCACACGCACCCGTCCCGCACCTCGCCGGAGAACGGCGGCACGGTCCAGTCGGCGGCGTCGGCCGGGACCACGTCGAGGTGCCCGTGGACCAGGAACGCCGGATGCGACGGGTCGGTGCCGGGCACGCGGGCGAGGACGCTCGCCCGGCCGGGCGCCGACTCCACGACGCGCGCCTCCACGCCGACCTCGTCCAGCAGCGCGGCGACGTGCTCGGCCGCCGGGCGCTCCGGACGGGCGACCCCTTCGCCCCGGTTGGTGGTGTCGAAGCGGATCAGATCAGCACAGATCCGGCCGGCCTCGGTGTCCGCCCCGTCCTCCATCGCACCTCCGATTCGCGACGAGGCTTCATTTTCCCCGGGGACCGCCCCGTGTCAACGGAGTGGCGGTGTGTCGCACGGGGAATCGGAGAAGCATGATCAAGAACGTCTCGATCCGGTTTCGACTCCGTCAGCGCTGTGTGCAAAACGTCACCGCGAGTACGACCCTGCCAACAATCGAGGTGCGGCGGGCGGCCAAGAGCCCGTGGACCGGGGCCGAGGAGGAGCATGACCAGCCAATGGGGTGTGCGGTGGAAGATCGCGGGCGCCGTCGCGGTGGCGCTCACGGCGTCGCTGGGGCTGTCGGCCTGCGGCGGCGATGAGGCGGGGGCGAGCGACGGGACGTTCACCGTGGGGCACTCCGAGCCCGACCACCTGGTGCCCGCCAACACGACCGGCAGCTACGCCTTCGACGTGATCACCGAGCTGTTCGACAACCTGATGACGCTCGACCAGGACGGCAAGGCGGTGCCGCTGGCCGCGGAGTCCGTCACCTCCGGCGACCAGAAGGTCTGGACGGTCAAGCTGCGGGCGGGGCAGAAGTTCCACAACGGCGAGCCGGTGACCGCGCAGAGCTTCGCCGACGCGTGGAACAACGCGGCGTACGGCCCGAACGCCATGGGGGCCAACTCCTACTTCTCGTACATCAAGGGCTACGAGGAGATGAACCCCGAGGACGAGAACGCCAAGCCGAAGGCCGAGAAGCTGTCGGGGCTGGAGGTCACCGGCGCCGACACGCTCAAGGTCACGCTGAACGCGCCGTTCAGCCAGTTCCCGCTGCTGCTGACGTACCCGGCGTACGCGCCGATGCCGAGCGCGGGCCTGAAGGACCTGAAGGCGTTCGAGGAGCACCCGATCGGCAACGGTCCGTACCAGATGGACGGGAACTGGGAGCGCAACAAGCAGATCAAGCTGGTCGCCTACCCGGGCTACGCGGGGCCGCGCAAGGCGAAGAACAAGGGCGTGACCTGGAAGAGCTACTCCAACGCCGACACCGCCTACACCGATCTGCGGGCGGGCCGGATCGACGTCCTGCAGACGATCCCGTCGGCGAAGGTCCCCGAGGCCAAGCGGCTGCTGGGGGACCGGTTCCTCGCCCGGAAGATGAGCACCACGGACTACCTGGGCTTCCCGGTGTTCGACAAGCGGTTCGCCAACCCGGACCTGCGCAAGGCCATCTCGATGGTCATCGACCGCCAGGGCATCAACAAGGCGGTCTACAACGGCGACTACTTCCCCGCCGACTCGCTGATCCCGTCCATCATCCCCGGCCACCGTCCCAACGCGTGCGGTGAGCTGTGCACCTACGACCCGGCGAAGGCCAAGCAGCTGTTCGACAAGGCCGGCGGGTTCAAGGGGACGATGGAGCTGTACTTCTCCAACGCGCAGCCGACCTACGCGCAGTGGATGCGGATCATCGCGAACTCGCTGCGCGACAACCTCGGCATCACCGACGTCCAGTTCCGGCAGGTGCCCGCGTCCGACTACTTCTCGATGCTGCGCGAGCGCAAGGAGAAGGGCCCCTACCGGCAGAACTGGGAGGCCGACTACCCGAGCCCGCAGAACTACCTGGAGAACATGTGGGGGTCGGCCGACAACCGCATGGGCTGGAAGAACCAGGAGTTCGACGACCTCATCGCCAAGGCCAACCGGGCCGCCGACCAGCAGCAGGCGCTCGCGCTCTACAACCAGGCCGAGGACATCGCGATCCGGGAGATGCCGATGATCCCGCTGTGGACGTGGGCGGGCGAGGGCGGCCGCTCGAAGAACGTCGAGAACGTCACGATCACTCCGTACTCGACGGGTCTGGTCGCCACCGACGTGACGGTGAAGTAACCGGCGATGTGGAGGTACGTCCTACGGCGGCTCTTGCAGGCGGTCCCCGTCTTCTTCGGCACGACGCTGCTCATCTACGTGATGGTGTTCGCGCTTCCGGGCGACCCGATCCAGGCGCTCGCCGGGGACAAGCCGGTCCCGGACAACGTCCTGCAGACGCTCCGGGACCGGTACAACCTCAACGACCCGCTGCTGGTGCAGTACGGGAAGTACATGTGGGGCCTCGCCCAGGGCGACCTGGGCGAGAACTACACCGGCCAGAGCGTGTCGGAGATGCTCAGCGGGCGGTGGACGGTGACCGCGCGGCTCGCCCTCACCGCCTGGATCTTCGAGCTGGCCATCGGGATCGCGCTCGGCGTGTGGGCGGGGCTGCGCCGCGGCCGGTTCGCCGACACCCTCGTCCTCGGCGGGACGACGCTGGTGATCGCGGTGCCGGTGTTCGTCCTCGGGTACGCCGCGCAGCTGCTGTTCGGGCTGCACTGGCAGATCTTCCCCACCGCCGGGACGGACGAGGGCTGGCCGGTGAGCTACCTGCTGCCGGGCATCGTGCTCGGCTCGCTCGGCCTGTCGTACGTGGCGCGGCTGACGCGCACGAGCCTGTCGGAGAACCTGCGGGCCGACTACGTGCGCACCGCGAACGCCAAGGGCCTGTCGCGGGCGCGGGTGGTCGGCCGGCACGCGCTCCGCAACTCGCTCATCCCCGTGGTGACCTATCTCGGCGTCGACTTCGGGAACCTGATGGGCGGCGCGGTGGTGACCGAGGGCATCTTCAACCTGCCGGGCATCGGGCAGCAGGTGTTCCAGTCGATCCAGCTGAAGGAGGGCCCGGTCGTGGTCGGCGCGGTCACCGTGCTGGTGCTGATCTTCCTGCTGGTCAACCTGGTCGTGGACCTGCTGTACGGGGTGCTCGACCCGCGGATCAGGTACGAGTGAGGCGCGCATGAAGATCGAGGACGCGGGCCCGCCGGGCGCCGAGGCCGAACCGGCGCCCGACGCGGCGGGGGCGCTCACCGCCGGGACGAGCGCCGCCGGGACGAGCGCGGCGGCGGTCGCCGCCGCCGGCGGCGGGATCGGCCGGGCGTCGCTGTGGGACGACGCGTGGCGCGACCTGCGCCGCCGCTGGGTGTTCTGGATCTCGGTGACGATCCTGGCGTTCGTCGCGGTGATGGCCCTGCTGCCGCGGCTGTTCACCGCCACGGCCGTCAACCAGGGCTGCGATCCGAACGCCGCCAAGGCCGGCCCGTCCGGCGACCACTGGTTCGGCACCGACCTCGCGGGCTGCGACTACTACGCGCACGTCGTGCACGGCGCCCGCCCGACGCTGCTCATCGGCGTCGCCGTCACCCTGTTCGCGCTGCTGATCGCGATGGTGTTCGGGCTGCTGTCGGGGTACTACGGCGGGATCATGGACGCGGTGATCGCGCGGCTCACCGACGTGTTCTTCGGGCTGCCGTTCGTGCTGGGCGCCACGGTGATCCTGGTGGCGTTCCCCTCGCACGGCGTGTGGGCGATGACGCTGGTGCTGGTGCTGCTCGGCTGGACGACGATGATCCGCATCATGCGGGGCCAGGTGATCTCCGTCCGGGACGCCGACTACGTGCAGGCGGCGCGGCTGCTCGGCGCGTCCGACGCCCGGATCATGGCCCGGCACATCCTGCCGAACGCGATCGCCCCGGTGATCGTGGTCGCCACCCTCAACGTCGGCAACGTGATCGTGGGGGAGGCCACGCTGGACTTCCTCGGCGTCGGCCTGCAGTACCCGGAGGTCTCCTGGGGGCTCCAGCTGAACCAGGCGAAGGACTCCTTCATCGACCACCCGCACCTGCTGGTCTTCCCCGCCGTGTTCCTGTCGGCGACGGTGCTGAGCTTCCTGATGCTCGGCGACGCCGTCCGCGACGCCCTCGACCCGAAGCTGCGGTGACCCTGAATGCTCACGGATGTGAAGGACGATGCGCCCCCCGCGCCGCCGCCGCTGCTGAGCGTCGACGACCTGCACGTGGTGTTCCGCGTGCGCGGCCGGGACGTCCGCGCGGTGAACGGCCTGTCGTACAGCCTCGACGAGGGCGAGACGCTCGCGATCCTCGGCGAGTCGGGGTCGGGCAAGAGCGTCGCCGCGCAGGCGGTGATGGGCATCCTCGACTCCCCGCCCGCCCGCGTCGAGCGCGGGTCGGTGCGGCTGCGCGGCGAGGAGCTGCTCGGCCTGCCCGAGCGGCGCCGCCGCGGCTACCGCGGCGACCGCGTCTCGATGGTCTTCCAGGACGCGCTGAGCGCGCTGAACCCGGTGTTCACGGTCGGCGACCAGCTCCGCGAGATGTACCGGGTGCACCGCGGCCTCGGACGGCGGGCCGCCCGGGACAAGGCCGTCGAGCTGATGGAGCGGGTGCGGATCCCGTCGGCGGCCAAGCGGCTCGGCGACTACCCGCACCAGTTCTCCGGCGGCATGCGCCAGCGCATCATGATCGCGATGGCGCTGGCGCTGGAGCCGGACGTGCTGATCGCCGACGAGCCGACGACCGCGCTGGACGTGACCGTCCAGGCGCAGATCATGCGGCTGCTCGCCGGGCTCCAGGAGGAGCTGCGGATGGGCATGGTGCTGATCACCCACGACCTCGGCGTCGTCGCCGGCGTCGCGGACCGCATCGTCGTCATGTACGCCGGGTCCGTGGCCGAGCAGGCGCCCGCCCGGGAGCTGTACGAGCGGCCCGCCCACCCCTACACCAGGGGCCTGCTGGCGTCGGTGCCGCGGCTGGACCGGCGCGGCGCGCCGCTCGTCCCGATCAAGGGGGCGCCGCCGGACCCGGCCGCGCTGCCGCCCGGCTGCCCGTTCCAGCCGCGCTGCCCGCGCGCCGAGGCGGTCTGCGCGGCGGAGCGGCCGCCGCTCACCGCGGTCGCGCCGGGCCACGCGGCCGCCTGCCATTTCGCCGCGGAGGTGCACGGTGCCGGACCCGAGTGAACCGCCGATCCTCCAGGTGGAGGGGCTCGTCAAGCACTACCCGGTGACCCGCGGCGTCGTGCTCAAGCGCGCCGTCGGGCACGTGAAGGCCGTGGACGGCGTCGACCTGGAGCTGCGCCGCGGCGAGACCCTCGGCATCGTCGGCGAGTCCGGGTGCGGGAAGTCGACGCTGGCGAAGCTGCTGCTCGCCGCAGAGCGGCCCACCGCCGGGACGGTCCGCTTCGACGGCCGGGACGTGTTCGCGCTGCGCCGGGCCGAGCTGCGGGCGCTGCGCCGCCGCATCCAGCTGGTGATGCAGGACCCGTACTCCTCGCTCGACCCGCGGATGACGGTCGGCGACATCGTCGGCGAGCCGTTCGCGATCCACCCGGACGCCGCGCCGAAGGGGGAGCGCCGCGCCCGCGTCCAGGAGCTGCTGGAGCTCGTCGGCCTCGACCCGGGGCACGTCAACCGGTACCCGCACCAGTTCTCCGGCGGGCAGCGCCAGCGGGTCGGGATCGCCCGCGCCCTCGCGCTGCGCCCCGACGTGATCGTGTGCGACGAGCCGGTGTCGGCGCTGGACGTCTCCGTCCAGGCGCAGGTGATGAACCTGCTCGCCGAGCTGCAGCGCGAGCTGGGCCTGGCGTACGTGTTCATCGCGCACGACCTGGCGGCCGTCCGGCACATCTCCGACCGCGTCGCCGTGATGTACCTCGGCAAGGTCGTGGAGACCGGCGACGAGACGCAGATCTACGAGCATCCGACGCACCCGTACACGCAGGCGCTGCTGTCGGCCGTGCCGGTGCCCGACCCGGACGCGCCCGGCTGGACGGGGCAGATCCGGCTGGAGGGCGAGCCGCCGTCGCCGCTGGACCCGCCGTCCGGCTGCCGGTTCCGCACCCGCTGCTGGAAGGCCCGCGACGTCTGCGCGGACGAGACGCCCGCGCTGGAGGAGCGCGACGGCTCCGCGCATCCGAGCGCGTGCCATTTCGCGTCCGAGGCCGCGCTCACCGAGCGAACCTGACGGTCGTCCTGAGCCCCGGCCGATGTGTCCGTAGGGTGGGGGCATGGCACGCAAGCGCAGGCACGACCCCCCGCCGCGGACGTACCGCATCGCGGGCGGTGAGGCCGAGCTGCTGCGCGACGCCGACCGCGACGGCGGCTGGATGCTGCTCGTCGGCGGGGTGCCGCAGTCCTACGTGGACCTGTCCGACCCCACCTACCTCGACTTCGAGTACATGCGGCTGATCGGCGACGTGGTCGACTGCGCCGCCCTGGACGGCGAGGCGCTCGACGCGGTCCACATCGGCGGCGCCGGCTGCACGCTGCCCCGCTACATCGCCGCGACCCGGCCGGGGTCGCGGCAGGTCGTGCTGGAGCCGGACGCCGAGCTGGTGCAGCTCGTCCGGGAGCGGCTGCCGGTGAAGGGCGTCCCCGGGCTGCGGATCCGCGTCACCGACGGGCGCGCCGGCATCGCGGCGCTCGCCGACGACGCCGACGACCTGGTGGTGATGGACGCGTTCGCCGAGGCGTCGATGCCGCTGGAGCTCGCCACCCGCGAGTTCGTGCTGGACGCCGCGCGGGTGCTGCGGCCGGGCGGCGTCTACGTGGTCAACGTCGCCGACGGGTTCCGGCTGCCGTTCGCGCGCCGGGTGGCCGCCACGGTCGGGTCGGTGTTCCGGCACACGGTGCTGCTCGGCGACCCGGGGGTGCTGCGGGGCCGCCGGTTCGGCAACCTGATCGTGGCCGGGTCGCAGGCGCCGCTGCCGGTCGCCGAGCTGACCCGCCGCGCGGCGGGCGGCATCGTCCGGGCCCGGGTGATGGACGGCGGCGACCTCGCCGCGTTCTGCGCCGGCGCGGCGCCGCTGCACGACGGCGAGGAGATCGTCGCGCCCGTCCCGCCGCCGCAGGTCTTCGGGAGTTCCTGACCGATCAAGGAGGCACCATGATCCTCGTGACCGGGGCGAGCGGCACGCTCGGCCGGGTGGTCGTGCGGCGGCTGGCGGAGGCCGGCGCGGACGTGCACGGGCTGAGCCGCCGCGAACGCGCCCCCGAACCGGGGCTGACCTGGCACAAGGGCGATCTGTGGAAGGGCGAGGGCGTCGCCGCGGCGGTCGCCGGCGCGGAGACGATCGTGCACTGCGCCAGCGACCCGTTCCACCCCAAGCGGGACCTGCCCGCCGCCCGGCGGCTGGTCGAGGCGGCGCGCGGGGAGGGCGCCCCGCACCTGGTCTACATCTCGATCGTCGGCGTCGACAAGATCCCCTACGGCTACTACCGGACGAAGCACGCCGTGGAGCGGCTCATCGAGGGCTCCGGCCTGCCGTACACGATCCTGCGGACCACCCAGTTCCACACGCTGCCCGACGCGGTCTTCAACGTCCTCACCAAGATCCCCGGCGTGGCGGTCGTGCCGAAGGGGCTGCGCGACCAGCCGATCGACGTCGCCGAGGTCGCGGGGCGGCTCGCCGACCTGGCGCTCGCGGCCGGGCCCGCGCGGCGGGTCGACGACATGGGCGGCCCCGAGGTGCTCACCGTCGAGGAGATGCTCGGGGACTACCTGGCGGCGCGCGGCCTGCGGCGGCCGGTCACGGTGCCGCTGCCGCTTCCCGGAAAGGTCGGGCGCGGGTTCCGGGAGGGCCACCACCTGGTCCCCGGACACGCCGCCGGGAAGCGGACCTGGAAGCAGTTCCTGGACGAGGCCCACGCCCGGGGTTAAGGACGGATCTCCCCGCCCGTATCGGCCGCATCCGGCCGTCCGATGTCCCATAATCGAGCGATGGAGTCGTCCACCCGAATTCTCATTCTCGGCATGGAATCGTCGGGGAGAATTCTCCAGTTCGAGCGCAACGCCGCCGCCGTGCTCTCGCGGAACGCGGACGACCTGCGGGGCGCCTACCTGGACGAGGTGATCCCCGGCGCGCGGGAGCCGCTGCTGGAGGCGCTGAAGGCCGGCCGGGAGCGCACCGCCATGCTCGCCGTGGAGACCCCGGCGGGCGGCACGCTGGACGCGGTCGTGACCGTCCACCCGATGAGCGGCGGCGCGCCCGACGCCCCGGGCCTCGCCGCGCTCGCGGTGATCCGGGTGCCGGTGCCGCTCGCCGACCGGTTCGTCGACCCGGCCGTCATCCGCCGCGCGCTGCTGGACGACGCGCTGCCCCGCATCGGCTCCACCCTCGACCTGGAACTGCTGGCGCGCGGCCTGATGGACGTCCTCGTCCCGCATTTCTGCAACTCGGGCGCGCTGCTGCTGGCCGAGAGCCACATCGACGCCGACGAGCCGCCGGAGGGCCCGGACGGGCCGCAGCTGCGCCGGATGGCGATCGGCTTCGACGACGAGGACCCGGCCTGGGACGCGACGTTCCCCACCGGCGAGTCGCTGGTCTACCCGCCGGGCACGCCGCACGCGCTGTGCCTGGAGTCCGGCGAGCCGGTGCTGCGCGCCCTCGGCGGCGAGGGCGCGGCCCGGCTCGCGGGCGCGTGGCGCCGCCCGCCGGTCGCCGAACTGCTCAAGGGCGCGTCGATGCTGTTACTCCCGATCGCGTCCGCGGCGGGCGTGCTGGGGTTCTTCGTCTGCACCCGCAACGCGGCGCACCGGCCGTTCGACGCCTACGACGTCGAGATCGGGATGGAGTTCGCGAACCGGGCGTCGATCTTCGTGGAGAGCGCCCGCCAGTACTCGCGGGAGCGCGCGACCGCCCTCACCCTCCAGCGCAGCCTGCTGCCGACGGGCCTGTCGGCGCCGTCGACGGTCGAGGTGCACCACCGCTACCTGCCGGGCAGCCGCCGCATCGAGGTCGGCGGCGACTGGTACGAGTCGATCGCGCTGCCCGGCGGCCGGGTCGCGCTGGTGGTCGGCGACGTCGCCGGGCACGGCGTGAAGGCCGCCGTCACGATGGGCCGCCTCCGCACCGCCATCCACACCCTCGCCGGGCTGGAGCTGCCGCCCGCCGAGGCCCTGGAGCGCCTCGACTCCCTGATGCGCACGCTCGGCGAGCGCGAGCCGCACTTCGCCACCTGCGCCTACGTCGTCTACGACGCGGTCAGCGGCCGGTGCGAGGTCGCGAGCGCCGGGCACCTGCCGCCGCTGCTCGCCCCGCCCGGCGCCGAGCCGGAGTACCTGCCGGTGCCGCCCGCGCCGCCGCTCGGCGTCGGCGGCGACGGCCCGATCGTGACCCGCGAGTTCACCGTCGAGGACGGCACGCTGCTGTTCCTCTACACCGACGGGCTGGTGGAGAACCGGGCCCGCGACATCGACGACGGGCTCGCGCGGCTGCTCGCCACGTTCGGGCCCGGCGCCGCCGCCCGCCCGCTGGACGACCTGTGCCAGGCGGCCCTCGACGGCGTCTACGACGACGAGCACCGCGACGACATCGCGATGCTGGTGGCGCGCCTCTCCCGCATCCCCGCCGACCACCACGCCACCTGGGAGCTGCCCGCCGAGCCCGCCGCCGTCCGCCGCGCCCGCGGCCTCGTCCGCGACCGGCTCGCCCGCTGGGACCTCGACGACCTGACCCACAGCACCATGCTGCTGGTGTCGGAACTCGTCACCAACGCGATCCAGCACGTCGGCGGGCGCGTCACGCTGCGGCTGGTGCGGGAGGGCGGCCTGGTCTGCGAGGTCGCCGACTCCTCCGACGGGCGCCCCCGCATCCGGCTGCACGACGACGAGGACGACGCGATGGAGTCGGGCCGCGGCCTGCACGTCGTGGGGCGGCTGGCGCAGCGCTGGGGCGTGCGGCGCACCGCGGGCGGCAAGGTCGTCTGGTGCGAGCAGGAGCTGTCCTGACGCTTTCCCCGCGCCGCGCGGCGGCCGGGCGCGGCTAGCGCAGCACCGAGATGTGCACGTGGTCGTAGTGGTTCTGGGTGATGCTGCCGCGGTCCTCCATCGGCCGCCAGCCGCCGCCGCGCACGTTCCAGATCTGCTGCTTCCAGATGACGTAGGAGATGCCGAGCCGCCGGGCGTTCGCGACCGCGTACCGGGCGACCTGGTCGCCGTGCCGCTGCGCGCCGGCGCTCGGCATCCGCCCGCCGGTGCTCTCCATGAAGTCGCAGGCGCGGCCGTCGCCGTGGTCCTGCGGGTCGCCGGTGGAGCGGTAGCAGCCGATCACCGGGAACGGGCCGAACATGCCGGCGATCTCCAGCAGGACGGTCCGCATCGTGGGCGTCATCCTGTTCCCGGTGATCGGGGTGCGCTCGCCGGCCGCCCCGTCCGGCCGGCCCGTGACCTGCGGGAGGCCCGGCCGACCCGGCCGGCCCGGCTGCGCCGCGCGCTTCTTCGGCGGCGGGGTCAGCGTCGCGACCTTCGTCCCGCGCGGGAGGACCTTCTGGAGCCGCTTGGCGAGCTTCGCGTGGTCGGCCTTCGGGGCGCTGATGACCAGGCCGTTGCCGTCCGGCAGGCCCAGCGCGCGGGCCTGCTCGCGGGACACGACGGCGTCGATGTCGCCGATGCCCATCGTCGCGTAGGCGCCGACGCGGACCTGCCCGGGGGCGCTGCTGCGGCCCGCCTGGACGACGGAGCCGAGCGGCAGCGCCCCGTCGCGGCTCTGCTCGAACGACACGGCCAGACCGCCGGACGCGACCGTCTGCCACAGCTGGTCGGACTCGGCGGTCGCCTCCGGCACGAACGCCCGGAACGCCGACGGGTCGACGCCCAGCAGGCCCATGCGGCGCCCGGCGACGCCGACGCGGGCGGCGTCCACGACCGTGAGCCGCGCGACGCCCTTCAGCCGGCGGGCCCGCTCGACGGCCGCGGGCGGCAGCGGGGTCGTGCCGGCGACCAGCAGGTGCGGCGTGTAGCGGCGGGTCAGCGGGGCCACGGCCGGGGCCTGCGGCGCGGCGCCCCGGTCGACCGACACCAGGTCGCCGGACGCGGCGGGCCGCTCGTCCTCCAGCCGCCCGGACGCGATGACGGTGATGTCGGCCGCGAGCGTGCCGACGACCGCCGCCGCGATGACCCCGGAGAGCACTCTTCCACGCCGCAGCATCCGACCCCGATCCCCTCGCCGTCCCTGGCCGCATCGTAGGGGAGCGGGCCGCCGCGCGGGGTCAGTGCGCGCCCTCCGCGGGCCCCGGGTCGGGCCCGCGGCGCAGGGCGACCAGCGCGACGTCGTCCTCGCGGTGCCCGAACTCGGCGATGACGCGGTCGCTGAAGTGCTCCAGGTCGTCCTCGACGTGGGCGGCGATGGCCCGCAGCCGCTCCATGTTGTCGGCGAGCGGGATGCCGCGGTCCTCGATCAGCCCGTCGGTGATCAGCACGACGGTGCCGCCCGGCGGGACCACGGTCTCCTCGACCGCGACGCCGTCGGCCGGGAAGCCGAGGATCACGCCGCCGCCCTTGCCGTAGCGGGCCTGGCCGGCGGCGATGTGCAGCGGCGGGAGGTGCCCGGCGCTGGCGATGTGCAGCCGGCCGCTGCGGGGGTCCAGCGTCATCAGGGTCATGGTGACGGTCTGGTCGTCGTGGTAGCGCTCCATCACCCCGTTCAGCAGCCGGAGGATCTGGACGGAGCCGTGCCCTTCGGCGGCGAACGCGCGCAGCGCGTGCCGGACCTCCGCCATCACCGTCGCGGCCCGCAGCGAGTGGCCCTGCACGTCCCCGATGGCCACCAGTATGCGGTCGCCGAGGTCGAGGACCTCGTAGAAGTCGCCGCCGACCTCGGCCTGGTCGCCGGCGGGCTCGTAGCGGACCGCGAGCTCCCAGCCCGGCACCCGCGGCAGCGACGCCGGCAGCAGGCTGCGCTGCAGGGTCAGCGAGATCGTGTGCTCCTCGGTGTAGCTGCGCAGCGCGGCGAGCGCCAGCGCCACCGCCTGCCCGAGCTGGCGCAGCAGGTTGGTCTCGGCGTCCTCCTGCGCGCCCCGGGCGTCGATCGCGATGCAGATGGGCGGGTGGCCGTGCTTGAGCCGGGACACCACCAGCAGGGCGTCGCCGCGCAGCACGGGGTCGGGCACCAGGTCCCGCCACTCCCGCAGCGGCACCCGCGTGATCTCGGTGCCGGTGTCGTCGCCCAGCCCGGTGCGGCCGATCAGCCGCTCGATGAGGCCCGGCGGGTAGTCGCGGTGCTCGGGGCCGCCGTCCGCCTCGACGGCGCGCCGCGGCCGGCCGGCCGGCGGCACGATGAACACCGCGGCCGGCACCTCGAAGATCGCGTGGGCGCCGCTCGCGGCGACCTCCGCCAGCTGGTCGAAGGACGTGGCCGCGTTGATCGCCAGCGAGGTCCGGGTGAACTCGGCCATCCGGCCGACCATCCGCTCGGCCCGCCGCCGCGCCTCGTAGTAGCGCAGCACCGCCTCGACCGTGGCGAGGAACTCGCCCGGGTCGATCGGGTCGGTCATGTAGGCGTCGGCGCCGCGCCGCAGCCCGTGGGTGCGGTCGGCGACGTCCACGGCCTGCGCGGAGATGTGGATGACGGGCAGCGAGTTCGTGTCCGGCGCGGACTTGATCCGCTCGCACACCTCGATGCCGCTCATGTCCGGCAGCTTCACGTCGAGCACCACCAGGTCGACGTCGTGCTCGGCGAGCCGCCGCCAGGTCTCCGCCGCGGACGCCGCCTCCACCACCGTGTGCCCGGCGCGGCGCAGCCAGCGGCCGACGATGTAGCGCTTGGTGTCGCTGTCGTCCACCACCAGCGTCGTCCAGGTCCCCATGCCGGTCACCTACCCTCCCGTGCCCGGCGGGCGTGAGCGGAGCGTATCGCCGCGGCGAGCGACTCGGGGCCGATCCGGTCCTTGCCGAGCACCGCGTCGGCGCGGCGGAGCCGGGGGTCGTCGGACGCGGCGGCGTTCGCCGAGGTGACCAGGACGACCGGCGTCCCGGTGGGCAGCCCGGCGAGGACGTCGTAGCCGTCCCGGCCGGGCATGCGCAGGTCCAGCAGGACGAGGTCGGGCGGGTCCGCCGCGGCGGCGGCCAGCGCGGCGGTCCCGTCGGCGGCCTCGGAGACCCGGTCGGCGGACGCGTCCACCAGGTCGCGCAGGGTGCGGCGGGCCGTCGCGTCGTCGTCCACGATCAGGACGTGGCCGAGGTCGAGGTGGGCCATGTCCCGGTACGGCGGCAGCCGCACGGTGGCGGTCGTCCCCTCGCCCACGGCGCTGTCCAGGGTCACGTCGCCGCCGAGGATGCGGGCGAGCCGGCGGGCGAAGGGCAGGCCGAGCCCGGTGCCGGTGCCGCCGCTGCCGGGCACCCGGTGGAACTCCTCGAAGACCCGCTCCCGCTCGTCGGGCGGGATCCCCACCCCGGTGTCGGCCACGGTGAACTCCACGTCCTCGCCGGCCCGCCGCGCCGACACCCGCACCCCGCCCTCCTCGGTGAACTTCAGGCCGTTCCCCACGAGGTTCCGCAGGATCCGGGACAGCATCTCCGGGTCGGTGACGAAGTCGCGCGGCGCGTCCGCGTCGTCCACGACGAGCGACAGCCCGGCCTGCTCGGCCATCGGGTTCAGCAGCTCCGCCTGCTCCGCCAGCAGCGCCGGCACGTCCACCGGCGCCGGGTTCGGCTCCAGCCGGCCCTGTTCGGCCCTGGCCATGTCCAGCAGCTCGTTCACCATCGACAGCAGGGTGCCGCCGGTGTCGCGGATCAGGGTGATCTGCTGCCGCTGCTCCTCGGTGAGCGGGTCGGCGGACGGGTCGAGCAGCAGCCGGGTGAGCCCGATGACGCCGTTCACCGGCGTGCGCAGCTCGTGGCTGATGCCGGCCCAGAACCGGTTCTTGGCCTCGCCGGCCTCGCGCAGCTGGTCGGACTTCTCCTCCAGCTCGGCGTACAGCGCCACGACGCCCCGGTTCGTCTCCTCAAGCTCCTCGGAGAGCTCGCTGTAGAGGGCCATGACCCCGTGGTTGGTCTCCTCCAGCTCCGCGTTGAGGGTCCGCAGCTCCTCCTGCCGGCGCTGCAGATCCGTGAGCGCGGCGGTCAGCTCCGTGTTCTGCGTCTGCAGCTCCTCCAGGGCGGGCAGGGGGTGCAGCCGGGAGAGCCGCGCGCGGAGCCTGCTCAGCTCTCCCTCGCCGACCGGCGCGGCGCCGGAGGGCAGGTCCTTGCGCAGCCGGAGGCGGACGCCGCCCTCCGCGGTCTCCTCCTCTTCCAGCAGGCTCACCAGCCGCGCCGCCGCGACCTGGCACGCGGTCGTCCGCACCGCGTCCGGGCGCGGGCGCAGGTCCAGTTCGACCACCAGCGCCGGGTGCCGCCCCGGGTCGAGCCGGAACGCCACCGACACGAGCCCCGAGCACGCGTACAGCTCCCGGCCGACCTCGCTGAGCGCGGTCGCGACGCGGACCTGGTCCTGGTGTTCGAGGCCGACCGCGGCGGCGACCTGCCGGCCCGCCCGCCGGACGGTGAACACGCCCTCCTCGTCCGAGATCTCCATGCGGACCAGGTCCTCGGCCACGCCTCACCACCGCCCGTCCGTCGCGATCGCGAGCACGGACCGGTCGTCGTGGTGCGCGCCGGCGTCGCGCAGCAGCGTCGCCGCGATCAGCAGCGGGTCGCGCAGGTGCAGGCCCGGCCGGTCGGCGAGGCTCCAGCGGCCGGTGAGCCCGTCGGAGTGCAGCACCACGGCCGCGCCCGGGGGCAGCGTGTAGGAGTGCTCCCGGATCCGCCCGGCGGTCGTCCCGGCGATCCCCGGCACGGAGATCATGCCCTGCCGGCGGTCCGGCGCGACGATCCACCCGGCGATGTTGCCGATCCCGGCGTAGCGCACCCGCCCGGCGGCCGGGTCGACGACCGCGACGGCCACGGCGCCGCCGCGGGTCGGGATGAGCCGCCGCCGGACGCTCATCAGGACGTCGGCGGGGGAGGCGGGCAGCGCCGTCTCGTGCGCCGCCCGGACGGCCTCCCAGGCCGCGCGCGCGGCGAGCGGGCCGTGCCCGAGGCCGTCGCAGAGCAGCGCGTAGACCGTGCCGTCCAGGAGGCGGGCGGTGTAGGCGTCGCCGCACTGCTCCTCGCCGTCGATCGGCACCGTCAGGCCGGCGAACGGCGGGTCGGCCGCGGCGTCGCCGGCGGGCGCGCCGGGCGGCCGGAACCGCGCGTACAGCACGGTGCCGGCCCCGGGCAGCGAGTACAGGGCGCACCGGTCGGCGAGCCGCTCGATCGAGCCCAGCCCGAGCCCGAGCGTCCCGCGGGTCGAGTAGCCGTTCCGCAGGGACACCGGCACGTCGGTGATGCCGGGCCCCCGGTCGAAGGCGACGAACTCCACCACCGCGGTCCGGTCGTGCCGCACGATGCGCAGGATCATCTCGCCCCGCCGGGCGTGCCGGGCGAGGTTCGTCGCGGCCTCGGTCGCGGCCAGCCGCACCTGTTCGAGGCGCTCCCCGGCGAACCCGAGCCGCTCGGCGAGCGCGGTGACGCGCCGCCGCACGCCCGCCGCGGCGCTCTCCTCCTCCACCCGCACCCGCAGCGTGTCGTCGGCGGACGGGCTGGTCGTCCAGCCGGCGCCGGTCAGCGCGGCCATTTGGCCACCGTCACCGTGGTGCCCTTCCCGGCCTCGCTGGTCAGGTCGAACTCGTCGCTCAGCCGGCGGGCGCCGGACAGGCCGAGGCCGAGCCCGGTGCCGCTCGACCAGCCCGCCGACAGGGCCCGCTCGACGTCCGGGATGCCCGGGCCGTCGTCGTGGAAGACGATGCGGACGCCCGTCCGGCCCCGGTCGTCCACCGCCTGCTCGATCCGCATCGTGCCGCCGCCGCCGTACGCGTAGGTGTTGCGCGCCAGCTCGCTCGCCGCCGTGACGATCTTGGTCTGGTCGACCAGCGACAGCCCGGCCGCCGCCGCGGCGGCGCGCACCAGCTGCCGGACGCGCACCACGTCATCGCCCGACACGATCGGCACCTCCTCGCCGGGCGGGGACGTCACGGGCCGCCCGCCCCGCCGCGCGCACCCGTGCCGAGCAGCCGCATGCCCTCCTCCAGGTCCAGCGCGGTGCGCACCCCGCCGAGCGAGAGCCCGAGCTCCACCAGCGTGATCGCCACCGCCGGGCGCATTCCGACCACCACCGTCTCGGCGTCCATGAGCCGCGACATGGCGGCGATGGTGGCGAACATGCGGCCGATGAACGAGTCGACGATCTCCACCGCGGTGATGTCGATGATGACGCCGTGCGCGCCGGTGGCGGTGATCCGGTCGGCCAGGTCCTCCTGGAGCGCCAGGACGGTCTGGTCCTGCAGGTCGAGCTGGATCGACACCAGCAGGACGTTCCCGATCTTGAGGATGGGCACGCGGTCCATCAGGCGCCCTCCTCGCGGGCCAGGCGCACGCCGCTGCGGTCGAGCGTGTACGCCAGCGCGTCGGCGAGGTCGGCCTTCGTCACGATGTCGCCGAACTCGATGCCGAGCGTCACGATCGTCTGCGCGATCTGCGGCCGGACGCCGGAGATCACGCACTCGGTGCCCATCAGCCGGGCCGCCATGACGGTCTTCAGCAGGTGCTGGGCCACCTCGGTGTCCACGGCGGACACCCCGGTGATGTCGATCACCGCGAACCGGGAGCCGGTGTCCACCAGCGTCTCCAGCAGCGTCTCCATCACCACCTGGGTGCGGGCCGAGTCCAGCGTGCCGACGAGGGGGACGCCGAGGATCCCGTCCCACAGCTTCACGACGGGCGTCGACAGCTCCAGCAGCTGCTCGGCCTGGTCGGCGATGACCTGCTCGCGGGCGGCGGCGTAGGTCTCGAACGTGGCCAGGCCCAGCTCGTCGACGTAGGCGGAGAAGTCGATCAGCTCGCCGTAGGCCCGGCGGTCCTGGGTGGCGCGCACCTGCTCGTACAGCGCCTGCTTCAGCGCGAACACGCCGATCGCGACCTCGGTCGGGCTGAAGCCCTGCCGGGCCCGCCCGCGGGAGATCTCCGCGAGCGTCGCCCGCAGCTCCCCGGCGGCGGTCTCGTCGCCGCCGAGGGCCCGCTCGACCAGCCCGTACATCTCGTCCAGCTCCGAGCGGAGCTCGGCCTCGGTGATGCGCCCGCGGACGCTCGTCCCGACCAGTTCGGTCCAGCGGCTCAGCACCGGCTCCCGCCAGGCGCGCAGCAGTTCGGTGATGTGCCCGTCGCCCGCTCCATCGGTCATGGCAGCGCCCCCTCAGTGCCCCCGGACCGGACGGCGGACGCGCGAGGGTGCCGCCCGCGCGGGTCGCCCGGGGCCCGTCCGGGCCGCGCCACCCGGTGCTCACCCGCCCCACCGTAACCGTCCCTCAGGGAGTTACCGGCGCAAATGACCTGGAGGTTCACACGCCATGACCGACCTTTTGGCCGGTCGGCCGGTCAGCGGCGGCCGGTCAGGGCCGGCCGGCCCGAAGGCCGGTCAGTCCCACCAGAACGACCAGTAGGTCTTGCCGCGGATCTCCTCCGCGTACCCGGTGAGGGTGCCCGGGCCCTGGAACAGGATGTCGGGGCAGAACGCCCAGTGCTCGGCCGCGACCTGCACGGCGTGCCGGGTGGTGACGGGAGGCGCGGCGACGCTCAGCTCCAGCGTGTTGAAGCCGAGCCCGACGACGCGCGCGCCGAACCGGTCCTCCCAGCTGCGCAGGACGGCCGACAGCGGCGCCGTCCACTCGTTGTGGTTGAGGGCGCCCTGCCAGCCGACGGCGGCCAGCGCGTCGGCGCCCCGCTCCACCGCGACGAGCCCCAGCGAGAGCCCGCGGGCGGCGAGCAGGCGGGCGTGGCGGTCGGCCACGCTGCCCGGGTCGTCCAGCGGCACCCCGGCCGGGGCGGGGCCGGGGCAGTGCCGGCCGTAGGGGGCGAGGTCCTCCAGGTCGCCGTCGGCGGCCTGCTCGGCGAAGTCGGCCCACACCTCGTACATGAAGGCGTGCGGATGGTAGTTCGCGACCTCGCTCACCGGCTCCGGCGCGATCTGCCCGGCCGCCCACGGCTGGTCGCTCTCGTCCATCAGCAGCGGCCAGAGCCCCGACCGGTGGTGCTCGGCGCGCAGCGCGGCCCACAGGTCGCCGCGGACCGGGTCGTCGCTCAGCCAGAGCGCGGGCCGCATGAGCGGCCGCCGCTGCGGGTAGCCGGGGTCGGGCCAGACCAGGTCCCCGTCGGGCAGAGGCACCGACAGCGTCCGCGCGGCGGTGTCGTCCCCGACACCGTCGTCGAACAGCTGCGGCAGATCGCCCGGCAGGTGCCGGACCTCCACATCATCCATTTCACGCCGTTCCGGTACAGAGCATGCCAGTGGCGATCGTAACGGCGGAGAGGCCGCCTGGGGGACGACCTGTGCGGTTCGGTCGTCCCGGACGAGTCCATGGTGGAGCGGGCTACACCCCCGTCAGGGGTGCGGGCCCGGCTGCGCGGGGCCTCACCGTCGCCTACCGTGATGGCGAGGTGACATGAGAACCGCACTGAAACGCAGCGTGGACGCGACCCGCGAGCTGGTCGGCGCCCTGCGCACCGCCGCGCCCGCGCTGTTCGGGCTGGCCCCGCTGATCGCCTTCCTGGTGCTGCTGCCCGTCGTGCTGCCGTGGCTGCCGTCGGCCGTGCGGCCGCTGCGCCGGCTCGCGAACGCCGAGCGGCGCCGGGCCGGCCGGCTGCTCGGCCGCGAGATCCCCGAGCCGTACCGTCCCGTGGGCGACGGCCTGGCCGAGGGGCGGCGGCTGCTGGCGTCGCGGGCGACCTGGCGGGACGCGGCCTGGATGGCGGTGCACGGCCTCACCGGCCTGCAGGCCGCGCTGATCGCGGTGGCGATCTGGCCGGCGATCCCTTTCACGCTGTCGCTGCCGCTGTGGTGGTGGGCGGCGCCCGAGGGCTCCCAGTCGGCGTTCATCACGCTGGACAGCTGGCCGAAGGCGCTGACGATGCCGTTCGTCCAGGGGGCGTTCGACCTGCTCGTCCTGCTGTGGCTGGTGCCGCGGCTCGTCCGCTGGCAGGCCCGGCTCGCCGCCGCGCTGCTCGGCCCGACCCGCCGCACCAGCCTCAGCGAGCGGGTCGAGGAGCTGACCGAGACCCGCGCCGAGGCGCTGGAGGCGCACGGCGCCGAGCTGCGCCGCATCGAGCGCGACCTGCACGACGGGACGCAGGCCCAGCTCGTCGCCGCCGCGCTGCGCCTCGGCCTCGCCGACCGCCGCTTCGGCACCGACCCGGACGCCGCCCGCACGCTGTTCCTGGAGGCCAGGGAGGGCATCGAGGAGGCGCTCACCCAGCTCCGCACGGTGATCCGCGGCATCTACCCGCCGATCCTGTCCGACCGGGGCCTCGCCGGGGCGCTGCGCGCGCTCGCCGCGGGCCAGCCGATCCCGGTGGAGCTTGACGTCGCGGACGGCCGGGCGCCCGCCGCCGTCGAGGCCGCCGCCTACTTCGTCGTCGCCGAGGCCCTCACCAACATCGCCAAGCACAGCGGCGCGCGCCACGGCTGGGTCGTGCTGCGCCGCGCCCCTGCCCGCCTGGTGATCAGCGTGCGGGATGATGGCAAGGGCGGGGCCGATCCGGACCGGGGCAGCGGCCTCGCCGGCATCCGCCGCCGGGTGGCGGCGCTCGACGGGACGACCCGCATCGACAGCCCCGACGGAGAAGGGACGACGCTCGAGGTGGAGCTGCCGTGCGGATCGTGATCGCCGAGGACAACGTGCTCCTCCGGGAGGGCCTCGTCATGCTGCTGAACGCGGGCGGGCACGAGGTCGTCGCCGTCGCCGGCGAGGGGCCCGAGGTGCTGCCCGCGATCCTGGAGCACCGGCCCGACGCCGCCGTCCTCGACGTGCGGCTGCCGCCCGGGTTCCGCGACGAGGGGCTGCGCGCGGCGATCGAGGCGCGCAAACGGATCCCCGGCCTGCCGCTGCTCGTGCTGTCGCAGTACGTCGAGGAGACCTACGCCGCCGAGCTGCTCGCCGGCGGCGCCGAGGGCATCGGCTACCTGCTGAAGGACCGCGTCAGCCGGGTCGACGAGTTCCTGGACGCCCTCGACCGCGTCGCGGCGGGCGGCACCGCCCTCGACCCCGAGGTCGTGTCCCAGCTGATGACCACCCGCCAGGACCCGCTGCAGGCGCTCACGCCGCGCGAGCGCGAGGTCCTCGGGCTCATGGCGCAGGGCCTCGACAACGCCACCATCGCCGCCACCCTCGTCATCACCGAGCGCTCGGTCAGCAAGCACATCGGCGCGGTGTTCGCCAAGCTCGGCCTGCCGCCGTCCGACAGCGGGCACCGCCGCGTCCTGGCCGTCCTGGCCTACCTGAACTCGTGAGGGTCCGCCGGGCCGTGCGCGCCCTCCTCCTTGACGGCGACGCGCTCGTCCTGCTGCGCCGCACCCGCCCCGACCGGCCCGTCTACTGGACGACCCCGGGCGGGAAGATCGAGCCGGACGACGCGTCCCCGGAGGCCGCGCTGCGCCGCGAGCTGGACGAGGAGCTCGGCGCCACCGCCGGGCCCGTCCGGCAGGTCTTCGCGTGCGGGGAGGAGTCGCCCGGGCTGTACCGCCTCAACACCTTCTACGTCTGCCGGCTGGCCTCGATGGACCTGTCCCGCCGCCACGGCCCCGAGTTCGAGGACCCGGCGCGGGGCCGCTACGACGTCGACCTCGTCCCGTGCACCCCCGCGGACCTGGCCGCCATCGACCTGATCCCCGAGACGCTCGCCGCCTACCTCCAGGACCACGCGGCCGACCTTCCCGGCCTCCTCCCGTAGGTCCTTGCGTAGGTCTTGCCAGGAACGATCACTTGTGCGAACTTTGCGGGACTTCTGTGATCAAGGAGTCCCATGTCGCGTACCGTCCTGCGCGCGGCCGGAGCCGCGGTGGTCGCCGCCGCCGTCCTGACGCCCGTGACCTCCTCCGCCGCCGTGACCTCGTCCGCCGCCGCGACCAGCGAGCGCGCCATGTCGGCGACGATCCGCTACACCGAGTACGGCATTCCGCACATCACCGCGCCGGACTACGCCGGCCTCGGGTACGGCACCGGCTACGCGGCGGCCAAGGACGACCTGTGCCTGCTCGCGCAGGGCGTCGTCACGCTGAGCGGGGAGCGCTCCAAGTACTTCGGCCCGGACGGCGCACCGGACAGGGCGCTGTCGTCGGCGTCCACCAACCTCGCCAGCGACGTGTTCTTCACCGGCATCAACGACAGCAAGGTCGTCGAGCGGCTGGCGGCGGCGCCCGCCCCCTACGGCCCGAGCACCGAGGTGCGCGAACTCAGCCGCGGCTGGGCCGCCGGCTACAACCGCTACCTGCGCGAGGGCAAGATCACCGACCCGGCGTGCAAGGGCGCCGCGTGGGTGCGGCCCATCACCGAGCTGGACGTCTACCGGCGCGGCTACGCCCTCGCCATGCTCGGCGGCTCCGGCATGGTCACCGACCAGATCACCGAGGCGGCGCCTCCGGGCGCCGCGCAGGCCAAGGCGCAGCCCCTCGCTAAGGCCGCCGAGGGGGCCCGCAAGCTGCTGGCGGACGCCGACATGGGCAGCAACGCCATCGCCGTCGGCGGCGGCGCCACCGCGAACGGGCGCGGCCTGCTCCTCGGCAACCCGCACTACCCGTGGCACAACGGGCGGCGCTTCTGGCAGATGCAGCAGACGATCCCCGGCAAGTTGAACGTGAGCGGCGCCGCGCTGCTCGGGTCGCCGTCCGTCAACATCGGCCACACCTCGACGTTCGCGTGGAGCCACACCGTCGCGACCGGCGTCCCGTTCAGCCTCACCGAGCTGCGGCTGGTGCCGGGCGACCCGACGTCCTACTTCGTGGACGGCAAGGTGGAGAAGATGACCCAGCGGCGGGTCACCGTCCAGGCGAAGCAGGCGGACGGCTCGGTCAAGCCGGTCACCAGGACGCAGTGGCGGAGCCGCTACGGGCCGATCGTCACGTCCGTCTCGTCCATCGGGCTGCCGTGGACGACCTGGAACGCCTACGCGCTCACCGACCCGAACGCCACGAACCTGCGCCTGGCGAACACCTCGCTCGCCCTGGGCAAGGCCCGCACGACCGATGACGCCGTCCGCGCGCTGAAGCAGACCCAGGGCCTGCCCTGGGTGAACACCATCGCGGCCGACGCGCGCGGCAAGGCGCTGTTCGCCCAGATCCAGGTGCTGCCGAACGTCACGAACGCGTTCGCGGACCGCTGCAACTCCCTCCTCGGCCACCTGACGCTGCGGCAGGCGGGCCTCGCGATCCTGGACGGCACCCGGTCGTCCTGCGCACCGGGCAAGGCGCCGGGGACCGTCCAGCCGGGGATCCTCGACCCCGACCGGTACCCAGTGCTGACCCGCGGCGACTACGTCACCAACTCCAACGACAGCTACTGGCTGTCCAACCCGGAGAAGCCGCTGACCGGCTACGACCGCATCATCGGCGACGAGAAGGCCGCCCGCAGCCTCCGCACGAGGAGCGGCATCGTCTCCGTCCAGGACCAGCTCGCCGCGAGCAAGTTCACCCGCTCCGACATGCAGGACCTCGTCTTCGCCAACCGCAACCACGCGGGGGAGCTCGCCGCGGCCGGAACGGTGACGATGTGCCGCGACATGCGCCTCGGCGAACCCTGCGACGTCCTGGCCAAGTGGGACAAGACGGCCGACACCGGCAGCCGCGGCGCGCTCCTCTTCGACCGGTACTGGCGCAAGGCGCTCTCCGCGTGGGACCTGTGGAAGACGCCGTTCAACGCGTCCGACCCGGTCAACACGCCACGCGACTTCAACACCGGCTCCTTGGCCGCCCGCAAGGCGTTGCTGGACGCGGTGGACGAGCTGAAGAAGTCGAACATCCCGCTGGACGCGCCGCTCGGCGACCACCAGTACGTCACCCGCAACGGCGAGCGGATCCCGATCGGCGGCGGCACCGAGAACCTCGGCATCCTGAACAAGGTCGAGGGCACGTGGACGCCGGGCAAGGGCTACACGGAGATCACCACGGGCTCCAGCTACGTCCAGGTCGTCTCGTTCGACGGTGACAAGTGCCCCGACACCCGGACCCTTCTCACCTACTCGCAGTCGACCGACCCGACGTCCCCGCACTACGCGGACCAGACCCGCCTCTTCTCCAAGAAGCAGTGGGTCACCGAGCGGTTCTGCGCCGGCGAGATCAACAAGGCACCGGGCCTCAAGGTCGTCACCCTCACGGGGAAGTGACGCCGCCGATCCCGTCGAGGAGGTAGTCGAGCCCCTGGACGAACGCGGCGTCCCAGTCGCCGTCGTCCAGGTGGCCGTGCTCGGCGAGAGCCGGGTACAGGTCGCGGCTGCGGGCGAGATGCTCGGCGGCGGCGCTGGGGGTGGAATCCTGCGCGCCGACTTCCATGAGCGCCGACCCGATGACGTAGTTCGCCACCGCGTACGCGGCGGTGGCGAGGCGCGCACCGGTCAGTCCGGTCGCGGCGAGCGTCGCGTAGAGGAAGTCCGTGCGGGCGAGCACGTTGGGGCCCAGCAGGGGGCGTCCGCCCAGGACCGCCGCCGACCACGGGTGGTCGAGCATCGCGCGCCGCCAGCCGGACATCAGCGCGACCACGGCGGCGCGCCAGTCCTGGTCGCCGTGCGGCAGGGCCACGTCGCCGAAGATGCTGTCGAGGGCCAGTTCGAGCACGTCGTCCTTGGTCTTGACGTGCCAGTACAGCGTCGTGGACCCGGTGTCGAGGCGCTCGGCGAGGCGCCGCATGGTGAGCCGCCCGGCGCCCTCCTCGTCCAGCAGCGCCACGGCCTCGGCCACGATCCGCTCCCGGGACAGCGGCGGCCCCTCCCGCCGTGACCGGCGTCCTTCGCGCAACCACACGCTCTCCGTCATGCGACCGAGACTAGTACATTGAACGAGTACCGGATCATTGGTCTAGTAACTCGACCGCTGTACTAGGAGAGTGTGTGGGGCACATCGAGGTGAGCCGGCTGAGCTACGCCCTGCCCGACGGGCGTCTCCTGCTGGACGACGTCTCCTTCCGCGTGGGGGAGGGGGCCAAGGCCGCGCTCATCGGCCCGAACGGCGCGGGCAAGACGACGCTCCTGCGGCTGATCGCCGGCGACGTCCAGCCGTCGGACGGTGTCGTCACGAGCACCGGCGGCCTCGGCGTGATGCGGCAGTTCATCGGCGGCATCCGCGACGCCCGGACCGTCCACGACCTGCTGCTGTCGGTGGCGCCCGAACGAGTGCGCGGCGCGGCGGAGCGCCTGGCCCGCGCTGAACGCAACCTGGACGACAGTGAGCGCACCCAGCTCGCCTACGCCGAGGCGATCACCGACTACACGGATGCGGGCGGCTACGACATCGAGGTCGTCTGGGACGCCTGCACGACCGCCGCACTCGGCCTGTCGTTCGACGAGGCGAAGACGCGCGGCGTGACGACCCTCTCGGGCGGGGAGCAGAAGCGTCTCGTCCTGGAAGCCCTCCTCCGCGGCCCGGACGAAGTGCTCCTTCTAGACGAGCCCGACAACTACCTCGACGTGCCCGCGAAGGAATGGCTGGCGGAGAAGCTGCGCGCCACGGCCAAGACCGTCCTCCTCGTCTCTCACGACCGGCAGCTCATCGCCGACACGGCCGACCGCATCATCACCGTGGAGTCACGCGACATCTGGGTCCACGGCGGCGGTTTCGCAGGCTATGCGCAGGCCCGCCGCGAACGCACCGAACGCCTCCACGAGCGGCGCCGCCGCTGGGACGAGGAGCACACCCGCCTGAAGCAGCTAGTCCACCTGCTCCGCCAGCGCGCGGCCAACAACGACGCGGTGGCCTCGTCCTACCAGGCCGCCCGTACCCGCCTGGCGCGCTTCGAGGAGGCGGGCCCGCCCCGCAGCGCGCCCAAGGACCAGAACGTGCGGATGCGGCTGCGCGGCGGCCGCACCGGCAAACGAGCCCTGATCTGCGAATCCTTGGAGCTGACCGGTCTGACCCGCCCTTTCGCCACTGAGATCTGGTACGGCGAACGCGTCGCGGTGCTGGGCTCGAACGGCTCGGGCAAATCGACGTTCCTGCGCCTGCTCGCCGGGCACGACGTCCCGCACGCCGGTGAGTTCCGCCTCGGCGCCCGCGTGGTGCCCGGCCTCTTCGTCCAGACGCACACCCGCCCCGACCTGCTCGGCCGCACCCCGGCGGACATCGTCATGGCGCGGCACGCGCTCACCCGCAACGACGCCATGGCCGCGCTCGCCCGCTACGAGCTGGCCCCCGCGGGCTCCCGCCCGTTCGAGACGCTCTCCGGCGGCCAGCAGGCCCGCCTGCAGATCCTGCTCCTCGAACTGTCGGGCGCGACGCTGCTCCTCCTGGACGAACCGACCGACAACCTCGACCTGGCCAGCGCCGAAGCCCTCCAGGAGGGCCTGGCGTCTTATGCGGGAACCGTCTTGGCCGTCACCCACGACCGCTGGTTCGCCGCCGACTTCGACCGCTACCTGGTCTTCGGCTCCTCCGGCCGCGTGCACGAGTCGTCCACTCCGGCCTGAGACGCAGCCGGGCGAGCCGCCCGGCGCCGCTCGATCAGCGCCTCGATGCCGTCGAGCAGCAGGTCGAGGCCGAAGACGAAGTCGCCGTCGTCCGACCAGCCCTCCGCGCCCTGCATGACTCCCGAGCGCATCGCCGCCGACAGGGCCGGATAGGTCGCCGGGTCGAGCAGTTCGGCCAGCATGTCGCCGTAGTCGGCGGCGCCGTCGATCTCGGCGGCCTCCATCTGCGGGTCGCCGCCCCCGACCCCGTGGACGAACGCGGCGTCGGTGATCGCGTACCCGGCGAGGGCGGTCGCCACGTTGACCTTCTCGCCGTCGTGCAGCCCGGTGCCGCCGAGGGAGGCCAGCGCGCGGTCGAGCCACAGCAGCCGGCGCGGGCCGAGCGGCGGGGCGAGCCGGTCGACGGACAGCAGCCACGTGTGCCGCAGGACGGCGTCGCGCTGCGCCCGGCACCAGAGGGCGAGGTAGTCGCGCCAGGGGAGGCCGTCCGGCTCGGGCGGCTCCGGCACGACGGCGTCGGTCATCGCGATGAGCAGCTCCTCCTTGCTGCCGACGTACCGGTAGAGCGCCGTCGCCGCCACGCCCACCTGGGCGGCGACACCGGCCATCGAGACCCCGGCCAGCCCCTCGTCGTCGGCGATCTCGATGGCGGCGGCGGTGATCGCGGCGAGGTCCAGCCGCGGCCGCGGCCCGCGGCGCGGCGCCGGTTCGCGTCCCCACATGCGCCGCAGCACCGGCGGCAGCGTCCGGTCGTCCGCCATGGAACCCCTCCTTCTTGACCCGCTGCTGAAATTGTGCATACTCAAAATAGTGAACGCGATACACAGTATGACATTCGCAGAAGCGATCCAGGCCCGCGGCCTGACGAAGTCGTTCGGGGGGACCCCGGTCCTGAAGGGGATCGACCTGACCGTGCCCACCGGGTCGCTCCTGGCCCTGCTCGGCCCGAACGGGTCGGGCAAGACCACGACCGTGCGCATCCTGACCACGCTGCTCGCCCCCGACGGCGGCACGGCGACCGTCGGCGGGCACGACGTCGTCCGCGAGGGCGCCGCGGTGCGCCGGGCGATCGGCCTGACCGCCCAGCAGGCCACGGTGGACGAGCTGCTGACCGGGCGGGAGAACCTCGAACTGTTCGCCGGCCTCAGCCACCTCGGCGGGCGCCGGGCCCGGCGGCGGGCGGGCGAACTCCTGGAGCGCTTCGGCCTCGCCGCCGCCGCGAACCGGCGCGTCGCGACCTACTCGGGCGGCATGCGGCGCCGGCTCGACCTCGCGGCGAGCATGGTGTCGGAGCCGCGCATCCTGTTCCTGGACGAGCCCACGACCGGGCTCGACCCGCGCAGCCGCGCCGAGCTGTGGTCGGTGATCCGGGAACTGCTGGCCGCCGGAACCACCATCCTGCTCACCACCCAGTACCTGGAGGAGGCCGACCGGCTCGCCGACCGCGTCGTGGTGATCAACGACGGCCGCGTCGCGGCCGACGACTCTCCCGCCGCGCTGAAGCGCCAGGTGGGCGCCGAGCGCCTGCTGCTGCGCCTGGCGGCGACCGGTGACGTACCGCGCGCCGCGACGGCGCTCAACGGCGACACCTCGGCGCGTCTCGACGCGGAGGCACGGGAGGTCACCATGGCCGTCCAGGGCCCCGACCACCTGCGCCACGCGCTGGACCTGATGCACCGCGCGGGCGTCACCGTCGAGCGCGTGGAGCTGCGAGCCCCCACCCTCGACGACGTCTTCTTCGAACTCACGGAGGGAGCGGCATGAGCGCCGTCCTGGCAGCGGCGGGCGACCTGCGCCGCCTCGTCATCCGCGACCTGCGCCGCGAACTGCGCCTCCTCGACGGCCTCATCGTGAACACCGCGCTGCCGGTGATCATGATGGTGCTGTTCGTGCACGTCTTCGGCGGGGCGATCGACACCGGCTCCAGCGGCCTCGCCTACATCGACTTCGTGGTGCCCGCCATCCTGCTCATGTCCGGCGGCTACGGCGCCGCGCTGACCGCCTCGGCCATCGCCGAGGACATGACCGGGGGCATGATCGACCGCTTCCGCACCCTGCCGATCAGCGGCTGGACGGTCCCGGCCGGGCATGTGGTCGCCTCGCTGGTCCGCAACGTCGCGGCGTGCGGCATCGCCTTGGTCGCTGCGGTCGCCCTGGGCTTCCGCCCGGACGCCGGACTCGTCGACTGGGCGTTCACGCTGGCCCTACTGGCGGGTTACGTGGTGGCGGTGTCGTCGCTGGCGGTGCTCTGGGGGCTCCTGGTCAAGTCGGTCCAGGCGGCGGGTGCGTTCAGCTTCCTCGTCCTGTTCCTGCCGTACATGTCGGACGGGTTCGTCCCGGCCGAGACCATGCCGGCCGCCCTGCGCGGTTTCGCCGACAACCAGCCGATCACACCGATCGTGGAAGCACTCCGCTCACTGCTCCTGGACCAGCCGATGGGCTCCTCCGGCGCGGTGGCGGCGGCCTGGCTCACGGGCATGGTGGTGATCAGCGTGCCGCTCGCGGCCGTTCTTTTCCGGCGCAGGACGTCGGCATAGCGATGAGTCTCAGGGGCGCGGCGAGTCAGCCTGGACATGACGCAAATCATCGCGGACATCTCGGTCTCCCTGGACGGCTTCGTCACCGGCCCTGACCCGAGCCTGGAGAACGGTCTCGGCACCGGTGGCGAGGCCCTGCACACCTGGGCTTTCTCCGACGACCCCGACGACCGCCGGATCCTCCGTGAGGGGACGTCCCGCTCGGGCGCCGTCATCCTCGGCCGCAACCTCTTCGACATCGTCGACGGACCCGGCGGCTGGGACGACACGACCGGGTACGGCGCCGGCGAGGTGGGCAAGCCCGCGTTCTTCGTCGTGACGAGCTCGCGGCCGGAGTCGGTTCGGCTCACCAGCCTCGACTGGACGTTCGTCACGACGGGCCTGCCGGACGCCGTAGCCGCCGCCCGGCGGCCAGCCGAGGCGGTGGACAAGGACGTCATCCTCATGGGCGGCGGCGCCACCATCGCCTCGGCGTTCGAAGCCGGGCTGGTCGACGTGCTGGCCCTTCACCTGGCCCCTGTCGTCCTAGGCGCCGGAACACCCCTATTCAGGGGCGGGGCACCACGCACACTGGTGCAGCGCACGGTGATCCCGACATCGACCGCGACACACCTGACCTACGACGTCCTTTAGCGGGCTCGCAAGGAAGCGTCCAGAGCACTCATGAGCTGGGCAGCGCGACTCTTACCGGCCGGCGCAAGCGGATACCGCGACAGAACATCGACCAGCACGGGCGTGGCCCGTCCCCGAGTCTGCTCGATCAGCATGTCTCCGACCGCGTAATCATCTCCGGCCTGCAACTCGCCGATCCGCGCCGCGTTGGCCGGACCCCGCAAGATGTGCCCGACCTGAGTGGCCCGCGCGATCGGATGCAGATAAGCGGCGGACGCAGCGTCCCCAGCAGCCTGCGCGGCAAGACGAGCGACCTCGGTATCCGCCTCTTTCGCCGCCCGGTGGGCATCCAATGACGTCACACGCTGCAACTTCGTCCGCCGGGCGCCATTGACGAATTCCCACGCGGCATCAAGGGCCGCACGCGGCCGGGAATCCCCCGGAACGGCCTCCTCGAACACAGGCAGGACGTCCTGCGCACTCTCCGCCACGAAACGCGCCACGACCCGAAGCTCGTCCATGGTCAACTCAAAGTCACCGGACACCAGTCAGCCCCCTCCGCACGCCCCGATCCGCAGAAGATCATTACAGGTTGAAGCTCCCCTTGGGGGAGGTGCCAGGCTTCAGGCATGGACGGTGGCTACTCGATCGGCGAGTTGGCGCGGCTCGGCGGAGTCACGGTGAAGGCCGTGCGCTTCTACTCGGAGCGCGGACTGGTGCCGGAGGCCGGCAGAAGCGCGGCAGGGCATCGGCGGTACGCACCGGAAGCCGTAGTGCGCCTCGGCCTGGTACGGACGCTACGCGAACTCGGAATCGACCTGGCCACCATCGAGAAGATCTTGGACCGCCGACTACCGGCCGCAGAGGCCGCCGCCACCCACGCCGAGGCAGTAGCGGTGCAGATGCGAGTGCTGCGGCTGCGCTACGCGGTGCTCTCAGCAGCGGCCAGGCGCGGCTCCACACCCGAGGAGATGGACTTCATGCACCGACTCGCCCGCCTTTCCGCCGCTGAGCGTGACGCCCTCGTCGACGACTTCCTGCACAGCGCATTCGGGGATCCCGACGCGGGCCCGCTCTCGCGCGTCCTGCACCGATCCATGGCACCCGAACTGCCCGATGACCCCACGTCCGAGCAGTTGGAGGCATGGGTGGAGTTGGCCGAACTCGCCGAAGACCCGGAGTTCCGGTCACTGATGCGCGGCCTGTTCACCGAGCACCCCGCCTTGGAAACGGCCCCACCGCGCAAGCCCATCGTCGCGCGCGTCGCGGAGACCGTGGCCCCGCTACTGACAGCCGGCGTCACCACCAACTCCCCGGAAGCGGCTCAGGCCGTCAAACAAATCACCACCGCCTACGCCGCCGTCCAAGACCAGACAGACGACGCAGCCCTGCGCGAAAGCCTCGCGGCCTACCTGACCGCCGCCGCCGATCCGCGCCGCGAACGCTACGCGGAGCTACTGTCGGTCATCAACGGCTGGGACCCGCCCGACTACCCCAGCAAGGAACTGCGCTGGTTCCTGACAGCAATGGCTCAGACTGAGCACTAGCCGTAAGACCAACGGCGAAAGACGTCATCACGCCGCATAGGCTGCTCCAGCCGAAAATGTGATCACGAATGGGGCCAACTTGTCGATAGCGTACGAGTGTGGCTGAGATCTGGGACGAAGCGCAGCTGATCGCGGACGGATTCGAGCGCGCGCACGTCGAGCTGGACTGGTACGACGGCCCGCGCGTCGGCGTCGCCGATATCGACGGCCGGCCCCACTACTTCAAGGGCCACCACTACGAGCGTTACCACGAAGACGACGAGTACGAGGTCTGGCCTGCGAGCACTGAAGCGCTGGAGTGGGAGCGCGAGCAGTCCGAGATTTTCGTCAAGTGGAGCGAGCGCTACCGGGCAGGGGAGGTAGGGCCCGAGACCCACCCCGGCCATGGAGGCAACGCCCGCTACGACGAGCTGGACGCCCTACTCGCACCACACCGGCAAGCACCTGACAATGCGCGCCGGATGAAGCGCGAAATGCGTTTCGTCGCCAGAGACCCTGACGAGGCCGAGTCCGTGAACTACTGGTTCCGATGGCGCCCAACCACATGAAGTAGCCACCGTCTCGCCGCGACGACACGACTGAGTTACGCCCGTCAGCGGTAAGCAGCTCCGATATCGGGGCGTTACTTGTCGCGATCCCCGGAGTCGGAAGAAGGCCGATTCGCGCGGTCGTACGCTTCCTGCGCCGCCGACCAGTCGTCAAGGTAAGCGATCGCCCATTCCTCCAGCGCGCGCAGCGGCTCGCGCAGGGTGCGGCCCGCCTCGGTGAGGGAGTACTCAACGCGGACCGGTACTTCGGGGTGGACGGTGCGGTGCACGAGCCCGTCCCGTTCGAGCCCGCGGAGGGTCTGGGTGAGCATCTTCTGGGAGATGCCCTCGATGCGTCGGCGCAGCTCCGAGAAGCGGGCGGTGCCGTCCCAGAGGGCGCCCACGATGAGCACGGTCCAGCGGTCGCCGATGCGATCCAGGATGCGGCGGGTCGGGCAGTCCGCGCGGTAGGGGCTGCCGCGGAGCACCGGCTCGTCCGGGGTGGTTACCACAAAGTGCCTTCTTCCCGATGGAGAGTTGGGCTCGTACGGTAACCACTGCGCCCGTTCGGCGCCACCCGTCCTCCTGGAGAAAGGCACCTCATGTCTCGCATTACCGTCATCGGAGGCACCGGCTATGCCGGCTCGGCCATCGCCGCGGAGGCCGCCGCTCGCGGCCACCAGGTCACCGCACTGAGCCGCTCAGGCCCCGCCGCGCCGATCCCTGACGTGACCTATGTCCAAGGCGACGCCTCCGACGAAGCAACGCTCGCCGCAGCCATCGAGGGCTCGGATGTCGTAGTGGCCGCACTCGCCCCACGCGGCCCGCTGACCGGCACCTTCCGCGACGTCTACCGCGCCGTCGCGCGCTTGGCTGATGCCGCAGGCGCGCGCCTGTTCGTCGTCGGGGGCTACTCGTCACTGCGTCCCGCGCCCGGGGCGGACCGTTTCGTCACCGACCTCAGTCACATCCCCGCAGAGCTCCACGACGAGATCCGCGCGGGTGCGGCGCTCATCATCGAGGACCTCCCGGCCACGCCCGCGACGCTCGACTGGGTCTTCGTGAGCCCGGCGCTCAGGTTCGGCGCGCACATGCCCGCCGAACCACTCGGCCGCTACCGCCTCGGCGACGACGTCGCGGTCCAGCCCGATGACGGCGGCGCGATCTCCGCCGCCGACTACGCCCTAGGTTTCGTCGACCTGATCGACAAAGGCGACCACCACAGAACACAGGTCAACCTCGCCCACTAACACTCCACCCGCACCTGTGGACCGCCCCGGCGATGTTGGAGGCTCAGATTGTTGGTTCTCAGCCGGTCTAGGTCGCTGTGCCACGTGACCGGTTGAACGCTTCCTCGTACTCGCGCGGGGGAATGTTCCCGCAGTAAGAATGTA